>VFZU01000091.1 GCA_016870995.1 Acidobacteriota bacterium
CGTCCTGGCCCATCACTGCCTTCCAGTCCGCTTTTGCGCTATTCTGCTTTCGGGTCATCTGCCTTTCCTCTTTCTCCGCCGCTAACGGATTTGTGAAAGGTTTAGCATGACCCATTTCCTTTTTGCAGAACTCTTAATACTTAACCCAGTTGCTGTCGCGCCTCCTCTGGCCAGGTCCCTCCGGATGCCATGGCCAAATCTCTCTCTTCCCTTTCCAATTGGTCCCACAACTCTGCTTTGCGCAAATCTTCATTCTGCATTTGTCGCGTCGTTGCTGAATCTTCTGCTGCACGCAACAACATGCCCCGCACAATTCGCAACCTCCCCCGCAAATATCGCTTCACTTCCTCACAAGGTTGCAATGAAGTGTTGAGAGGATATATCGAAATCACCGCATCGTTAAGAAGCATCCTCCGTCGGATCCAACCCATGAGCAGACCGCAAATTAAGATAAAGCCGATGAAGATCCAGAATTCTCTGGTCCGCCCCACCGGAAAGGTCCAAGCCAAAAAGGCCAGCAGCAACCCTTCCGCAAGAATGAAAATAAGCAGCGGTCGGGATGCCGTCCACAAGATTTTTTTCGCCTCGGGATCGCGAAGGCTCCTCAACAACAACAGCTTTAGAATTTTGAAGGTAAGCTGGCTCTTTTTCACGCGCAATTCCTCTGATCAGGCTATCGCCGCGCAGAACCAAATGTTACTTCGCCCGCACCGTCCCCAACCCACCATCCACCCCAAACACCTGCCCCGTCACCCACGCATTCTCCGCACTCAGCAAAAACTCAATCATCGACGCCACATCCTCTGGCCTCCCAATCCTTCCCAACGCATGCATCCCCATCGAAGCCTTTAGCGCCGCCTCATTCGAAGTAATCCGAGCTGCGAGAGGCGTCTCCACCAACCCAGGCGCCACACAATTCACACGAATATTCCGCGCCGCATAAGTAGCCGCCGCCGACAACGCCAGCCCCATCACTCCAGCCTTCGCCGCCGCAATCGCCTCATGATTCGCATACCCCATCCGCGCCGCAGCCGTCGAAATCAAAACAACAGACCCACCAGCAGGCATATTCTTCACCCCCGCCCGCAACGCCACAAACGCCGTCTTCAAATTCGTATCCAGCGTCTGCTGAAACTCGGCTTCAGAAGTAATATGCGCCGGCTTCAACAAAATACTTCCAGCACAATTCACAATCCCATCAATCGGCCCAAACGCCTGCACCGCCGCCTCCACCGCCTCTAGCGCCGTCAGATCCGTCACAACATACTGCGCCGTCCCCACCTCCGCAGCAAGAGCCGCCAGCTTATCCCCATTCCGCCCAATCAACAACAACTCATGGCCCTTGGCCGCCAACCGCCGCGTCAACACACTCCCAGTGCCGCCATAAGCGGCCGTCACAACGGTCTTCATCGATATCTCTCCTTGATCTCTTCGGCCTTCGCCACGATCGCCGCCTTCTTCGCCGGCTCAATCCGAACCAGATTGCGCAGCTGCATATCCATCCGGCCCACCTTGCTCAGCCGCTCCTCATGCCGCATCAGAAAATCCCAATACAGCGTCGTAAACGGGCAAGCCTTCTCTCCCGCACTCTCTGCCGGATCATACTGGCAATGCCCGCAATAATTCGACATGCGCTGGATGTACTTGCCCGTCGCCGCATACGGCTTCGAAGCCATAATGCCACCATCCCCGAACTGGCTCATCCCCAGCGTATTCGGCAGTTCCACCCACTCCACCGCATCCACATACACGGCCAGATACCACTCATGCACCTGCTTCGGGTCGACCCCATACAGTAGCGAAAACAACCCCGTCACCATCAACCGCTGGATGTGATGCGCATACCCATGATCCAGCGTCTGCCCGATCGCCTGCCGCAGGCACTCCATCTCTGTCTTGCCCGTCCAATAAAAATCAGGCAGCTTCTCCGTCGCACCCAACGCATTCCGCTCAACATACTTGGGCATGAACAACCAATAGATCCCGCGCACATACTCCCGCCACCCCAGGATCTGCCGGATAAACCCTTCAACAGCTGCTAGCGGCGCATCCCCGCGATGATAAGCCGCCTCAGCCGCCGCAATCACCTCTCGCGGATTCAGCAGCTTCAAATTCAACGCACACGCAATACGCGAGTGATACAACCACGGCTCGCCCGTCCACATCGCATCCTGATAAACCCCAAAGTTGCCCAATCGGTTCGCCACAAAATCACTCAGCGCCTCCAAACCCTGCGCCCGAGTCACCGGCCACCCAAACGCATCCAACTTCCCCGGATGCCCACCAAATCGCTTCTCCACCAAAGCCATCACCTCCCGCGTCAACGCGGAAGGCGCAAACTCAAGCGGAGCCGGCAACAACCCAGGCCCAGTCTTCCCAAAACTCCCCCGATTTTCCTCGTCGTAATTCCAATCCCCACCCACCGGCTTGCCCTTCTCCATCAGCACGCCATAACGCTTCCGCATCTCGCGATAAAAGTACTCCATCCGCAACTGTTTCCGTCCCTCGGCGTGTTCCCGAAAGTCCGCCACGCTCGACAAAAAGTGCCGGTCTTCGCGAATCTCAAGCAACTCCCCCAGACTTTCGAAATCGTTCTTCACCCGCCATTCCCCGGGCTCCACCACGATCACCTTCGACGGCTTGAGCTTTTTGACCGCCTTCCGCAATTCCCCAATCAGAGTCCCAGTCCCGCTCAATTCGGTGTAATCCACCCGGATGCCACGCCCGCGCAACTCGTCCCGAAAGTGCCGCATCGCCGCCAGAAACAGCACAATCCGCGCCTTGTGCGTCCAAACGTGATCGGCCTCCGATGAGACCTCCGCCATCCAGACCACATCATTCTGGACGTCGAAGCCATCGAAGGCCGCACTATTCACGTCAAGTTGATCTCCAAGAATGACAACCAGGTTCACACTGGAAGAGATGCCAAAACCAGTGCCCTGGCGCTAATTGATCTTGACTTCGGTATTGTTCCGGACCAGGTTCGTCGCATTCGGCGAAGTGGAGGCCGTGTTCCTGAAGATGAAGGTATTGCCTTCAGCCACGTTGTACTCTGAGCTTTCCGTAATTGAAACGGCCTGCCGGTAACCACGGATCAGATTCCGCGTAATCAAATCGCCCTTCGGCCCTTGGGGATCGGTGTCGCTCGGGTTGTAGCAGATCCCAAGCGGCCCGGTGCTGCCCATATGCGTCATCGTGTTCCCTTCGATACGATTCCCGAAGCTCCCACCACCCCGCACAAAAATACCCAGAGCCGTATTCAGGATCTGGTTGTTCATCACCACCGAGTTCGCGGTCGCCACCATCATGATGCCGGCCTCGGGCGGAGCGCCCATCCTGCCGCGAATCATCAGCCCTTCAATCTTGACGTTGGTCGAGTTCATCGTCACCACGCCCATCAGCGCACCCTCGATGATCCCGTTCTTCACCGTCACATTTCTCGCTCCCACAACGCTCACACCAGCGCCCGTACCCGTCCCCATAATGCTCTGCCCATTCAAATCGAGCGTGATGTTGTTCCCCATGATCGTGATGCCAGCCCCTGAGGAACTGCTCACCGTCTGGCTCGCCGTCAGCATATAGGTGCCCGGCTCAGTCAACATCGTCGGGCCGGCGATTCCAATAAATCGCGTCCCTTGTCCCGGCTGCGCATTGGCACCCGTCACAACCATGGCAAGCGCTGCCACAATACTCAAAAAGTTGTTTTTCATCGCATTTTCCTTAGGTTCAATCTTTGTGAAGCGCTTCTGTGTGATTCGTCGTGACAACCAGTAAAATCCCCCTCAAAATAGTGAAGTGCTCAAAGTTTTTTTCTTGATCGCCTCGTTGGTTCCACTCTGTAGTGGACAGTGGTTTGCCGGTGGCACAGCCGGGATCGCGACGCTGTCTGGCGATGGAGCCACCAACATCGATCGCGATCAAACCGCCATCTCCCTCTACCAACCAAAGAACGGCCCTGCCTTTCAGATCTTCGCTGGCAAACACATCCGCGAGTACTTCAGCCTCCAAGCCGCATACGGTTTCAATCGCAACAACGTCACCTTCACCGGCCTCGCAACCGCCAACAATCGCGAAGACTCTTTCGAGCAAGCCCGCACCGCCACCCAACAATCCTTCGGCCTCGACGCCATGATTCACGTCCTCCCCAGAACCAACCGCTTCCGCCCCTACGTCAGCGGTGGCGCAGGCACAATCCATCTTGCCAGCTCCTCAAAAAGCGTCCGCATCCAAAAAGGCAACCCTACCCTTCCACCCAACGAGTTCAGCAACAGCAAGCTCTATTGGCGCACCGCAGTGGGCCTCGACCTTCGCCTCCGCCCAGGCTGGCAATTCCGCTACACCTTTTGGGAAACCGTCTCGGCCAACCCGCTCAGCGCCCAGCTCCGCCCCCGCGGCAAAGCTCTCTTTCTCAACTTCCTCAACCAGTTCGGCATCGTGCGCGAATTCTAAAGACAGCGTTTCACCAGGTCATCGATCCCGCCGCAGGCGGCCACAATCCCAGCAATTGACGCATCGTGACGATCTGCCCCAAATGGTGCCCGTTGTGCACCACAGCATGTAGCAATCCCGATCCGCGCGACTCCTTGGCGAGAATCTCAAGCGGCACTCCAGGCGGCAGCAGTGCCTCTCCCAGGGAATCAGAAGTTGCAACGATTCTCTTTGCTTCCTCAATCGCGGCGAGATACCTGCCACGCAGATCATCCCAGCCATCGGCGGCAACCTCCGGCCAACCCTCGGCAGCATGTTCCGCCATTCCCGCAAAACCCGAGCGGGCACAATCGTTAAACCACTCCTGCCAGAAACACATATGAGCCACAATTTCTGCCAGCGAGTGAGGCAACCCATGAGGCTTGGCCATTGCTTGTTCAGCGCTCAGCCCATCCAGCACAACGACAGGCGAATGAAAGCCTCCTTCGCCACTCAGCAATCCAATCCGCAAATTGCGGTCTTCCATTTGATAGAGCGTGCTCATAAAGTCAAAACTCCTTCACAGGATTGTTCCTCGATTTGAGTCCATACCGAGGAACAAACCGGATTCTGCGTGCGTTAACCCAGGAGATGATCCATGCTGCGGCCATAACTCCGGTTCACATCATCGCTGGCGCGCTATGCCTCGCCTCGGGCTACTGCGCGCTTTGGGCTGCGAAGGGTGCAAAGCTCCACAGCCGCAGCGGCCTCTTGTTCGTTGGCTCTATGTGGGTGATGTCCCTCACCGGCGCATGGATTGCCTTTTGGAACGGCCCCTTCACCTCACTGATCGCAGGTCTGCTCACCTTCTATTTCGTAGCCACTGCCCTGCTCACCGTGCGTCCCCATCCCAATTGGATCGACCCCGTCGGCTCCGTGCTCGCAACAGTCGTCTCGATGCTCGCCTTCGCAGCTGGCCAGAAGTCTTGGACGGCGGGCAAACCAGAAGCGATTCCTATGTTCAGCTTTGGCCTGATGGGGCGAATCGCGGTCGCAGGCGACATCCGCTTGCTCCACGCTGGCAGCATCGATGGACGCAGTCGGATCGCTCGCCACTTATGGCGCATGTGTCTCGGCCTGTTAATCGCCGCCGCATCGTTTTTCTTGGGCCCTCAACGCCGCGTCCCCGAGCTCATCCGCATCCCTACACTGCTCCCAATTCCAGTGCTGATTCCACTGGTCGTCATGCTCTATTGGTTTTTGCGCTTGAAGTTCAATAACAGCGGCGCAACAACTGGGGCCAAGCCCCAGCACGCTCAAGCCGCCAGCTAGCCTTACCGGTTCTGAAACGCGCAATAAGGACAATTCGCCCAGTAAATCGGCGCATTCTCCCAGTTCTCTCCAGCCACCCGCGCATGGCAAACCTTGCAATACTGAAAACTCTGCAAGTCCTGTTGCTTCGGCAGAATCTCGATCAACTGCTCATGCACGCAGATCCCCCACCCTGCGGCCTTGCTCTCGCTCAAACCCGCCAGCGGCCCATCCTTTTCGATCTCGAGAATCAAACGCGAATACACACGGGACTTCAATCGGGAAGGCGCAAGTCCATCAAACTCGTCTTCGAGCTCAGCCAATTGCTCAAATTCAATTTCTTCTCTCATTGCCTTCCTCCTTTCTTTCCCATTCTTCTTTGAATTTCTCTCTCGCCCTGGCCAGCAACCGCTCCACCGCCTTCGCAGTACGGCCGATCTCGCCGGCGATATCTTCAGCCCCTCGCTTTTCCCAGTAGCGCCATAGCAAAACAGTCCGGTAATCCTCCGGCAACGACTCGAGCACCTCTTGCACTCGCTTGCCCGATTGCGCCTCGATTGCAAGGCTTTCCACCGTCTCACGCGGATCTTCCGCCTCATCCGGAAACGGCGCATCCTTCAAAACTCGCCGGTAATGATCCTGCACCTTATGCCGTGCGATCCCCAACATCCACGCTCGCAGCGGTGCTTCCCCTTCATACCGCCCCAGCGACTTCCAGGCCGTCAAAAATACTTCCTGTACAAGATCGTCCACGGCTTCCACCCGCGGCTGCAGCCGGAATCGTACATACCTGTAAACAGGATCGGAATATAACTGCACAAACTCCGCGACCGCTTTGCGGTCACGGAGTAGTACGGCTTTCGCCAAATTGAGGTCGGTAGACCCCTGAAGCGTCTGCAATTTGATCACATCTTCTAGTAACTTTGTCGCAACATCCGCCAGAATCCCCCTCGACGATGTGAAGACACACTTCGAGTGGGCCATGACAGGCGTCACAGCGTCAATTGGAACGTGCGCGCGCGAGACCGGTCGTCGTCACGCGTACGGATTAAAATTACGCTGTGACGGCCATGTCTTGGCTGGGGGGTGGAACAGGCACGACGGGCTTTTCTCCGCCGTGGAACTTGACACTCACAAGCTTGGAAACCCCAGGCTCCTGCATGGTTACCCCATACATCGAGCTCGACGCTTCCATCGTTCGCTTGGCGTGCGTAATGAAAATAAACTGTGTATTGTCAGACATCTCCTTCACCAGCTTGGTGAGCCGGAGGATGTTGGCTTCGTCGAGTGGCGCATCCACTTCGTCCAGCACGCAGAACGGGCTCGGCTGGAACTTGAAGATCGCCATCAACAGCGCCATCGCCGTCATTGCTCTCTCGCCGCCGCTCAGCAGCAGAACATTCTGCAGCCGCTTTCCGGGAGGCGAAGCAACGATATCGATGCCGCTCTCGTTCACATTCGTCGGGTCTGTCAGACGCATCTCGCCAGAACCGCCATTGAACAGAATCTGATACGTACCGCGGAAGTTCTCGTTGATCTTGTCGAACGCATCCTGGAATCGCTTCTTCGATTCCACGTCGATCTCCTGGATCGCCTTCTCGGTGTCCTTGATCGAATCGAGTAAATCCTGCCGCTGCGTATTCAGGAAGTCATAGCGCTGCTGCGACTCTTCGAACTCCTGCAAGGCATCCGGATTCACCGGGCCCAGCGCCTCGATCTTGCGCCGCACTTCGTTGTACTTCTCCTCGGCATCGGCCAACTGCATCTCATCAAGCACAGTTTCTTCGGCCGCCGCCAGTTCCGCCACAGCAATCCCCAACTCCTTCTGGCAGGTTTCTTCCAGATGGCTCAGGTCGCTCTGCTTACGCACCAGCTCAATCTCGGCATGTTGACGCTTCTCGCTCAAGCCGGCCACATTCTGCCGCATACCACGCAGTTCGTCTTCAATCGCTGCCAGTTGCCCGCGCACTTGCTCTTCGCTGGTCGCCAGCTCGGCCACCGTCCCACGGGCCTTCTCGATCGATTCCGCCAGATCTGTCGCCTTCTTGTCCAGCTCGATGTTGTCGTTGAGCAACTGTGCACGCTGTACTCCCAGCCGCTCCATCTCGCCCGACAGATACTCCTTGCGCCGTCCCTGCTCGTTGAGCGCATTGTTCAAACGCTGCACCGTACCGGTCGCATTCCGCAACCGTTCATCGCTGCTCGCCAGAGAAGCCCGCAAGGTCGAATGTTCTTCGTTGGCCGCGTTGTACTGCTGCTGCAACCCTTCAAGAGCCCCGCGCTCGGCCTCAAGCGCAACTTCCATCGCCAGTCGCGCCGCATCCTTCTCTGCGCCACCCTTGTCCAGGTTCTCGCGCAAATCCGCCAGCCGCTTGCCTTCTCCGGCCAACCGGTCCAGCTCCACACGCGCATTGGATAGGAGCCGCGCTGCACGCTGCATATCGGTGGCCAGCTGCCGCTGCTCCTGATCGAGCACCAGCGCGCTCTTCTCTTCCTGCTGTTGTTTCTGCCGCAGCTTCTCTAGATCTGCCGTCAGCGCCATCTGCTCCGCCTCAAGCTGCTGCAGTTGCGTGCCGCTCTTTTCGAGCTCAATCTGCTTCTGATGATGCTGCGTGGTCAGCTCTTTCAGCTCGCGCTTCAGCGCCAGCGGACCGCTCGAGCTCTTCTTCCCGCCCGTCACCGCATAGCCGTGGTAGCAAACCCCATCCGGCAGCAAAAAGTAAACGTCCGGATACTGCAGCGCCAGTCGCTGCGCCGCCTCATGATTCTCCGCTAAAAAGCAGCGGGTGATGCGCGGCAACAATTCCGATGGGCCATACTTGAACCCGTTCGTCATCTTCAGAACATCGCTCAACCGTCCTACGATTCCCGTCTCCGGACCGACTGGTGGCTCCTCCACGCGACCTCGCGTGAAATTCGACTCCGGATCAGGGTGTACCAGGAAAGTCGCGCGTCCCTCCAGATCCTGCTTCATCAGCTGGATCCCGCTCTGCGCATCCTCCCACTGCCGCACCACCACATATTCGAGCTCTTCGATCAAGAACTCTTCGGTGGCTTTCTCGTATGCCGCGTCCACTTCGATGAAGTCCGCGAGTACGCCCATCGGCTTCAGGCCCGTTGCCGCGCCCTTTTCGATGGCCGTAAATAGCTTCTTCACCGAGTCCGTGGTGTAACTGCGGTGATTAATGATTTCTTCGAGCGAATCCCTGCGCGCCTTCAGCCGCGAGGTCTCCGTACGCAGCACGTCCTGCTGACGCCGCGTTTCATTCACTTGCTGCCGGCGAGCCGTCAGTTCGGTCTCAACATACTTCCGCCGGTCCGCGATGTTTTCGAGCGTCATCTGCCGCGCACTCAATTTCTCGCTCAGCTCTGCGCGCACCTTCTCAAGGCGCTCCGTTTCTGCTTGCGCCTCGGTCTCTTCACGAGTCGCCCGTTCAATGTTCTTCTCGACGCCTTGCTGCTGGGTTTCAACCTGTGTCAGTTGATTCCGCAAACGGTTCACTTCCCCAAGCAGGCTGATGATCTGCTGCCGGTTCCGCTCCAATTGGCTCGTCCGCTCGCGCAACGAAGTCGACAACCCGTCCCGCTGCCTCGTCTTCTCTTCCACCTGAGCGCGCAACTGCGAAGCCTGCTCCTGCAGCTCCGCAGCATCCCTCTGCGCCGCGTCCATCTCGCCGCGAATCTCCGTCAACCGCAACTCGAGGTTCGCCACTTCCGCCTCGCTGGTCGCAAGCCGCTGATCGATATTCCCGATCTGCTGCGACTGGCTCGTCAGCTTGCCGCGCGTCCGCTCCGCCTCCAGCTCAAACTCACCCAACTGCTTGCGCGCCGCCGTCAACGCCGACTCCACTTCAAAGAATCGCGCCTTCAGCTTCTGCTGCTCCTCATCCTTCGTGGCCAGGCTCGCGGACAATTCATTGAATGCCGTCGTCGCCTCGCCCAACTCCAGCGCCACCTTCGCCGCTTCCCGCTCCAAATACCGAAACCGGTTCGACAACACCAGCTTGATGTGCCCATCCAGTTCGCCCTTCAACTCTTCAAATCGTTTCGCCTTGGCCGCCTGACGCTTCAGGCTCCCCACCTGCCGGCCCACTTCTTCGAGAATGTCGAATACGCGGTTCAGGTTCTGCCGCGCGCTTTCGAGCCGGCTCTCCGCCAACCGACGCCGCGTCTTAAACTTCGTAATCCCCGCCGCCTCTTCGATAATCGCCCGGCGATCCATCGGCTTGTTCGATAGAATCTGCCCGATGCGTCCCTGCTCGATGATCGCGTAGCTCTCCGGTCCCAGGCCCAAACCCATAAACACATCCTGGATATCCCGCAGCCGCGCCAGCTTCCCGTCGATCAGGTACTCGCTATCGCCACTTCGGTACAGCCGCCGCGTGATCGTGATCTCCCGCGAA
This sequence comes from Acidobacteriota bacterium, assembly GCA_016870995.1. GTDB lineage: Bacteria > Acidobacteriota > Terriglobia > Bryobacterales > Bryobacteraceae > Bryobacter. Next base: position 10,122 of record VFZU01000091.1, read on the forward strand.
CCCTTCTTCGCCGGCGCATCCCCATCCTTCTCAAGCGGCAGCATCTTTTCGAGATAGCTTCCGTCATGATCCACCATCGTCATCGTCACGCTCGCCATCCCGAGCGGCTTGCGATCCTTCGTCCCAGCGAAGATCACGTCTTCCATCCGTCCGCCGCGCAAAGTCTTCGCGCTCTGCTCCCCAAGCACCCAACTGATGGCGTCGCTCAGATTCGACTTCCCGCAACCGTTCGGCCCCACAATGGCGGCCACGCCTTCTCCATGGAAACGCATCTCCGTGCGATCACAGAAGGACTTAAAGCCCTGCAATTCCAAACGTTTGAGTTTTAGCAACGGTGTATCCCCTCGCAAATAGAACTTCACCTCACCGCGCAACGGCGCAGCGGGCACTCGGGGGGGGAGTCTCTCCAGACTAAAACAGAACCTTGGCGAAGTAAAGCGACATTCCACATATTGTGGTCCCCTCACAAGGCACCACAATATATTCAACAAGATTTCCACAAAGATTCACACAATTGAAATACGCTAAACTTCAATCAGCTATGTTGCCAAAAGTCTTTCTCATGACCCTTCTGTGCGCCTCGATGTTTGCGCAGGAATTCCGCTCCACATTGTCCGGCCGCGTAACTGACCCTTCCGGCGCCTCCATCCCCAACGCAAAGGTAATCGCCACAGAATCGAACACGGGCGCAAAGTCTGAAGCCACAACCTCTCCCGAAGGCGAATACACCCTCCCCTTCCTCGCCCCTGGCCCCTACCAGCTCACCGTCGAATCGCAGGGCTTCAAGAAATACACCCAAAGCGGCATCACAATCGGCACCAACGTCAAGGTCGCCCAGGACGTGGTTCTCCAAATCGGTAGCCAGGCGGATTCCGTCACTGTCACCGCCGACGTCGCCCTGCTTTCCACAGCCAGCGCCAGCGTCGGCCAGGTCATCTCCTCATCCCAGATCGAGAGCATGCCCATGAACGGCCGCACCGCTCTCACCCTGGCCCAGCTCGCCTACGGCGTCACGCCTTCAAGCGACCCCCGCTTCACCCGCCCCTTCGACAACGCCGGCCCCTCCGGCTTCTCCATGGGCGGCGGCCAGGCGCAATCGAACGAACTCCTCCTCGACGGCGCACCCGACATGACTCGCAACCGCCGCGTCGCCTACAACCCTCCCGTCGATTCCGTCTCTGAAGTCAAAGTCGAAGCCTTCCAGCCCGACGCGGCATACGGCAACACCTCCGGCGGTACGGTCAACGTCGTCATGAAGGGCGGCACCAACGAGCTGCACGGCAGCCTCTACGAGTTCAATCAGGTCTCGGCCCTCAAGTCCACTCCCTTCTTCACCAACGCCGCCAACCAGCGCAAGCCCGTCACCCGCTTCAATCAATTCGGTGGCTCCATCGGCGGCCCCATCTGGATCCCGAAACTCATCAACGGCAAGAACAAGCTGTTCTTCTTCTTCACCTACGAAGGCATCAAGCAGTCTGAACCCGAGCCCACCTTCTCCACCATCCCCTCCATGGCTCAGCGCCGCGGCGACTTCAGCGCCCTCTCTCCTTCAGGCGTCGTGATCCACGATCCCAACACCGGCGTGCTCAACAACGGCATCATCACCCGCCAGCCCTTTGCCGGCAACATCATCCCCACCAATCGCATCAACCCGGTGGCCACCAACATCCTCGGCTACTTGCCCGAGCCCAACGCGGTCGGCAGCGCCATCGGCGAGAACAATCGCTTCGACAACGCCGTCCGCAGCGACAACTTCTCCAGCTACGTCGGCCGCTTCGATTGGAACGTCTCCGACAAGCACAAGTTGTTCTTTAACATGCGCCAGAACGATCGCATCGAGAACCGCGGCAACCGCTTCAACAGCATCGTCACCGGCAACTTCCTCAGCCGCGTCAACTGGGGCTTCCTCTTCGACGACGTCTACACGGTCACGCCCACCCTCCTCATCAACACCCGCGCCAACTGGAACCGCTTCATCGAAGGCAGCACGCGCCCCAGCAACGGTTTCGACTTCACCAGCCTCGGCTTCCCCTCGGCTCTCCGCGCCGCCAGCACCCGCAACGTCTTCCCCCGCATCGACCTGGACGCTTACACCGACTTCGGCGATTCCGGCGGTGACCGCACTCCTTTCGATACCTTCCAGATCTTTGAGAGCATCACCAAGCTCACCGGAAAACACACCCTCAAGTTCGGCGCCGACCTGCGCAAGCAGATCGAAAGCTCCAACGGCTTCGGCAATTCAAGCGGCCTCTATCAGTTCCGCCCTGATTGGACCCGCGCCGCCTCTAACGTAGCCAACGCCCGCATCGGCCAGGATCTCGCCGGCATGTTGCTCGGCCTGCCCACCGGCGGCAACTTCCAGGTCAACGCCACCCGCACCCAACAGTCTTACTACTACGCCTTCTTCCTGCAAGACGACTTCCGCCTTCGCAACAACCTCACTCTCAACCTCGGCCTCCGCTACGAAGCCGAGACCGGCACAACCGAGCGCTTCAACCGCTCCGTCGCCGGCTTCGATCCCAATGCGACCCTCGGCATCACCTCAGCCGCCATTGCCAACTACACCGCACAACCCAGCGCGATCCTCCCGGTCTCGCAGTTCAACCCGCGCGGTGGCATCGTCTTCGCCAGCCCCGAGCGGCGCGCCATCTACGACCCCTACAAGCTCAGCTTCTCTCCTCGCTTCGGCTTGAGCTGGCAGCCATCCTGGGCCAAGGGCATGGTCGTTCGCGGCGGCATCGGCCTCTTCGTCGGCACCTTCGGCACCTTCGGCATCCAACAACCCGGCTTCAGCCGTCAAACCGATCTCGTCGCCGCCCAAGGCAACGTCTTCCTCACCCCAGCCGCCACTCTTTCCAATCCCTTCCCCAACGGCATTCTTGCACCGGTCGGCAATACACTTGGCGTCAACACCTTCCTCGGCCAGTCCGTGCGCAGTGTCGACCGCAACCTCGGCAGCCCGCAAACCTGGCGCTGGAACTTCAACATCCAGAAGACCGTGGGCAAAGACGCCGTCATCGAGATCGGCTACATCGGCTCCAACGCGACCCGCCTCCCGGAAACGCGCGACCTCAACTTCGTGCCCAACCAATACCTCTCCACCAGCCCCACCCGCGACCAGGCTAATATCACCCGCCTGGCCACGGTCGTGCCCAACCCCTTCCGCGGTCTGATCCCAGGCACGGGTCTCAACGGCAACACCTTCTCACAGGACAACCTCCTCCGCGCCTTCCCCCAATTCGCCGGCAACAGCGGCGTCAGCGTCGAGGGCCAGGTCAACGGCTTCTCCCGTTTCCACATGCTCCAGGCCCGCTATGAGAAGCGCTTCTCCGGCGGCCTCCAGTTCCTCTTCAACTATCAGTGGTCGAAGATGATGGAAGCGACCAACCGCCTCAACCCCGGCGACGCGCAACTCCAATACCGTGTCGCAAACGAAGACCGTCCCCAGCGCGTCGTCTTCTCCGGCAGCTATGAGCTCCCCTTCGGCAAGAACAAGCCCTTCCTCGGCAACGTCGGCCCCTGGACCAATCGCCTGGTCGGCGGCTGGCAGCTCAACACGATTTACAGCTTCCAGTCCGGCGGCCCCATCAATTTCGGCAACGTGATTTATTACGGCGGCCCCCTCAACTGGTCTACCCGCAAACTCAATCAGGTGTTCGACATTACGCGCTTCGAGCGCACTGCCGCCAACCAGTTGGGAGCAAACGTCCGCACCTTCCCGGAGGCCTTCCCCTCCTACCGCGGCGACTTCATCAACAACGTCGACATCTCGGTGATCAAGAACATCCAGATCATCGAGCGCCTCACCCTCCAGTTCCGCGCCGAAAGCTTCAACGCCTTCAACCACACGATCTTCAACGGTCCCGACACCAACCCCGTCTCCGGCAACTTCGGTCGCGTCACCAGCGCCTCCAACCTGCCGCGAACCTACCAGCTCGCCCTCCGCATGCGCTGGTAAACCAACCTCAAAACAGGAAAACATCCGATGGCCCAAAGGCCACCGGGTTCTAACATCAGGGCAATGGAACTGGCAATTCAGATTCACGTCGAGCCACTCCCCGAGGGTCTATTCCTCGCAACCTCCGACGAACTCCCCGGCCTCGTCGCACAGGGCCGCACCGTCGCCGAAGCACTCGAAATCGCCCGCGACATCGCTCGCCGCTTGATCGAGGCCAGAGCAGATCGGGAAGGTTCCATCCCGCTCCCCACCACCAACGAACGCCGCGACTACACGATCGTTGTTGCCGCCTGATGGGACGCCTTTCCGGCTTCCGCTACCGCGAGATCATCCGAAAGCCCAAGTCCCTCGGCTTCACATTTGATCGCCAAGCCGCTGGCAGTCACAAAATCTGGTAAAACTCCGCTTCAAACCTCTACACAACGATTCCAAATCATCCCGGAGACATCCCGGAGGGTACTCTGCGCGCCATCCTGAGACAGGCCGGTATCGACCCGGATCAATTCCTCCAGGCTTAGCGGAAATTCGCAGCGACTTCATGCGCCAGTGCATCCACCTCAAAACAAAAGAGAAGCCGGTGGCTCCACAGCCACCGGCTTCAGTATTTGATCACTCTCAGCAACTCTCGCCGCTCGGCTCGCCCGTAATACCCTCCGGCTCACGGTTCTCCGTCAGCACAAAACAATTCCGGTCCACCAGCCTTCGCAGCACAATCTCCACCAGCATCGTCTCGTTCGGCCTCAGGATCACCCCCATCTTCAGCGGCTCGATCGTCGCCTTCTCATAGCGCACCAGTCCGCTCTCCGGACGGGCATGCACTTCAAATCCCACCGGCACTGCATGCAGCTTCGAGTGATCGAGATAGTAAGTGATCCGTCCCGGATGTTTCAGATTGCGTTGACGATCCCGGAAGAACCCTTGCGGCAGCGCATCCGGCGAAGCTTCCTCGCCTGCGGTGAACAACAAATCATAGTCCTCAATCAGAGCACCCTGATCATCCACCACCCGGAAGCACAACATCGAATAAGCCGCCTCCTGCTGCCCCGTCAAAGCAAACCGCTCCTGCGTCGCTTCATAATCGGCCGCGGTCTTCACCGTCAAACACTCAAGCACCGCATCCACCGTCACATGCGAACCTTCCATCCGCACGCTCGTCATGATGCCGCGTTCCCGCCCGCTATGCGACAGCCCCGGCAGAATCGCCAACGCCGTATCGCGCGTGCGCTTCCACGACACCGGCAACAACTCACCTGACGACTGTTGAAACAGCCTGACGTAGTCGTAATTCAAATTCGCCGCCGCAACCCGCACCACGCCATCCGACCCCGGCTCGCCCGTGTACGAATTGAGATGGTCATAAAGCTTTCGGTCGATCGTCGCCCCGGTCAACACAAACGGATACGTCGGCCCCTCATAGTCGAGCCACTCGCTGTTCAGCGCCCACTGCGCCTCGCTACCGAGCTCGAGCCAATCGAGCACGCGCTGCCCCGGCTCCACCGATTCGACAAAGGCCTTGATCCGGCTCAACCGCCCCTTCCCCAACTGGGCCAGAGCAGACCCATGATTCGCGGGCGCAAGCATAATCAGATGCGACAGTCCGGCACCGCCAAACCGCAGCATCCAATTCCGCACAAGCGGCCCCCCGGTCGAGTGCGTGATACAGGCAAACTGCTTCAAGCCTTTTTCTCTCACGGCCGCCTCAAACGCGCGGCTCAAGTCATCGAGAGTCACCTGATCATTGAAGCTGACATACTTGCCAAGGTAGATATGGTCCACACGGACCGCAAGGCCACGGCGGGCCATTTCAGATTCCAAACGGCTCGGCAAATCCCCATACGTAGCAGTATTCCGGACGCTGTAGCCGTGGACAAATAGAAGTTCCATCGGCCACCAAATTCCAATCCCGCCTCCCCGTCTTTCCCCGCCCCACCGCTAACTCACTCATTCCAAACTGAAGATACTCAAAAAAATCACGTGAACCGATTGCGCCCCGGGATTCAGCGCCCTCAATACTCGCGGCTTCGCCAGCCCTTCCGCCACTCGCTTCACAACCTCTGAATCTCGATCGACCACAGCGGTCTCAACCCCTCCCCCAAACGCCTTCACCTCGCGCATCACCGCAACCAGCGGTTGTCAGTTGGCGACACAAATGCGGCTGCCGTTGGGTGCGCGTTGCTTCGCCTCTTTCTTCATGCCTCGAATACAAGAAGAACGAAGCTCTTGTAGATCCCGAGAATAGTTCAGTGACAGCACTCTGGACCAAGCCAAATTCACCGTTCTCAACAGCCTCAAATGGTAAAGAGGTAGTTCAAAATCCTGGTTGATCTCTCAGAGTTGGCCCTAGCGTACTGTGCTGCGCGGTGCCTTGCGGTCACATTCCAGTCCGATCAGGTACTCCTTCCCATTCAGAACTGTTACCTTCTTGACCCTGAACTTTCCGGCGAACGCACCAACGCTTGTCTCGGCCTGGACACAGTCAGGAACGCCCTCGGCGGTATCGAGTTTCTTGTCGGCAATCACAAGCGACAGCAACATCGAATCGGAGCCAATACCTGCTACAGCCATGGATTCGTCTGTATAGAAGACGGTGACCGTAACGAACTTAGATGTGCCTGGGATTCCAAAACTCTTCGTGGTCGCTATCTCTTCGCCCACAACGGTGTCAAACTCTCCCAAAATCTTGAGAAACTCAGCCAATTTCTTTTCAAGCTCCTGCAAGTTGGTGACTTGCCTCATGAGTTTCTCGACGGTCTTCACATCTTCAGCGCTTTGAGATGCCATATAGACGTGGCACCGGTCAGATTCACGCTGGGCCTGAGCCTCCTGGACAAATAAGAGGCCTATCATTGTCATCCCTAGAAATGTCTTCACCAATGGCATATCTTCATGTTCCTCAAAAAACTCAAGCCGAAACCACAAAGGGCTCGCGAATCAGGTCGCTTTCCTCCAGCGTCCCGTTGGTAAGCAGTCGGTTTGCTTCTAGCACTAGGGTGGCGGCCTCCTGAAGCTTATACCGTGCCTCTTTCAACATTTTGCCTTGCGTGTTGGCTCATGGCGGTTCCTCGACGAAGCCCACGTACGCTTTGGCAACCTTCTTGAATACTGCAGTGAGTTGCATACTCAAATTCTATTGCCCAACGACTCCCGGCCTTCAACCTTGATCAAGATCCGAAACGGTGAGGGTCTCCGCGCACGGCGGCATCAACGTGGAGTGTTGAGGCTGAGTGGAATTCCCATCCCAACCGCCAGTCGGGCAGTTGGCTCGCGTTCAGCCGCCTGGTCTGCCCGGATCTCATCCTCGCGCCCGCCGGCCTCCAGCGATGCGTAGCCGAAAATTCGATCCACTCATTTCGCGCCGTGCTCACACGCTGGAATCGACACGGATCAACGATCCATCCTCATTTCATCCAGGTTGCCGCTCCAGACCAATTTGCCGCGAGCATTCCGGATCGCCTCCTGGGACTTGAGACGCAACAGGGCTCGAAGACCTTCCTCCACGGCTTCGCGCTTCGTCTTCATCCCGGTTCTGCGCAGAACTTCGCGCATCAGCTTGTCGTCGATCACGATGTTCGTTCGCACAGTGCGCATACCAATAGAAAACCATACACATCGGTCTCATGCAGATTGAGACGCCAGCTTGCCCTGCGCAGTGGCGATCAGCCGATACGAAATGTGTCAGTAGTGGTATCTTGCCTGCAAAAAGTCGACAGCTTCATCGGTCACCCGATACACAAGCCGGTGTTCTTGAGTAATTCTTCTGGACAAACAACCGCTGAGGACATGCTTCAACGGCTCTGGCTTCCCGACTCCTTCAAACGGGTCTCGCAGGATGGCATCAACCAGATCGAAACCTCTCAACGCAACGGGCCGCTCGCTCTTGACCCAGAAGCGAAGATGCTGCAGAAACTCTGGTTGAAAAATTGCGACTCGCCTAGCTGTTCGCTTCACCGAGGATCTCTTTTCGCAAGACCTTTGTGTCCCGGGGCTTGACGTTCCCAGCTCTTGACCGCCGTAGCGCCGAAAGCAATCTCTTCGCATTTTGGGGCGAACGCAGAAGGTGTGCCGTTTCCAAAAGTCCGGCGAGTTCGCTGGCCGGAATCAGCGCCACGTCACGAGATCCCTTGCGTCGAACAATCACGGTCTCCTGCTGGTCGACTACCTCGTCAAGCACAGAGGCCAGATTCTCGCTGCGGGCCGTATAAGTTGTTTCGCTCGGCATAGGTTTCTCCGCCCAATTGTACAGACTTCCTGTACGTGAATCAGCCCCTCTCAAGCCGCCCTATTGCGCCTGTGTGACGCAAATTTCCTCATTCGATGATTTGCCGACGATCCAGGGGTTGACGCGCCGTAGTGAGAGATCGCGCTTCTCGTTCTCCACCGGATCGCGCCAGGCATCACCTGCGAAAACGGCGGCGTTTTCGCGCCTCGGGCGCTGGAATCACTTCCGGCACCGAGCGATCCAGATCCATATCTTTCGCTTGTGGTGGCATGCTTTCCGCAAAGTTCCATTCGTCAGGATTTCCCGGCGGTTTGAATTCCTCGGTGCTGAATATCCTCGGCGTGTCATCGCCCGGACTTGCAACTTCCAACGTCAGAGCCACCTCATCCGCCGGACCCTGCATGTACCGAACTCGAATCGTGTGGACCCCACCACTCAGTCGCACGCTTCCCCGCCGTGCAGCCGGTGAGTGGATGCCGTCGTTGTCGATCACAAGCAAGCCATCAATGTGCAGAGTGGACGCATCGTCGGAGGTCAGCTTGAAGCGGTAAACACCTGGCTCTTTGATCCAGAACTTGCCGCCGTAGTCGATGGCGAACCACTCGAAGCGCTCGGTGACACCGGGAAATCCAATGGAAAAATGCTGCGGCGGCACATTCAGAGCGGAGGTGTAAATGGTTCCCACGGGCTTCGCTTTCCTCAGCACATCAAGGGACTCAGTCCCCTCGGCAACATGATAGATATCGCCCTTGAGGCCAGCGGGAATCACAACGGTGGTTCCGAAGACAGCTTCTTGCGCCGGCGCCGAGACAACTGTAAGCAGCGCCATCAGGCAAATCGTACGCATGTCTCTCAATACGCGCTAGGCCGCCCGGGGGTTGCAGCGCATGCAGAGCATAGGCAGTTGGACAACCGACCCGGTGCTGGCTCCTGGCTCGACCCCACCGGTTCACGAAGCAAGCGGCGTGAGTTTCACGCGCGAACCCTGCGCGAAGACCCGAGTCTTGGTGAAATTCGCCACCGCTTCCCCTCTCAATTTGCGTTCCTATTTCGTGCGAGGGAATTCGCGGCATCCTGCAGCCCAATCGAGCGGGCAAGTGCACCTTCTACTTGGCGGCAGAAGGCTTGGAGGAGCATACGGGTATAAAATAGACTGCGGCGATTGGCTATGCTAAACAAGATCCGTGTTGACGCATCATCCTTTGTGGATGGTCCAAAGACCCGAGCAGGAAGATTTCCGCTTAGCTCGAAGAATGGATCAGCCCCACACCAGAGTCACGAAAGCAACTCATCGAGTGGAAAACTGAAGTCGATGATCTGGCAGCGGCACTTCCCCATATGGCCTACAAAGCGATGCAGGCGAAAAGCTAAGCAATGAAGCGAGTCGATTTGATCCGTCATCTGGAACGTTGTGGCTGTGAGCCACTTCGGGAAGGCGGCAACCATAGCGTCTACGTCAACCGCAAGAAGGGCAAGATCTCTGCGATTCCGCGTCACCGTGAAATCGATGAGTTCTTGGCTCGCAAGATTTGCAGGGACTTGGAGATTTCACGCCCCATCTAATACTTAGGCCGACAACAGAAAGGGCTCGCGAATCAGATCGCTTTCGTCCAGTGTCTCGTTGGCCAGTAGCCGGTTTGCTTCCAGCACCAGAGCCACGGCCTCCTGAAGATTTTGACGGGCCTCTTCCAGCGTTTTGCCTTGCGTGTTGGCTCCCGGCAGTTCCTCGACAAAGGCTACATACCCTTTGGGAACCTTTTTGAATACTGCGGTGAGCTGCATACTCAAATTCTATCTCCAATCGTCTCCCGGTCTTCAACCTTGATCAAGATACGAAACGGTTAAGTATTAAGAGTTTTGCAAAAAGGAAATGGGTCATGCTAAACCTTTCACAAATCCGTTAGCGGCGGAGAAAGAGGAAAGGCAGATGACCCGAAAGCAGAATAGCGCAAAAGCGGACTGGAAGGCAGTGATGGGCCAGGACG
>VFZU01000092.1 GCA_016870995.1 Acidobacteriota bacterium
CTCCGGGCTCCTTCCGCAGCCCCGGAATCGTGTTTGTTTTCTCTCGACATCGAACATCTCCTTTCGAACATTTTCTCTATGAAATGTCCCAGGGAGCTGTCCATCAAAATCGCGGAGCGGGAGAGGTAGTTCAAATCCATTTCGGTGGAGTTGTTGGATTCGGGCTAAAGTCAGTTGATTTGGGAGGACAAAGCTTCCACTGGTCTTTTGAGGGTATTGGTCGTGCCATGCTGCAAAGTGTTGCAGACCAACAGCGGGCAGCACGTATTTGGAATCTCCGCGACGATCTCTACGACGCTCACACCTTTGGAGGTAGGCTCGCTCTTTATCAGCGAGAAAAACCAAAAGAAAAATTAGAAGAAAAACCGTGGATGCCTGCAGCGTACATCGAGTTCAGTCGTGGGCGTTTTCAGAACTACGAAACCGCAGTTGGTAGAAATGTTGCAGCACAAAAGTGCCTGAGTGACCCTCGCAGTTGCCTAGCGGCACCGTTGCCTCAATCCGATTACATTATCACCAAGCCTTGGCGCACCTACATAGAAGGTCGCATTTTCCTAAAGAACGTTTTCGTTGGTTTTGATGTCAACAACGGTAACGGTCGTGATGATGTTCGATTCCTCGCAGGTCTCTATATTGACTTTAATCGTTTTTTCAGCCTGAAATGACCGAACGCCCTCAAAGCGTGAAGGGCGACACGGCCGTCAAAACTGTACCAAAAGTCTGAATATTGCTCAGCCGTTTCGCTGCTTTTCCAAAAGCGGGTGCAAGACAGGTCGAGGATTTCTTGAAGTGGTTAAGCGTCTAAAGATTTGCCAGCCGTTTGTCGGAGTCGCCGAAGCGGTCGAGCTTCACGCCCATGCGGTCCATCATCGAAAGGTACAGGCTGCAAGCGCGGCGGTTGTCGTCGCCCTTGTCCATGTAGTCGAGGTTGCGGCCCGGCTTCAGCGTTCCACCACCTTTGCCCGCCAGCAGAATCGGCATTTGCTCGGCGCTATGCGTATCGCCGTCGAAAAGATTGGACACTAGCATCAGCATCGAGTTGTCGAGCATCGAACTTCCGCCTTCGTCGATCTTCTTCATCCGGTCCACCAGATAGGCGAACTGCGCAATGTGGAACTGGTTCGTCTTCAGATACATCGCCTCGGCCGCTTCCGCCTTGCCGTTGTGCGTCAGATCGAGGTGCAGCGCACCCTTTACGCCTTCGAGGAACTTGAAGTTCATCTGCGACAGATCGTTGTTCAGCATCAGCGTCGCAATGCGAGTCTTGTCCATCTGGAAGCCAAGCACGATCAGATCGAGCATCAACTTCATGTGGTCCGGGACGTTCTGAGGAATCTCATCGGCCGGACGTGGCATGTTTGGTTTGGCCAGAGTCGGTCTCCAGCCTTCGATGCGCTCTTCACGATTGGCACGTTCGATGCGCTTTTCGATATCTCGAATGGATTCGAGATATTCGTCAAGCTTGGTACGGTCCCCACGGCTGATCTTCGGCTGCAGATCGCGAGTTTCTCGCAACACCGAGTCGAGAATGCTGCGATCCAGCTTGCGGCCAGACCCATCGCCAACTAGCAAATCAAAGGCCCGGGCCGGATAAATTTCCTTGGTGGCTGGCTTCACCGGGCTCGTCCACGATAGGCACGACCCATAGATCATCGATAGGCCATCTTCGAGCCGCAATTCATTCGGCTCGATTCCCATCACCAGACTTGGCACCGCCGTCTGGCCACCGATCTGGCGGGCCAGCGCCTGGTCGAAAGTCGTTCCCACTCGAATGTCGCTCGGGTCGAGGCTCACCCACGCGCCCGAAAGCACGTTCGGCATGCGGCCCAGATGTGGACTGGTGGATTTGAAAGCCTGCTGGTTGTAGAGCCCACGAATGAAGGTGAAGTCTTCGCGGTGGGGCTTCATCGCCTCGAGGCACGGGCCAACTTCCATCGCAGCACCTTCGCCCTTGGCCCACCAGTGGATCGGTTCCACGCCATTCGAGAAGAAGATCGTGGCCATCCGTACCGGAGGCTTGTTGGCGGCAGATGTCGTCGCGCCCAACAATGGCATCGATTCCATCCAGGGTAGCGCTAGGGCAACGCCGGCTCCCCTCAAAAAGTGCCGGCGGGATTTCGGCTGACGGGAAAGATCACGTTCGACGTGGTTCATAGTCCACCTGTCTTCGGGTTTGCCTCTGCGGCTTTGGTCTGGATGGTTTCCTCACCGGCACGCCGGTTGTGGAATTGCTTGCTGGTTACGATTTGCGTCAGCAGAGACGATACGTTGGTCTCGCTTCCGGCCTTCGATAGCTGATCAATCAGGGGCTGATCCCCGATCGACATCGTGCGGCCCAGCGCATAGCCGAGCAGCTTGCGCGAGAAGTTGCGCAGCACCAATTGTTCGTTCTTTTTTAGGTAATCAGTCAGCCCTTCGACGCCATTGATTGCCACCTTGTCATAGGTCACGCTCGATGCATCGATCGGCTTGCCATCGTTGTAAGTAGTCCGCAAACGACCCACGGCATCGTAGCCCTCCAGCGGGAAGCCCAGAGCGTCGATGCGGGAATGGCACCCTGCACAACTGGCGTTGCGTTGGTGTGCGGCCAGTCGCTCCTTGAGCGACATGCCGCCGAAGTTCTTATCGTCGGCCGGGATCGTGCCGGCATTGGCCGGTGGCGGCGGTGTCGGCGTGCCAAGGATGCGTCGCAATACCCAGTCTCCGCGCTTCACCGGGCTGGTCCGCAACGGTGCGGAGGTCGCAGTCAACACTGCCCCCAGCCGCAGCATTCCGCCTCGGCCGAATTCGTTTGCGCCTTCGACGCGCTCAGCTTCGCGCAAAGCCTTGATCTCTTTCTTTACGCCATAGTGCTTCGCCAGCGTCTGGTTCAGGAACGTATAGTCCGCCGTGAACATCTCCCGGATCGGCCGGTCCTTGCGCACGATGTGTTCAAAGAACGACACCGCTTCGTCGTACATCGCCGACTTCAATTCGTCATTAAATTCCGGATAGCGTCCCGTATCGACGCCTGCATATTGATCAAACCGGTAGAAGCCCAGCCACTGCCCAAAAAACTCGGTCGCAAAGCGCCGCGCCTTCGGGTCGGCCACCATCCGTCGCACTTGCTTTTCGATCTGCGCGTTCGTCGTCAATTCACCCAGGCGTGCCGCTCGCGACAACTCTTCGTCGGGCGTCGAAGACCAGAGGAAGTAGCTCAATCTGCTGGCCAACTCCGTCTGCGAGAGTGCCTTGGCACCAGGCATGGGTGCCTGAGTTTCGAGACGATACAAAAATGCCGGGGAAACTAGAATACGAGCCACGGTCGCACGAATCGCGCCGTCATGATCCAGCTTCTGAATTTCTCTTGCCTGCGCATAGAAGCCACGCAGGCGGTCTTTCTCGACCGGCGTCAGCTCCCGTCTCCAAGCCTTCGCCGCAATCTGCAGGCAGTCGTTGATGTGGCGCGGTTGCGCGGTGGCTTGTGCCTTTTGCACCGCGTCATACTCCGCCCGCAGCGCCTTTACATACTGCTTCGGCTCGGCGGGCAAAGCTTCGATTTCCGCAGCGCTCCACTCATGGATGCGCTTGGTTACCGGCAACTTGTACTTCTCCAAAACAAACTTCAAGAACGCGTCGTGATAGCCAAAGCTCGATAACAGATCGTTCCATGCATAATCGAGTTCCGCCTTCAATTTGTCGTCCAGCACATGTTCGTAAATAAACCGATCCTGTCGGTAGTACTTCACGTTGATGTGAAAAGAATCCCGCTCGGGCTGGTTGTAGACGTTGTTGTACGGAGCCGGAATCGGATCCTTATCTGCTGGCGTCGGTTCTCCATGAGAACTCGCCGGAAGCTTCGACCCAAAGGAGAGAACATTCTCTTTCCAGGTCGCAAAACCCGCGCCCTTGGGTTGCCCCAAAAGCACCGAGAAAGGAACACCAGAGAAAGCCTTGTTGCTGCTGTTCACCAAAGCCCGCAGCACCGCATCCCCATGCTCGGCAGGCCCAATGGCGGCATCGATCGACACTTCCGCCCCTTCCGCAGTTCCAGGCAGTTTGATTTCGATAGTGGCCATTTGGTCCACGCTCAGAGCAAAGTCCAGCGGGTCGATTTCCTTGCCATCGGGCAGCTTGCCGAACTTCAAAGCAGCAATGCACTCGTCCGTCAAGGCCGTGCGCAGCGGTTGCGAGGCTGTCACCGCGCGGTTTGCACCCCGAAACCGGATCGTCGCGTTCTTCCAAATCACATAAGGCTGGTCTATGGCCGCCGGGTTCATGTTCTTTACCGAGGCATAGAGGGTTGCGATCCCATTCTTGCCACTCCGGATCGGATACCGGAACCGATGCTCCACCTTCGCCTTCAAGCTATCTTCGTTGAGTACAAAATTGCGTTCGTCACCCTGCCCACCAGCCGCTGGTGCGCCAGCGCCAAGCAACATCCTGGGCCAATCCACAATCCAGTTCTGCAACGAGGAGGCCGCCGCACGGGCCTTCGATTCTTCCTCAGGCATCGCCTTCCAAACCGCAATCGCCTCGCTCGCTGGATAGGTCGGATTCGCCTCATGAAACACGTCCCAAAGATGCTGCGCAAACCTTGGGCTCACGCCTTCCTTCTGCGCGGACTTGGCGATCGTCAGCGCCGGTTCCCCCAGTTTGCGACGGTGCTGGTAACGCCACAGCGAGTAGATCGCTTTGCCGTAACGGTCTAATCCATAAGCCTTGCCGCCTTCGCCGGAAGCAGAGCGAAACCCATTCGAGGTGTAGATCTGCTGGATGCGGCTGATCGCGGCGAGCTCAAATCCACTCTTGCCAGGGTCGGCATGGAAGCGCAAGGGGCCCGAACCAATCACCGTATGAGAAGCCACGCGCTTGGCGCTTTCGAGATAGCGCTCCAGATTCGCGTCCTGCATAAACTGCACATCGCCAAAATTCGTAAAGCCTTCACCGCCCACGGAGTCGCTCGCAAAATCACGATCCGTGCGAATATCAAGTCCCGTCAGGTCGCGGATCGTATATGCGTACTCACCGCTGGTGAGCCGCCGCACTGTCACCTTGCCCGGATCTCCCGCATTCTTCAAAGCGGCTTCATTCAATCGCGTCCGAATCCACTTCACGGCCTCAAGACGTTGCGCATCGCTTGGCTGTGGCATCTTCGCAGGAGGCATCTGCTTCTGCTCAATCGCTGCCGCCACCTTATCCCAATGTTGAAAATGCTCCTCCACCGAGGTATGGCTTGATATCTGCTCCAGATTCAGGCCTCCCATTGCCGCTTTGCCATGGCATTGAAAGCAGTATTGCTTCAAGACGGGGTTTGGGGTTGGTGCGGGTGTCGGTCCGGCGGCAGATGCGACGGCAATGCTGCCGGTAGCAAGAACAAGGACCAAGCCGCGTCGAATTCGCTTAACTCTTTCAAACATGAGGTACTTTGCCGCAAATTTTGTCTTAATTCTATCACTGAACAACAAGGCGTTTCCACCGATCATTTCGTTACCTTCATCTGGTTTCCCGCCTCTGATTGTGATAGTGTCCGCAGCGCATGGCGAACTGGCGAGCAGTTGTTGGAATCCTGGCAAGCGTTTTTCTCTTGTTCAGTGCTTTTGCGCATTCTCTGATGGGTTGGCCCGAACTCAGGCTCCAACTGGAAATCGCCGCCACCACTCCCGACTTAATGCGCGGCCTTCAGGTCAGTTGGATTTTTGGTGGTGTCGCCATGCTGGTCTTCGGAATCCTCTTGCTGCGCCAATACCTCAGGGCATGGCGTGGAGAGAGCTTTCCTCCCGAGACTTCCATCGTCGTCGGTGGGGCTTATCTGGGCTGCGGCCTCTGGGCAATTCTTGCCGTCGAGCGGAACCCCTTCTACGTCGTGTTCCTCATCCCAGGTGCCATGCCCCTGCTTGCCTCGCGTAAGTGGTAGGTTCCTCCGCCCTGAGTCCTGGCCTGATACATTGAGGCGTCAGCTCGTTCCAGCAGCTCTTCCGCCGTTTGTCCTTGCATCCCTCCAACTGCGATGCCAATACTCGCCTTCACTCGCAAGCTCACCCCATCGATCATCATTGTGTCGTTCAACAGCAGCAAGATCCGTGCTGCCAGCGCCTTTGCTGCTTCCTCGCTGGTGGCTAGCTCCCGCAACACAGTGAATTCGTCACCTCCAAAGCGCGCGATCGTGTCGCCGCGTCGGCTCACCGATTGCAGTCGCTTGCCCACTTCGATCAAGATGCGATCTCCCACAGCGTGGCCCAGGGTGTCATTGAAATTCTTGAAATTGGCCAAGTCTACAAACAGCAACGCAACGTCTCTCGGCTCTTCTTCTACAGGAATCGAGATCGCTCGCTCCAATTGATCCAGGAACAAATTCCGGTTTGGCGGACCTGTCAGTGGATCATGCAGCGCCGCGTGGGAGAATCTGGCTGCCTGCCTGCGTGCTGATTCCAGCGCGTCGAACACGGGCTTCGCCACCGTCATCATCGCAAGAATCAACGCCATCGAGGCCGCCATACCCGGAATCGGAAAGAAACGTGGCAGTTCTACTCCGACTTGATCCAGTAGAGCCAAGCTGAACGAACTACATGCCGTCACTGCCAAACTCAGGGCTCCTGCCCGCACACCTAGCAATACCGCAGTGATGAGCGGAATCCAGATGTGCAGCACCATGTAAACGCTTCGGATTCCACCGGAAAGCACGATACAGAGCAGTGACCCGGCCCAGACTGTGGATAGGAAGGTCTGTGCTGCAGCCTTGTACTTACCGCGATCGAGCAGCCTCTGAGGGACCCAAATAATCGCAAAAGCCACCACTGCCAATGCAGCGCTCTCGAATTTCCGCCCACAAATATGGGAATTACGAAAATCAGTTGGACAATGAGCCAATAGCGGCTGGCTCGCAACATCGATGCGAGGATGGGCGTGGCGTCTATTCGGGGAGCATCGTTCTCAATCGCGGCTAGCCACCAGTCGCCTCCCCGCTTAAATTCTCGAATCAGCACCTGCCTCCATGTCTCGAAAACACGAGTGAATTCGTACCTAGTACAGGATGCTTTTTTCAGACGAGAATGGAGATGCCCCAAAAAATAATAGGCATGCAGAAAGCCCTGCCTTAGCTAGGCTTGCTGCATGCCGTCCAACCACGCCGGAGCCACCAGCGAGGAAATGGAGCTTGTAGAGATTTGCAAGCTTGGCAAAACCAAACTTACTCAACTGAGCTTAGCTTGAGATCGCTAAAATTGATGGTAATTCCCGCCCGATCTCGTACTAGTTTGATCCCGAAACAGTCCCAGCCTCGAATGGTACTTCGGTTTTGTAAGGTAATGAACCTGAAGTCCTATGGCATTGCGAACTTCAATATTGAAGGGCATTTGAAGCGCACGAGCGTCAGAAAATCCAGCCTTCGACCTTCCTCGCGCCATCGCTCATCTGCATAGTGCAATCAAAACTCGGGAATTCTCCATATAGAATTACCCCATGCGTCTGCTTTCCCTGATTCTCGCGATTTCGATCCCGGCCGCGGCCGCCACCGTTGGCCAGGTGGACTTCCCCGTCACTGCGACCAAGCCCGAAACCCGCGCCTGCTTCAATCGTGCTGTCGCGATGTTGCACAGCTTCTGGTTTGAAGAAGCCCGTGAACAGTTTGAATCCTGCGCCGCAAGTGAACCTGGCTTTCAGATGGCCTGGTGGGGCGTTGCGATGACCTACAACCATTCCCTCTGGAATCGCGTCTGGCCGGCAGACGCACGCAAGGCACTTTCGAAAATCGACTCTGCCGCTTCGCTCACTCCTCGCGAGGGCCAATTCATCGACGCCGTCAAGGTTCTATTTGGCGAAGGGTCCAAGAAGCAGCGAGAGATCGCTTACTCGAAAGCCATGGGCAAGATTTCAACCGCTTACCCGGATGACCTTGAAGCGGCCTCATTTTACTCCCTCTCTCTCATCCCCATCAACAAACGCATGCAGGCCGGTGCAATCGCCCTCGACGTCTACGGCAAACAACCCGAGCACCCTGGCGCCGCACACTACATCATCCATGCCTTCGACGACCCAGAGCACGCCATTCTCGCCCTGCCCGCCGCCAAACGCTATGCGAAGATCGCCCCTGAGGCGCACCACGCCCTCCACATGCCTTCACACATCTTTCTCCAACTCGGCATGTGGCCCGAGACCATTTCCTCCAATGAGCAATCCTGGGCTGCCTCAGTGGCCTGGCAGACTCGCAAGAATCTCAATCTCTCCCTGCGCGATTATCACAGCCAGTTCTGGCTCGCTTACGCCTATCTGCAGATGGGTCGCCCACAGGATGCCTGGAAGGTTTGGGAAGCCAAGCGCCAGGACATCATCGATTCCAAAGGCGACGGCGCTGTTTACAGATACTGGGCCGCCCTTGGTTCCATGCTGGTGGTCTCGACAAACTCATGGTCTCGCGCCGAAGAAGTCTTCACTGACCCTGTCACGATCCGCCGCGCCTCTGGCGACAGCCACGCTCACGTTCCCGACCAGGAATCCCGCGCTCTTGAAGGCTTCACGCGTGGCTGGGCCGCGGCACTCGCCGGTCAGGATATCGCCCCTTGGCTCGACAAGATCGAGCAAGCCCGTTTGATGTCGGTTCAGAGTGGCAGCACTGTACGCGCGGCTCTCCTTGAGGGGCAGCAGTGGATCGTCAAGGCTGTTGCCGCTCGCAAGGCTGGCAAGCTAGAGGAAGCGCTGGCGATGCTCGAAAAGGCAGCCCTGCTTGAGGAGAAAGAGAACCCCAGCGGTCCACCTGAAATCATCAAGCCTTCCCACGAACTTGCAGGCGAAATCCTTCTCGAAATGGGTAAGAAGTCTGAAGCGCGTGTCTGGTTCGAGCGCTCTTTGGAGCGTCAGCCCAAGCGCCTCGCGAGCCTCGAAGGCCTAGCGCGAACCGGCGTATTGTTGGAAAACCGATGAGCCATCTGCTGTGATCAGCAGAACCGAATAGGCTTCCTTATAAGGACCTTCCATCCCGGGCGAGCCCATCGGCATGCCCGGCACGGCCAACCCTTTTGCCTTTGGCTTTTCTTTGAGTAAGCGCTGGATGTCGGCTATCGGCACATGTCCTTCAATTGCATAGCCGTCGATGATCGCCGTGTGGCAGGAGGCATACTTCTCTTTGATCCCTGCACTCGATCGTGCCGCCGCAGTACTCGGCACCTCAACAACCTTCACACGGAATCCAGCTGCCTTTGCCATATCCACCCATTTCGCGCAGCACCCGCAAGTGGCTGTTTTGTAAACCGTCATCAACGAAGTCGGTGCACCCTCCATCAGGCTCACCGCAAGCAAAGCAATCATGGCACGCATCATGCCTCCATCATACTCCTTCGTGGTCGGAACAACAGCAGATCCAGGCTAAACGTCACCAGTCCTGCGGCTGCCTCCTCACTTTGCATCGGTCGATAGATCGCCAGTCTTAAATCTTCGACGGCCGCCCGGTCCATTTCCGCACGATGCGTCACTCGTCTCGATTCCACCAGTTCGAAAGAACTGCGGAATTCATCTACCGTCCGCTCTACTCGCTCTTTTCCGCGCCCTCGCACTTCGATCAAATCCTCCGGCGCAGCCACCGCTACCAGCAGCCTGCCACCTGGCTTCAAGACCCTCGCAAACTCCACCGTATTCATACGTGCCGTGATCGACATCACTGCATCAAAGCTCTGATCCGCATATGGCAAAGCGCGGTCGGCATTCGCCACGATCCATTCGCAGTTCTTGTAGCGCCGTGCCGCTGCCTCGATAGCTGCGATCGAAAGATCGACGCCACACCCTTGGCATCCGTGCTCGGCCACGATTGATCCCAAATAGAATCCCTCGCCACAGCCAGCGTCCAGCACCGTGTTGCTCGAGCATGGCTTCAGCACGTCTGCGACGCCGTCCAGCAGCGGGCGTGTCACACCCAGATCGTGCAGTCTGCGCCGCGCCGCAACCGCTTCGGCCGAATCTCCGGGCTGTTTCGATTTCTTGTCTTGCGGCTGCAGCAGATTCACATATCCGCTGCGAGCTACATCAAAGCAATGCCCACTCGCACACCGCAGTTGCCTTCCATCTCGCGCGAGCGGCCTTTGGCACCCGCGCACAGGACAAGCCAGCATCCTAGGCGAGCGCCTGCTTCACGAGGTTGCCATGCACATCCGTGAGTCGGAAGTGCCGACCCTGAAACTTGTACGTCAGCTTTGTGTGGTCCACTCCCAGGCAGTGCAACAGCGTCGCCTGGATGTCGTGCACATGCACCGGGTCCTTCACGATGTTGTAGCTGTAATCGTCCGTTTCGCCGATCTGCGTTCCCGGCTTGATCCCGCCGCCTGCCATCCACATCGAGAAGCATCGCGGATGGTGATCCCGCCCATAATTGGTATCGGTCAACCGGCCCTGGCAATACACCGTGCGCCCGAACTCTCCTCCCCAAACCACCAACGTGTCCTTCAGCAATCCTCGCTGCTTCAAATCGAGCACCAGTGCCGCCGAGGGTTGATCGGTCGCCTGAGCCTGCAACTGAATGTCGCGTGGCAGATCGTTATGCTGATCCCAGCCGCGATTGTAGAGCTGCACAAAGCGCACGCCACGTTCCACCAGCCGCCGCGCTAGCAGGCATTGCTGTGCAAAGCTGCCCGGCCTCCGCGCATCAGGCCCATACAGCTCAAACGTCGCGTCGCTCTCTTTGGAGAGATCCATCAACTCCGGCACCGAGCTCTGCATCTTGAACGCCATCTCATATTGCGAAATGCGCGTCTCGATTTCAGGGTCGCCCATCGTATCCGCCCGCATCTGATTCAGCTTTGAGCTGAGGTCGAGAATCTTACGTCGCGAGTCTTTGCTCATGCCATCGGGGTCATTCAAATACAGCACCGGGTCCGACCCGGCGCGGAACTTCACGCCCTGGTAGCTTGACGGCAAAAAGCCAGAGGACCACAAGCGGCTGAACAAAGGCTGATCCGTATTCACCGACGCCTTTTGGCTGATCATCACCACAAACCCAGGCAGATTCTTGTTCTCGCTCCCCAGCCCATAGCTCACCCACGATCCGATCGACGGCCGCCCGGGCTGTTGAAACCCAGTCTGTATAAACGTAATCGCTGGGTCGTGATTGATCGCTTCCGTGTGTACGCTGCGGATCAAACAAATCTCATCCGCGATCTTGTGATGCCACGGAATGATGTTGCTCATCTCCATTCCGGCCTGACCACGCTTCGCAAAATCGAATAGCGAACTGGCCACCGGCAACGTCGATTGTCCTGACGTCATCCCCGTAATCCGCTGCCCCATCCGGATCGAGCCGGGCAGGTCCTGCCCCTGATACTTCTTTAGCTGCGGCTTCGGATCAAACAAGTCGAGTTGTGACGGTCCACCCGACATGTGCAGATAGATCACGCTCTTCGCCTTGGCCGGAAAATGCGGCGCCGTACTGACGTTGTCGTTGGCCATGGCGGCAAACGCCGTTGCGCCAAACCCTGATAAAAACTGCCGTCTCGAGGTCGAATCGTACATCGTGTTATTCCTTCGTCAGCACTTCGTCGAGATTCAAGATCGCGCTCGCCACGCTCATCCAAGCCGCAAGCTCCACCGTGTCGCTCGCTTCAATTTTCGATTCCCCGGTGGTTGTAAGCTTTCGCGCTGCCTCTGGGCTCGCCTTGTACTCCGCCATTTGGCCATCAAGGGAGGCCTGCAACAACTTCATCTCCGTCGCGCTCGGGTAACGCGCCGTCGCCAGGCGGAACATATGCTTCAATCGCTTGGCCGGGTCTGCGCCCGCCTCGC
Organism: Acidobacteriota bacterium; assembly: GCA_016870995.1. GTDB lineage: Bacteria > Acidobacteriota > Terriglobia > Bryobacterales > Bryobacteraceae > Bryobacter. The sequence goes on from VFZU01000092.1 coordinate 11,743, forward strand.
GAATGCTTCGCTCCGCCAGTTTTCGCGCTGCCTCCAGATACGTGGTGTCATTCCACAGCGCCAGCGCTTGCAGCGGCGTGTTCGTCGTCGCTCGACGCGCCACGCACTTCTCGCGATCCGGAGCGTCGAAGATCGCCAGACTCGCCGGCGGCAAGGTCCGCTTCCAGAAGCTATACATCCCGCGGCGATATAGATCCTTGCCGTGAGATTGTTCATACCGCTGTGCCGAGAACTGTGCGCCATAGGCCACTTCTTCCCACAGCCCTGGCGGTTGATAGGGCGACACGCTGCGTCCCCCAATTTCGCCATTCAACAGCCCGCTCACAGCCAAGGCGTTATCGCGCACCAGCTCCGCCTGAATGCGGAATCGTGACATGCGCGCCAGCAGCCGGTTTTCCGGGTCGCGCTCTTTCAATTCAGGAGTCACGCGCGCGCTCTGCCGGTAAGTTGCGCTCATCACAATCTGCTTCTGCAATTTCTTCAAGTCCCAGCCAGACTCGATGAAATCCATCGCCAACGCATCCAGCAACTCGGGATGGCTCGGCGCCTCGCCCTGACTTCCAAAATCTTCCACTGTCTTCACAAACCCATTGCCGAAATACATCGCCCAGAATCGATTGACAGCCACACGCGCTGTCAGCGGATGCTCCTTCGACACCAGCCACTGCGCCAGCCCCAACCGGTTGCGGGGCAGGGAAGACGGCATAGGAGGGAGAAACGAAGGCGTCGCCACCTCGACGCGTTCGCCCTTCTGATCGTACTGGCCGCGCTTGAGGATGTTCGATTCCCGTGGCTTCTCAAGTTCTTTCATCACCATCGTCGATGGGATCTGCTCATCGAGCTGCTTCTTCTCTGCTTTCAGTTGATTGAGCCGCGCGTACAGCGACTTCAATTCATCGCCGCTGTCGTGCTTCAGGTAGTAATCCCGCAGCATCGCCGCTTGCGCCTTGCTCCGCTTGATCCCCGTATGGAACAGCAGATAGCGAACCGGTTCTTCGATGGCCAATTGCCGCGCTTCCGCTGCGCTGAGCTCCCTGTTGTAAATCCTCAGATCGTCCAGTGAGCCGATCATCTGGGCGAACACGATCGGTGCACCGTTCCGGATTCCCATCGGCTTCGTCTCGCCGCTCACTGCAAGTTCTTCCGCCTCGCCGTTCATCCGCAATTCAATCGCTCCGGCTCCCTGGTGATTCAGCGTAAAGTGCGTGAATTCGTTGTAGGGAAATGGCCTCTTCGATTGATACACGCGCTTGCCGCCAGCCGCATCGGTAAGCGTAATCACCAAGTGAGCGCCACGCCGTAGATCTCCAATCGAAAACACTTCGTCGTTACCGATCTCAATTCCAGCCCCGTTCTTCTTGGTCAGAATCGTCAACGGCTCCAGCTTGTTGCCTCCGCGAAACCAGAACGCCAGACTGAACGCCGCATCCTCGTTGAATCCATTCGGCTCGGGGATTTCGATCCTCGCCCCAGTGTCGAGCAGCGCCGATTGTCCCACCGGCCCATCGCTCGCCGTTGGCGGCAGACCCAGATAACGCCCATGCAGATAAGTCCCGGTCGCCTCGTTGAAGTTTCCTTCGAGCTCATAATGCGCCGCCAGCCCATTCCGCGCTGGCGCACTCATCTTGCTCAACTTGGTCTTTTCCCACTCCGCCATCCGGTCTGCGATCTTGGCGTCCTCGATCCGCTTTTCTCGCGCCGCGATCGCTTGCGTCATTTCTTTTTCCAGCGTCGCCTGTGTATCCGTCGGTAACTTAAGAAACGGAGCAGCATTACCCTTCTGCCCATCGAGCCCCTTCTCTTCGATGTTGTTGAAGAAGGCAAACAACCGATAGAAGTCCTTCTGTGCAATCGGGTCGTACTTGTGGTCATGGCACCGCGCGCAACCCACGGTCAGCCCCAGCCAAGTTGTGCCCGTTGCCTCAACCCGGTCAATCACATATTCCGCCTGATACTCCTCTGGAATCGCGCCGCCCTCATAGTTGATGACGTGATTGCGATTAAATCCGCTCGCTGCAATCTGCTCCCGCGTCGCATTCGGCAGCATGTCACCCGCCAATTGCCAAATCGTGAATTGGTCATACGGCATATTGCGATTGAACGCCCCGATCAGCCAATCGCGCCACGGCCACATATCTCGATGGGAATCGATATGGTAGCCATGCGTATCCGCATATCTTGCCAGGTCCAACCAGTGCAGCGCCATCTTCTCGCCAAACCTGGGGCTCGCGAGCAATCGGTCGACCTGCTTCTCATAAGCTCCTGCGGTTTTGTCGTTCAGAAACGCATCAATCTCTTGCGGTGTCGGCGGCAGCCCTGTCAGATCCAGGCTCAACCTCCGCAGCAGCGTCGGCTTGTCGGCTTCCGGCGAAGGCTTCAAATTCTCTTGTTCGAGTCGCACCAGCACAAACCGGTCCAGGTTGCCCTTAGGCCAAGCCTTCAGCCGTACTGCCGGAGGTTCCGCCCGTTTGGGCGCAACAAAACTCCAGTGCTCCTGCCAGGCGCCACCCTCGCTCGCCCACTTTTGAATCAACCCAACTTGCGCGGCGTTCAGTCGCACCTTTGCATGAGCAGGCGGCATCTTTCGCCCAGGTTTGGTTTCCCCAACGCGGGCCGCGATCTGCGTGATCTTCGCTAGCGCTGATTCTTTTTGATCCAGCCGCAGGTTCGCCATTCGAGTGCTCTCGTCCGGCCCGTGGCATTGAAAGCAAGCGTCAGAAAGGATCGGCCTGATTTCTCGCAAAAAGTCCACTGGCTTCCCAGCCGCGAACAATCCTGTGGCAACCATCGACATCAGCAGAAAACGCATATTTCCCTTGGTCTCACGCTATCACAGCGCACTAGAAGCGATAGCTTAAGTTCACATACAGGTTGATGCCGGGCGCATCCATGCCCGACCCATGTACCCGGTAGTTACGGTCCATCACATTTTCAATCGCAGCCATGGCCTGCCAACCCTCACCCAATGCAATGCCCGTGCGCACCGCAACGTTCGTCCACCCCGCAGTCGATCGGTACACAGGCACCCGAACGGTGTCGGCAATTCCTGGCAACACTCGATTCTGGATTTGTGCCAGCGTCTCTCCGGTTGGGCGAAATACTCCGTTCCCGTCTAGATACCTGCTGACCCGAGTACCGCGAAAGAAGGAAGCGATATCCGTACGCCGGATCGATGCCCCAATTCGCTCATCGTCGGAATCACCGCCGCTCAATCGATCTTGCGCTCCAGTAGCCGTTAGCATCACCTCAAACCAGGGTCTCCGCCCACCCGGCGTGTGGCGCACCGTGATCGAACCCGATTGCGGCGGCAGCCTGCGGATGTTGCGATTCGGGTTCAGATCCCGTCCCAGAATGTAGCTGTAATTCGCCTCCACACTCAGCCGACTCGTTGCGAGGTAGCGCCCCATCGATTCGATGCCGTAATAGCGAGAAGCCCCATCGTTCACAAAAGCCTTCACCGCTCGCGGGTCCAGCCCCGTCGCAACGGTCACAACTCCTTGCGCTCTTTGCGCCGCAGTCGGCACAATCGGCGTCACCGGCAATCCGGCCAGACTACCCGGCACGCTGCTTGCGGGGAAAAGCAAAGTCCGCCTCACAATCGGGTCCGCAAGCTCCGCATTGAATCCCTGCACGCGCCCATACCATTTGCGCGTATTCACCCTCATCCCAAACTCGTAGTTCATGAGCGATTCCGCGGCCAGGCTTCTCAATCCCTGCCCTTTGGATAACGCACCCTCTCCCGCGTCCGTGCTTAACAATGCTCCCGCCGGAATCGCTTCCGCCGCCGGAATTTCATAGCCGAGATCGTTCAATCCCAGTGCTCCAAGGTCGTTCAGGTTTGGTGCCCGAAAGCCTCGGCTCACCACTCCATGCAATCCAAACACGCTCGTCAGATCCCAACGCAAGCTCGTGTTGAAGGTCGTATCGCGAAACCATAGCGTATTTGCCCGATTGTCGAATCGCACCCCAGTCCAACGCACACCCGCCGCAGCCCGTAACTTGCGATGCATTTGATAGGTGCCCTGTGCAAACAACCCGTGATTGCCATACCGCGATCCATTCGGATAAAGCGGTCGAGGTCTCGTGATCGCATTGGTAACCGGGTTTCTCACCTCTCGTGTCGAGTCGATGTGCTCGTCATAGATATCTCCGCCGAAGCTGGTCATCACTTTGGCGTTCCACTGCTTCGAGGCCTGCCCGGTGTAGCCAAACACGTTTACCGTGCTTAGATCCGACGTGATCGAATCGGTAGCCAACAGATTCTGTCTCCGGCTCCCGTCCGTCTGGCGGTTCATCGAGAAAGTTCCGCTGATCGAATCCAACCCGGCCTTGCCCAACAGCTCATAACGTGTATAAAACCAGTCGAGAGTCTGCGGCGAAAAATCGGCAATCAGTCGACCCAGCCCACCCAGAAGATCCTTGTAGCCTCGCGCATTGCCCTGTTCGCCCCGCTGATAATTGAGGGTCAAAAGCTGGCTTGTACTCGGCCTCAGCGCAAGCTTCGTTTCTACGCCATATTGCGTGAAGCCGCCATCCTGCTGCCGGTTTCCAACCAGTTCTTTCACTGCCCCCAGCTCCATTCCAAAAAACCGGCGAAACACATTGCGCGAATCGTGGCCCCTGCCAGCCCGCAGATCATTATGCTTTCGGCCTGACCCTCCCACGAGCCAAAACATCTTCTCGTTCGCCACCGAGAACCTTCCAGACGCAAACCCCGACAGGTCCGCCGTCGCCCCACTCAGGCTGAACGTCCCATGCCGCCGCCAACCATCGTCGGCGAACCGTGCTGGTTCACTCGACACATGAATCGTGCCCCCCAGCGAGTCGCTGCCATATTGCACTCCGGTCGGCCCCAGCAACGCCTCTACACGCTGCGCCTGGCTCGGTTCCACAAATGCCAGATACTGATTCGGGCCGGATCGAAACGTCGAATTGTTAAACCGGATGCCGTCCATCAGGTTCAAGACCTGATACCCGGTCAGACCTCTCAAAAACGGCGACACCTGGGATGCGCTGGTCTGTTGGACCAGAATTCCGGGAGTTCCTTCAAGTACATTGCCGAGCGTGATGCGGTGCCGCTTCGCCATCGCGTCGGCATCAAGAACCGTTGTCACGTATGTGCATTCCGTCGCTTCTTCAGCGCCGCCGCGATTCGCTGTTACGGTCACCCTGGCGTACATAGTGGCTAGCTCTAGTCGAATGCTGAGATCCTCACCCTGAAAAGCGACTTCCTTCTCGAGAAAACCATCTGTTTTCACGCGCACTTGAACTACCGCAGTCGTATTTTCGCCCCACGCAAATCGCCCTTCGCCATCACTAACAGTTCGATACAACACTTGCCCACTGCCGCTCAGGAACTCAACATTTGCACCTGCCACTGCCTGGTCTGCCAGATCGACCACGCGTCCGCTCACGGCTCCGAACAAAGAAGAGGAAATGCCGAAGGCAAGGACAAGGAGCTTTAACATGAAAGTGTCAGGCTAGCACCAAAGTCTTCCATTTTCCTAAAAGGGGGGATGGTGAGTCGGGTGGGATTCGAACCCACGACCACCGCATTAAAAGTGCGATGCTCTACCAACTGAGCTACCGACTCGAACAATAGTAGTATAGCAAGACAGTCATGAAAGTTGGATTGATTGGTACCGGAGCAATTGCTCACAAGCATGCCCAGGCCTACAAAAACATTGGCTACGAAATTATAGCCGTTAGCAACAAGACCGAAGAGCGCGGCCGCGCATTCGCCGAAAAGTGGGGCGGTTCGTTCCACTCCAACTGGGCCGACGTCTGTCGCCACCCGGATGTCGATTTCATCGACCTTTGCACCTTCCCAGATGTGCGCCTCGAACCTCTCAAGCTGGCCGCCGATTGTGGCAAGCACATTCAAGTGCAAAAACCGATTGCCATCGATGTCGCCACGGCTCGCGAGATGGTCGCCTATGCCGCCGCAAAAAACGTAAAGCTGTCTGTAGTTAGCCAGGGCCGTTTTAACGACTCGATCCTGTTTCTGAAAAAAGCGATTGCAGCAGGCCGCCTTGGCAAGATCTTCCAGGCTGACGCCTACGTGAAGTGGTGGCGCAGCGAAGAGTATTACTCACGCCCCATCAAAGGCAGTTGGGCAGTCGAGGGCGGTGGCTCCCTCATCAATCAGGGCATCCATCAAGTGGATTGGCTCCTCTTCCTCATGGGCGACGTTCAGCAGGTCTTCGGCCAATGGCATCTTGGGGTTCGCCACAAGATCGAAAGCGATGATGTCCTCAGCGCTCTTGTCCGTTTCGAAAACGGACCCAATAGTGTCATTCAAACCTCTACCGCCATGTGGCCCGGCTTTACCGAACGGATCGAAATCCACGGCACCAAAGGCTCCGCAATTCTCGCCGGAGATCGCCTCGTGCGTTGGGAAGTTCCTGAGGATACCGGCGATGCTGCGCCCGTAGCGGCAGATGTCTCCAGCGGCTCAAGCGATCCCATGGCCATCTCGCTCGCTCCCTTTGAACGTGCTTTCCTCGACTTCGGCAACGCCATCAAGACTGGCCAGGCGCCTCTGATCAGCGGCGAAGAAGGCCTGCGCGCGCTCGAACTCGTTCAAGGCATTTACACCAGTGCCCGCGAAAATCGAGTAGTCCAGATCGGTTCTTCGCGTGGCTAATTGGTGGCACCTCCGTGTGCCGGCTTCCAGCGCAAATCTGGGCCCTGGCTTTGATGCATTGGGCCTCGCGCTCAGCCCCTATCTCATTTGTCGTTTTCGACGCGCCGAGCAACTCGCGATCCGTGTCAGCGGTCGCGATGCCGATCTCATCTCAACCGGCGACGATAATCTCATCTGGCAGACTGCCCTGCTTGTTGCCCAACATTCTGACCAGTCGATTCCCCCGATCGAGTTGGAAGTGGAAAACGAAATCCCTCTGGGCAAAGGCCTCGGATCGAGTGCCGCCGCGCTCACTGCCGGGGTCATCATTGCCGATGTCATGCTCGGCCTGAAGTGGAAGTCGCACCGCATCCTCGACGAAGCCGCCCGCATCGAGGGCCATCCAGACAACGTCGCAGCCTGCGTGCTCGGCTCAATCGTGGCCAGCGCCATCGACTCGAGCGGCATGACTCGCGCCGTCCGCCTTGAGCTGCCTCCCAGCTTCGAAGTCGCCGTCGTCGTGCCCGACTTCCCGCTTCCCACGCACGAGGCCCGCGCCGTGCTGCCCAATCAATACTCGAAGGCCGACGCTGTATTCAATGTCCAGCGTTCTGCTCTCCTCATCGCCGCTCTTGCGACAGGCACAATCTCTGCCTTTCCTGCCGCTCTCGAAGATCGCTTCCATCAGCCATACCGCCAGCAACTCATCCCTGGTCTTGAAGAGATCCTTCGTCTGCGCGCGCCAGGCCTACTCGGTTGCTGCCTTAGCGGCGCTGGCCCTAGTATTCTGGTCTTCTTTGAGAAGGGTCATTCCGGCGTAGTCCGCCACGTTCAACAAATCTTTGAAGCCCATGGCCGCCCGGCCGAGATCCTCGACTCCAAAGTCGATCGTCAGGGCTATCATCTCGTGGAGCAAACCTCATCATGATTCGTCGCCGGTTCCTTGCCCTCTTTGCCGCGGCTCAAGCTGACAATCCGCGCGTCGTCGTTCGAATCGAGACCTCGCTCGGCGAGATTCAGGTCGCGCTCAGCGGCGACCGCGCCCCCAAGACAGTCGCCAACTTCCTGCGTTATGTCGACGAAGGCTTCTACAACGGCGGCGTCTTTCATCGCACCGTGAAGCCGGACAATCAACCCCAAAGCCCCGTCAAGATCGAGGTCATCCAGGGTGGCCCCAATCCTGAAAAGAAACCGGTCTATCCACCAATCGAATTGGAGCGCACCACCAAGTCCGGCCTCAAGCACATCAATGGAGTAATCTCGATGGCTCGTTCTGGCCCCGACACCGCTACAGCCGACTTCTTCTTCTGCATCGGCGATCAGCCTGAGCTCGACTTCGGCGGCAAGCGCAACCCCGATGGTCAAGGCTTCGCCGCCTTCGGCTTAGCGATCAAAGGCCTCGACGTGATTCGCAAGATCCAACAGTCCCCGCTCAAGGATCAGCGCCTCACTCCACCCGTTCAAATCCTCAAGATCAGCCGAGTCGACTAGAGAAACCCCTCTTCTCATCTGCCCCAATGATGGCCCGCGCAGGCTCTGACAAAGCCAAAAGTGACCTCTGCTGCTGCATCGAAGGTCAGCCTGGGCTCGACTTCGGCGGCAAGCGCAACCCCGACGATCAAGGCCTAGCCGCCTTAAATTTGGCTCTCAAGGCGATTCGCAAAATCCAGCAGTCCCCGCTTAACGATCAGCGCCTCACTCGGTCCGAACCGGGCACATGGGTAACGGAATAAACCGGGCACATAGGTAACACTTTTGGCTGGAGGGGGAAGCACCCGATGGCCTGGAAAGAGACTTGTGTGATCGAGCAAAGAGAAGAGTTCATC
>VFZU01000093.1 GCA_016870995.1 Acidobacteriota bacterium
CAGCCGCTTCACCGCCGCTACCTTAAAATCCCGCGTGAACTTCCTTCGCGTTTCAGACATGACTCAAATTCTCCTCGTTGGAATTTTCTGAGTCTAGTCTCGTGTCTCACTTTTGGGGACAACTCCATTACGGTTGGATGCTGCACGTGGTGACGTGCACGCTGATTGCGGGAGTGCAGGGAATGATGCGATAGCGCCGACTTCCCTAAAGTCTCTAAGGTCTTTCGCCGATAAGAGGGTTAGATGGCGGAGCAGCTAGAGATCGATCGATTGAAAAGGCAGTTTCTCGCGGCGTTGAACCACGAGATCCGGACGCCGCTGAGTGGCATTCTCGGCATGACGAGTTTGCTTGAGCAATCGAATTTGTCGAGTGAGCAGCGGGAATATGTACAACTGACGAAGGCTTGTGCGGAAGAGTTGTATGGGGTGTTGTCGTCGACGCTGGAGTTTACGGCGCTGGCGGCTGGGGATTCCAAAGTAGAGACCAGTGAGTTCTTGTTGCACGAAGCGATCGAATCGCTGGCAGCACAATGGCTGGTGAAGGCGCGGCAAAAGGGTGTTGGGTTCTTTCTGCGGATTGAGGATGATGTGCCAGAAGCAGCGCGCGGCGATGAGTTGCGCCTGCGGAAGCTGTTGCAGCATTTGCTGTCGAATGCAGTGAAGTTCACCGAACATGGGGAAGTACAATTACGTGTGTTGAATGGGGGCGTCCGCCAGGGCGGATTCAACTTGCGCGTTGAAGTGCGAGATACGGGAATCGGGATGCAGCAGGAGGAAATCCGCCGGATCTTCGAATCGTTTGAGCAGCTCGAAGGTGGACTGGCGCGGAGGTATGCGGGGCTGGGACTAGGGCTGACGCTGGCGCTGGGACTGGCAAAGCTGATGGGTGGGGACTTGACGGTCGAGAGCACACCTGAGAAGGGGAGCGTGTTTGCGTTCACGATTCCGTTAGGGGACTCCAATCTTGAGGCGACATTTGTGAAGCCCGCCGAAAGAAACGTATTGGTGGTGGACGACAACGAAGCAGCGCGGCGCGTGGCAGACGCCTATTTGAGGAGAGGCGGCTACGAGGTGACTGTGGCTTCCAGCGGGGAAGAAGGACTTGAATTGGCGGCCAAGCAGAAGTTTGACCTCGTGTTGATGGATTTGCAGATGCCGAAGATGGATGGCATCGAGACCACGACGAGACTGCGGGATGTGAGCGGTTATGAGCAGACGCCGGTGCTGGCATTGACGGCGAATGTGGGGGATGAATACCGATTGCTTTGCCTGTCGCAGGGCATGCAGGGATATCTGCCGAAGCCGGTAGAAAGTGAGTTGTTGCTGCGCACGGTGCGGCAATTGCTGTAGTGGAGAATTGACAGAATCCTGACAGGCAAGTGTTTTAAAGTGAGACAGGCGCCCGAATGCAGGAATTCGAAGAAGACATCACGGAGTTGCTGCACCGGTTTCAGACTGGGGATGAAGAGGCGCGCAATGCTCTGGTGGAAGCGGTTTATGGGGAGCTGAAAGCGATTGCGGCGCGGCACATGAATCGGGAGCGGGGGGAGCATACACTGCAGGCAACCGCCCTTGTGAATGAAGCCTACCTGAAGCTATCCAAGATGAAGGAAACGAACTGGCAAGACCGTGCGCATTTCTTTGCGGTGGCGGCGCGGGTCATGCGGCAGATTCTGGTGGACCATGCCAGGCAACGGTTGGCGGGGCGGCGGGATTCTGGTTCTGCCTTTGAATGAGTCGCTGGCGTTTACGCCGGAGGAGCCCGGCAAGATGCTTGAGGTGGACGAAGCTCTGACTTGATTGGCGGAAGAAGATGAGCTGGTGGGTAAGGTTGTGGAGTTACGGTTTTTCGGGGGGTTGTCGGTAGAGGAGACGGCGCTGGTGTTGCGGGTGCCGAAACGGACAGTGGAGCGGGAATGGACATTCGGCAGGGCCTGGCTGAGGACGGAATAGGGTACGCCTGCCACAATTTAACATCGCTTTGAAAAGGTCAGATATACTTCGGTACCAAAGTTGGAATAGGCAGTGAGCACGGCGAAATTTGCTCAACTGAAATCGATATTCACCAAGGCTCTTGAATTGAGGGAAGGGGAAGTCGCGGCCTATCTGGATCAGGCTTGTGAGGGGAACGCAAGACTGAGGGCGCAGGTTGAGGAGATGCTGCGGCAGGCTCGGAACGCCGATACGGAATTGCTGACAGAGACGCCGAAAGAGGCTGAGCACGCACTGGTGATCGGCTCGACCCTGGGAGACCGTTTCGTACTGAAGCAGTTTGTGGGCCGGGGCGGGATGGGGGAAGTGTATCTGGCCGAAGATCTTGAACTGGGGGCCCGGTGGCACTCAAGACGGTGCGAAGTGGGTTGTTTGATGAGACGGGGATGGCGCGGTTCCGGCGAGAGGTGCAGCTTTCGCGGCAGGTGACTCACCCGAACATCTGCCGGGTGTTCGATGTGGGAAAAGTCGCGATCGAGGGCCGTGATCTTTTGTATCTGACGATGGAGTATCTCGAAGGAGAGACTCTGGCGAGGCGGCTCGCACGGGGCGGGAAGATGACCATCGAGGAGGCCGCACCGCTGGTGCGACAGATGGCAGCCGCGCTCGATGCCTTGCATCAAAAGGAATCATGCACCGGGATCTGAAACCGGCGCATGTGATGTTGGTGGGACAGCGGCTGTGCATCATGGATTTCGGGCTGGCTCGTGTGTTTGAGGGTGAGGGATCTGATGCGAACTACACGCAGACGGGGGCTGTGATTGGGACGCCGGGGTATATGGCATCGGAGCAATTGATGGGCGACCAGGCGACACCGGGAAGCGATATTTACGCGATGGGGCTGCTGGTGTTTGAGATGTTGACGGGGCGGAAGGCATCGATGACGGATAGCCTGACTGTGGGGAAGACGGGTTTGCCAGCGAAATGGGAACAGATGATCCTGAGGTGCGTGGCAAAGGATGCTGCTTTGCGCCCGAAGACGGGAGCGGAGGCGCTGGAGTTGTTGGATGGGGTTCGGAGGAAGGCGAGCTTCCGCTGGGAGTGGTTGGCGGTCGCAGCGCTGGTGGTGGTGGGGGTTGCGCTCTAGATGCAGCAGAGGAGTGGCCCGGAGAAGGGCTCGCAGACTGCAGGCGCGAGTGTGAACGAGGAGATCTTACGGGCGCGGCAATTGCTGGTGCGGTATTACAAGCCGCAGAACGTAACAGAGGCGATTGGAATCCTGGAAGGGGTGGTGAAGCAGAATCCGAATCTGGCGCTGGGGCATGCGGCTTTGTGCGCGGCTTACTACCGGACGGGAACTGATGCCCGGTTGCCTGAAACCATGGAGAAGGTGAAGGGTGCTTGTAACCAGGCGATCGCGCTTGATGGGGAGATGGCTGAGCCGCATGTGACGCTGGGGCTGTTGTATCTGGATGGCGGAAGGCGTGATTTGGCGCGGTCGGAGCTGAAAAAGGCATCGGAATTGGATGCGAATCTACCGGATGTCCATTTTGCGCTGGCGCAATTGTATTTGGCCGAAGGACGGAAGGCGGATGCGGAGGCGTCGATCCAGAAGGCGATTGATTTGGCTCCCGAGAATTGGGCCTATCGCAACTGGAGGAGTTCGGAATACCGGAATCTCGGGCGAAACGAGGAGGCTTTGGGAGAGCTGGAAGTAGCGTTGAAGCTGCTGCCTGACAATCCGCTGGTTTACAACAATTTGGGTGTTGTGTATTTGCGGCTGAGGCGATTTGAAGAGGCCGAAAAAGCGTTTACAAGGGCGAACGAAATTGAACCGAGACCGCGTTCGCTGGGGAATCTGGGCAGCACACTCTACTACCGGGGTGAGTATGCGAAGGCGGCGGATGCTTACCGGCGAGCAACGGAGATGGACGAGCGAGGGTATCTGTCGCGAGCGAACTATGCGGCGGCGCTCGACCGGTTGCCAGATCAGAAAAAAGAATCGGCGCTGCAGTATCAAAAGGCGATAGAGTTGGCGGAGCCGCTGCTGAAGGCGACGCCGGATGATTACCGACTGCTTGGGAATGTGGCGAGCTATCATGCAGTGCTGGGCCATCAGGAGCAAGCGCTATCGTTGATGAGGCGAGCCATCGCGCTACAGCCTCAAAGCCCGGATGTGGCAAACCGGGCGATCGCGGTATATGAGTTTTTGAAGCAACGAGACTTGGCGCTCGAGTGGGCGGCAAGAGCAGTGAAGAATGGGTACTCATTTGAGACGTTGAAAAATGATCCCGAGTTGGCGGGTTTGGTGAAAGACCCGCGCTTTAAAAAGGTAGAGAAAGCGAATCAGGAAAAACAGAAATGAACTTAGAATCGATCGAACTTGAGATGCTTAGAACGACACGGTCCACTGGTGGGGATCCAACGGATTTGCCGGGGACGTTTCCGATTGACCCGCCGGTTGAAACCGTTCCCGTCCCGCCGGCAGATCTGCTAGGCAGTTTTCCGATTGATCCGCCGGTAGAGACTGTTCCTGTCTCGCCTGATGATCTGCCGGGAGACTTTCCGATTCCGGTGCCAGAGCCGGACGACAGCAAGGGCTAGGAAGCGTTAAAAAAATTGAGCAGGGAGGGCTGGTTTCTTAAGGAAATCGGCCCTCGCTATTTGGGACAGGAGAAAGCAGCTATGAGCGAAGAAATTTTGACGTTCAACGGGATCGATGCCGAGACGGGACAGTACCTCTAGGAAGGGCCGCCGGTGGTGGAGTTGTTCAAGCTGGCGACGGATGCGGCATCGGAATACTACACGGAATTGAGCAAAGCGGCTGCACTGAAAGAAGAGCACTTCGGAGGAAGCTTCGATCTCGACTACACAAACCTGGCGGAGACGGGATGGGGAGTGGTCTATCCGGAGACCATGAAGCCTGGAGTGAAAGAGGCAATCCAGCCGCAGGTGGACTTGCGGAAGGAGCAGGCGGGAGCGTTGTGGAAAGAAACGGTGCGAAAGGATGGGGAATCGGTGCGGGACTTCCTGTCGCGATACAAAGCGCCGATATCGGGTGAAGTGGACACGGAGCTGATGCCTTACTATTTGATGATTGTGGGCGGGCCGGATGAGATCTCCTTCGAGTTTCAGTATGAGCTGGACGAGCAATATGGAGTGGGCCGAGTGTGCTTTGACGATGTGGAGGGGTATGCGAAGTATGCCGAGTCGGTGATCCGGGCCGAGAAGGGAGAAATGAAGCGGGGGAAGAAGGTGGCTTTTTTTGGGGCGGCGAATGCGGATGACCCACCGACACAATCGAGCGCGAAGTTTCTGGTGGAGCCGCTGGTGGAGGAAGTGAAGACGAACAAGAAGGGCAAGTTCAGGGAAACCTGGGAGTTAGAGGTGGTGTTGCGGGAGGCGGCGACGCGGGAGAAGCTGGGCAAGTTGATGGGTGGAGAAGAGACTCCGGCGTTGCTGTTCACCGCAACGCATGGAGCAGGAGGGAAGGTAAGCAGCGAGGCAGCGCAGAAGAAACAGGGGATGCTGGTGTGTCAGGATTTTCCGCGGCCGAAGGAATTTGCCAAAATGCCTGCGGCAGAACAGGCGGAGTTACTGCGGAAGTGTTGTCTGGCAGCGGATGACCTGGACGAGGCCTCGAATGTGGCAGGGACGGTGGCGATGTTGTTTGCCTGCTATGGGGCTGGGACGCCGCAGCGCAATATCCTTTTCGATGCGGATACGGCGGTGGCAAAGATTCGGCCCGGGGGGCAGGCACCGGTGGATGTGCTGGCCGAGAAGCCTTTTGTTTCATCGCTAGCCAAGCGGCTGCTGTCGCACCCGAATGGCGGGGCGCTGGCGGTGTTTGGGCATGTGGACCGATCGCTGGATTATGCGTTTCAGAATCCCGGAGACAAGTCGTCTTCGCATATCAAGAGCTTTGAGGGCGCGGTGAGGAAATTGTTACTGGGCTTCCCGGTGGGTTACGCGACAGAGGGTTTTAATTCCAAACATGCCGAGTTGGGGAATCGATTGGGTGATCAAATCTGGGAAGTCAGGACAATGACGAAGCCGGCGATCGGCATGGTGCAGCAAGTATTTGAGTTGCATGACGCGAGAACGTTTATCCTGCTTGGGGACCCGGCGGTGAAGCTGGCCGTGTAGCGAGGCTATTGACGGTTGGCACGCTGGATCGAGGCGGTGTCGCGGACGGTGTAGATCAACGAGCCGTCTTGGGAGATGAGGATCGCATCGGCTTTCTCAAGGGGCTCGTTGAGCCAAGTGATGACACTGTCGTCGGCTTGTTGCTGGTAGCCCGTCAGGATCTCAATTCGGTTATTTGCACCAATGCGGGTGAGGCGCTTTTCTTCGGATAGATAGAGGTTGTTGGCTGCGTCGATGGTGAGGCCGGCGATGAAGCCGAAGCCGGTGCGGGTGGCGAGTTCTCCGGTGATATCGGCGTAGCTGAAGGGCAGGCCGTTGCCTGCGATGGTGGAGATATTACCGTTGGTTGCAATGCGCCGGATTCGACGGTTGCCACGGTCAGCGAAGAGGATGTTGCCTGCGTTGTCGATCACGATATCGCCGGGGTTGTTGAGTTTGGCGCTGGTGGCGGCGGCATTGTCGCCGGAGAAACCTTCGCCGTTATCTCCCGCGATGCGGGTTGCGACGTTGGTCGCAAGGTTCATGCGGAGAATGCGGTGGTTTCCGGAGTCGGCGAAAAGGAGTTGGCCGTCGCGATCGATGGCAAGGCCGGTGGGGTTGTTGAGGCTGGTGCGGATGGTTCTGAGGGTGCCGTCGGCACGGAGGAGCCGAAGGCGGGTGGCTTCGGCGATGACGATGTCGCCGCTGGGGGTCTGGATCATTCGGGCCGGAGCATCGAGAGCGGCGTCGAGTGCGGGGCCATTGTCACCTTTGGCGAAGCCGGAGGGCCAGGTGGTGCCAGCAAGTGTAGTGATGTTGCGATCAGCGTCAATGCGAAGGAGGCGGTTTGTGGCGGAGTCGAGAACTAGCGTGGCGCCGTCGGGCGCGGTGAGAAGGCCGCGGGGATCGAGAATCTCGCTGGTAGGCCACTTGCCCGCGAAACGGGAAGCGATGTTGTCTTTGAGTTGGAAGATTTGAAAGGAACTGGGAGCGGCTACGAGGAGGCCGTGAGCTTGGGAGAGGAGAAGCGTGCCGGGGTCGTTGATGGGACAGTCGATGGGATTTTGCTGGGGGACGGCACCGAGCCTGCCGTTGCCGAGAATGGGGGAGACGCGATTCTCTTCGACGTTAAAGCGAAGGACACGGTAGGCGCGGGGGAGGGCGAAGAGCAATGCGTTGGCTTCGCGATTGAAGACGAGACTGCGAGGCTGTTCGATGGCGATGCCGCGAGAACCGTTGATGGGAGCCGTAGAGGAAGCACAAGTGCCGGTGCCGATCCAGGTTGCGATGTAAGAGGTGACATCAATACGGCGGATGTGGCAGTTGCCTGAGTCGGCGACTCAAAGGTTGCCCTGGTGATCGGCGGCAAGGCCAGTGGGATTGGAAAGGGTGGCATCGATCGCTTTGTGATCGTCGCCACCGTAGCCAGATTGACGGGTGCCGGAGATGGTTTCGAGGTTGCCGTCGGGGTTGAGACGACGGATGATGTGGAGGCTCGCTTCGGTGAAGGTGAGGCGGCCTTTGTTGTCGAAGATCATGGCGCCAATGACGCCGAGACTGGTCTCGAGGGCCTTGCCGTCACGGTCGTTCGATGCGCCAAAGCCTCCACCGAAACTGGGGGGCCCGAGAAGCCTGCAGCGGCAGCGCAAGTGCCGGAGCCGGCGACGTTCTCAACGGTGAGATCGGAGCGAATGCGACGGATCATGCACTCTTTACTGTCGAAGTAGAGGAGATTCTGATTGGGCTCGATGAGCAGGGCGGTGGGGGAGTTGGCGGAAGCCCAGGATTCGAGAATGCCAGCGGGTGTGATGCGTCGGATGCGGTTCGATTGCGGTTCGGCGATGTAGAGATTGCCTGCGGCATCTTCGGCGAGGCCGGCGGGTTGGTGAAGAATTGCGTCGCGCGCGACGGGAAGCAAGGATTCGACACGGTAGGGTGTGTTGCCGGTAAGGATGATCTGAGAGACGAGATTGAGGAGAAGCGAGTACATCACCTGGGTGGGATGTGGCGGCGGGGAGGGATGTTTACCGGGGAATTGTAAAGTTTTCTAGAGTGCTAGAGTCGGAGGTGAATGATTGCGCCGGTGGAGAAGCAGGAAGAAAGGGGAGTGAAGGGGCCGCGGATTCGTTGCCCGCTTTGCGGGTGGAAGCCGCATCCTAGCGACTTGTGGAGTTGTTCTTGCGGACAGGAATGGCATACGTTTGATACAGGAGGCGTTTGTCCAGAGTGCCTGACGCAATGGGCCGAGACGCAGTGTCTCAGCTGCCATGCGTGGTCGGCGCATTCAGACTGGTATGACTATGAGTGAGCGCATCGAATTGAAGATTGACGGGATGCATTGCGATGCCTGCGTGAGGCGGGTGGGGATGCTGTTGAAGCGGGTGGACGGTGTAGAGGTTGAAAAGGTGGTTGTGGGCGGGGCGACGGTGACGGCGCGCGAGGGTGTGAGCGTGGCGGAACTGGAACGGGCCGTGGAGGGCGGTGGATTCACCATTGCGCGTTGAACTTCAAATTGAAGGGATGATGTGCGCGGCCTGCCAGACGTTTGTCGAGAAGACGCTGCGGGAACGGGAGGGAGTGAAAGAGGCGGCGGTGAACCTGATGATGCATCAGGCGGTGGTGGAATATGATCCGGCGGTGGTGAGCGCCGTAGGGTTGGTTGCGGCGGTGGAGGAAGCTGGGTATGGAGCGCGGCTGCCGGTTCAAGGGCAGAGTGTTTTTGAACAGGAGGATGAGCGGGGCGAGGCGTTGCGGGTGGAGTATGAGGGATTGCGGTTGAAGGCACTGCCGAGCCTTTTGGTGGGTTTGGTGATGATGGGGGCGATGGGGTTTGTCGGGCATAAGGTGAGGTGGTGGGCGTGGACCCAGATGGTGCTGGCGCTGGTGGTGGCGGGATGGGCGGGGCGGGATTTTTATGTGAAGGCTTTTGGAGCGTTGCGCCGTGGGCATGCGGACATGAATGTGCTGGTGGCGATGGGGACGGGGGCGGCGTTTCTATTGTCGTTTTGCGCGGTGGTGTGGCCGCACTGGTTTCATGGGCAGGGGATGATGCCTGAGGTTTACTTTGAGGCAGTGGTGTTTATCGTGGCGCTGGTGTTGTTAGGGAAAATGCTGGAGGCGCGGGCCAAGAGGCAGACTTCCGTGGCATTGCAGCAATTGGCGGCTTTGCAACCGAAGAAGGTGGTGGTGAGGCGGGGTGGCGTAGAGATGGAAGTGGCAGCGGGAGAACTGCGGCGCGGAGACCTGGTGCTGGTGCGGCCCGGAGACCGAGTGGGGGCGGATGGAGTGGTGATGGAGGGTGCGAGCAGTGTGGATGAGAGCATGCTGACGGGGGAGAGCCTGCCGGTGGACAAGATTGTGGGGGCCAGGGTTTTCGGGGGTACGCTGAACGGGCAAGGGGCGATGGTGGTGCGAGTGGATGTCGAGCGGGGAGAGAGCTTGCTTGAGGGGATCGTGAAAGTGCTGAGGGAGGCGCAAGGAGACAAGGCGCCTGTGCAGGCGCTAGCAGACAAGGTGAGCGCGGTGTTTGTGCCGGTGGTGCTGGTGGTGGCCGTCCTGGCTTTTCTCGGGTGGGTTTGGCTGGGAGGAATGGATGTGGCGCGGGCGCTCGTGATCGCCGTGGCCGTGCTGGTGATCTCTTGCCCTTGCGCGATGGGGCTGGCGGTGCCGACGGCGATTCTGGCAGCGACAGGAAGAGCGGCGCGGATGGGAGTGTTGATCCGCAGCGGTGAGGCGCTGGAGAGGCTGGGAGAGGTGGGAGTGGTGGTGTTGGACAAGACGGGAACGATCTCGGAAGGCAAGCCACAAGTGTTGGAGGTGAGGGGGGATATATTGGGACTGGCAGCGAGCCTGGAGGCGTTGAGTGAGCATCCGCTGGCGCGGGCGATTGTGGATGAGGGAAAGAGGGCGGAAGTAGTGTTGGAGGCTGTGGAGGGGTTTGAAGCGAAGCCGGGAGTGGGTGTGGCGGGTGTAGTTGGTGGCAGGCGTGTGGAGGTCGTGGCGGGACTCGAAATGGGGCAAGTGAGGGTTTTGGTGGATGGCGAGGAGCGTGGGTCGATCTTGCTGGCTGATGCGGTGAAGGAGACATCGCGAGAAGCGGTGGTGAAGATGAAAGCGATGGGGTTGCGCGTGTTGTTATTGAGCGGAGATCGGGAAGAGGCGGCGCGGCGAGTGGCTGGGGAAGTGGGGATTGAGGAAGTAATCGCGGGCGTGTTGCCCGCGGGGAAAGCAGAGGTGGTGGGGAGGCTGCGACAAGAGGGATGCAAGGTGGCGATGGTGGGGGATGGATTCAATGATGCCCCGGCGCTTGAAAAGGCGGACGTGGGAATTGCGATGGCAACGGGGGCGGACCTGGCGATCGAAGCTGGAGATGTAGCGCTATTGCGAGGGGACTTGAGAGGGGTTGTGGAGGCGGTTGAGCTGTCGCGAAAGACGATGCGCGTGATGCGTCAAAACCTTGGGTGGGCATTCTTGTACAACGTGATCGGGATCCCGGTGGCGGCGATGGGGCTATTGAACCCAGTGGTGGCAGCCGGAGCGATGGCGTTGAGCAGCGTCAGTGTGGTGACGAACAGCCTCAGGCTTCGGTGATGGCGACTTGAGTGCGACGAATTAGAGGGATGGTCTTGACGGGCTTGGGCTCGTCGGACTTGAGTTCAAGCGGTTTCGGTGCTGAAAGATTTGGGGCTACCAGACTTGGCGCCGCTGGAGTTGGTGCCGTGAGAATGGGTGCTATCGGAGTCGGCTCGAGCGGCCTGGTGGGTGCACCGAAGGATTGAAGGGCTGAAGAGAAAGCAGCAAGCTCATTTGCCGGCTGGTTAGCTTGAGCTTCGTCGGGCGTAGGACCGCCGCAGTTCTTGAGAAAGGGCCAGATGTTGCGGGGATCAGGAGGGTTGGCCTCGAGATAATCCATGCCTTGGGCCGTGACCTGCATTTTGCTCTTGTCGTCAACCATGATCCAACCGAGGTGCTTGAGATACCAGAGGCAGAGCTGGATCTGGTCTTCGGTCATGTTGACGATTTTTTCGAACTGCCGCATGGTGACGACGGGGACGCGGGGATTCTGGCGGCGAATGTCGTAGAGAACGCAGAGCATGGTGAGGCGGCGATTGCGCTCGTCGGGGAGAGCGTTGAAGAATTCCATGCCGGAAAAGATGACTTCACGTTCGTCTTCGCCACCGCGGACGGCGTCGAACATCTTGCGGGCGGAGGGGTCGAGAAGAACTTCGAGGGCGAGATTGATCTCGTCCATCTTTTCCTGGCTGGGCTCGGAGCCGGAAGCTGGATTGTAGACATTGGCAAGCGCATTAAATGCGAGTTGTACGATGTCGGCGCTCGCTTTGGGATCGATGCCGAGAATTTTGTAATGGTCCTGGAATTTGCCGGCGGCCGCAGATGACATTTCTCTTTCTTATCGGCAACCGGGTGACAAATCTATAGGATTGAGGCGGATAGCAAAAGAAAGGAGCCTCCCTGACGGGAGGCTCCTCGCTTGTTTTGGATTGAGCTCGAGGCTAGAAGGTATAGCGAAGAGCGAGTTGGAGGTTGCGCATGTCACCGCGGGTGCCGCGGATCTTGCCGAAGTTACCCGACTGGAAATTGGCGTCGGGGTTGCCCCAGTTGGGGTGGTTGGGCATGTTGAAGGCTTCGAAGCGGAACTGGAGGTTGTGACCTTCCTTGTAGGGCATTCTGAAGTTCTTCAAGCTGGAGAAATCCCAACGCACGAAGCTGGGTCCGATGAGAGTGTTGCGACCAACGTTGCCGTGGGTGCCAGCAGCCTGTTCGACGAAGGCAGCGGTGTTGAAGGCGTTCTCGGTAGAGACGCCGCTGACTTGCGGGTTTTGGCCAGTGGCATTCGGGCGGTCGAAGAAGGCACCAGTGTTGGAGCGATCGCGACCGTTGGTGACGGTGAGGGGGAAGCCGGATTGAACGGTGAAGATCGAACCGAGCTGCCAGCCGCCGATGACCGCATCTGCGAAGCCATTGGAGACGTTGAACTTCTTGCCCTTACCGACGGGAAGGTCATAAAGTACGCTGGTGACAAAGCGATGCTGGGTGTTGAAACCGGACAGAGCGCGTTCGCACTGACGGCAGTAGCTGTTCTGCGGGAAGAGAACGTCACCGCCCTGGTTACGGATGGCGCTAGCGGTGTCGATCGACTTCGACCAGGTGTAGCTAAACAAGGCGGTGAGGCCGTTCGAATAGCGCTTGGTGAGTTTGGTGCCGAGCGAATTGTAGTTACCGCGGCCACCGTTGTCGACCAACTGGATGCGGCCGAATTCCGGGAACGGAGAGCGGGCAGCCAGAGAAAGGTTGGAAACGGCGGGATCGATGGGAAGCGATTCGTTGACAGCGCGGAGAGCCTCAAGGCGGCGGCTGACGGAACCGAGGTAGCCAACTTCAAGGACCAGGTTGCTTGAGAATTCGCGCTGGACATTGAGGAGGTACTGGATGGTGTAAGGGGTGCGCCGATCGTAGGGATTGGCGAAGGTGTAGGGACGGTTTACGTTGGCCGTACCACCCGCGATGGAGGCAAGACCGTTGTTCCAGGTGAGCTGAGGGGTGACCTGGCTTGAGTTGTCGCGGAGACGGCCTGCAAGGTTGCGGGACATGTCGAAGCGCGGGTTGCCGGTGTCTTGCGAGTAAAACGCGCCAGCGCCGAGGCGGATGACGGTCTTATCGTCTAACTGGTAGCTAGCGCCGAAGCGGGGTGCCCAGTCATTGTTGTCGCGACCGACGAGGCGGTTGCCAAGCGAGCCATCGCAACGAACCTGAATCGGGACGTTCGGGAACAGGGGTCCGGCTGTCCAGCGGAGGTTGATGCCTTCATAGCAGTTCTGGCGGGAAGCGCCTTGACGCATGAAGAAGGGGTGGAGGGATTGATCCTGAACCACCGCCGCCAAGGGATTGGTGGGCCGGATGTCGTTTGGCACGATGCCATTGAAGAGGGTTCCGGTGGCGTCTTCCCAGGGGGGAGTGTTTTCATACCGGAGGCCAAGATTCAAGGTGAGCTTCTTCGAAACACGCCAGGTGTCATCGATATAGAAGGCAAAACCGGTGGCGCGGAACTGAGCGCGGGCAATGGAAACGGCTGCTTCGGCCTGGAAGACTTCACCGAGGAGGTAATCGGCGAAGGCATTGCCGGAATTGGCCACCAGCGGGTTGCGCGTGGCGTTGCGATCGAAAGTGAACTGGCCGCGCGCAAACTGGTTGCCGACCTGGTTGTATTCATCGCGACGGAATTCGCCACCGAACTTGAAGCTGTGTTTGCCTTTGATCCAGCTCAGGTTGTTGATGAACTGAGTGGCGCGGTTGTTGTTTTCATAAGGGCCTTCGGAGCTGTTGCCGAAGCCGCTGTAGGCAGTGATGCCGACGCTCGGAATACCCCACTGTACGGGGGGGCCGGAAGCGAGGCCCGGGATGCCAAGGCCACCGACGACGTCGGTATTGAAGGCGAGTTCGGGGCCTGTCGTGTTGTAGAACTTGGTGAGACCAAAGCGGAACTCGTTGACCATGCTGTTTGTCAGCACGCGGGTGTTAGTGACTGTCCATTGGCTGGCATTGGTAACGATCTTTTCGCCGTTGCTGAAGAGGTTGGCGGTGAGCTGATTCTCTTCAGACTTGGAGTAGCGGCCGAACCAGTTCGACTTGTCGCTTTCGACCCAGTCGAAGCGCTGGATGAACTGATCCTTGTTGATGGGGCGACCCAGAGAGATGAAGTGATTGTTGTTGAGACCGGCGGCAGGGGTGTTTGCCTGGGGATAGAAAGCCAACAAGCGCTGCGAGATGGGATGCAGGCGGCTGGTGGGAATCGTATTGTTGGGGAACAGCGTGGCGCCGGAAACTGCACCGTTGGTGATGACGCGGCTGCGTGGATCATAAATGCCATTGGTTTGGATGGCGGTGTTGAAGTCACCGGCGAAGTTCTGCGCGGTGGGCAGACTATAGTTACCAATAACGCTACGGCGTTGACGGAACCACTCGTAGTTGGACATGAAGAACAGCTTGTTCTTGCCATTGAAGAGTTTCGGGATTACCACAGGGCCGGAAAGAACGAAGCCGAACTGGTTCCACTTGAAGGGGTCCTTTGCGCGTTCACGGGCGCCGACGCCACCAAAGAGGTAGTTGCGGGCGTCCATCTTTTCGTTACGAAGGAACTCGTACATCGAGCCGTGGAAGTTGTTGCCGCCACCCTTGGTGGAGACGTTGATCTGCGTGGCACCGCGGCCGAATTCAGCAGGGTAGACACCAGTCTGAACCTTGAATTCCTGGAGGGCTTCGGCGGATGGGAAGATCACGTAGGTGTTGAAGTTGGGGTCGGTGTTTTCAACGCCATCGAGGGTGAAGCGGTTGAAGTTGTTGCGCATACCGGCCACAGAGATGTTCTGGTTGGCGCGGTCTCCACCCTGACGGCCATCGGCCTGACCCGCGGAGGGGAAGCCGAAGCTGACGTTGGGGGCCAGAGCGGTCAACTGCAGGTAGTTGCGGCCGTTGAGGGGAAGCTCGACGATGCGCTTCTGTTCGACGACGGTGCCGACGGTGGCATTTTCCGTTTGAAGAACGGCACCGACGGCGGAGACTTCGATGGTTTCGCTAACCTGGCCGAGTTGCATCGTGATATCGACGCGGATGCTGGCCTGAACCTGGACTTCGATGTTGGTCTGATTGGCGGTTTTGAAGCCAGCCTTGTCGACCTTGACAGAGTAGGTGCCGGGGACCAACGCGGGGAAAGCGTAGATGCCTTCGCCATTGGTGGCGGTGGTACGGGCTGCATTGGTGGCAGTGTTGATAATTGTGACGTTTGCGCCTGCGACCGGAGCACCCTGGGGGTCCTGAATGGTGCCGGCTACGTCGCCGAGGGTTTGGCCGAAAAGAGCGGCCGAGAAAAATAACAGCGTGGTAACACGAGCAAACCACTGAGTTCGCATAGTTTTCCTCCTGAAGGAATGGAATTCTTTCGGGATTCTATCATATGTTTTCGTGTGGCGTAGCCACCGCGAAATTCCCTGAAACATTTCTGCGTGAAATGTTAGGATGTGCCGGAGGGAGAAACCAACTGATGGGGACTTTGTTCCGATGGGTGGGAATTGTCGCTTACTGCATTTATGTAGTGACGCAGCATGAAAATGTGCAGCAGTTCCTTGGGCCGATTGCGGACAAGATGGGACGAGGGTTGTTCTATACGTTGTTTGGAGTCGGTGCGGGACTATTGGGTGTGATCGCGCATTGGACTTTCTGAAAGTCATCGGCAAATAGTGCCGCGAAAGAATGGCTGCGATGGAACTGGGCATTGGCATGCGGACTGACGCTGGCGTCGTTCGGATTGCTGACGGTGAACAACGCGGAGCTGGTGCACTATCCGCAGTACTTCATATTGGCTGTGGCGTTGTTCCCGTTTTTCAGGAGTGTGGGCGAGACGCTGGCGTGGTGCACGGTGGTTGCCTTGATCGACGAGGGGTATCAGTACTTTGTAATTCATCCGACATGGGGAGTGCCGTGGGATTTCAATGATGTGACGCTGGATATCTGCGGAGGATGGATGGGTGCCATCTGGATTGCGAGCAATTACCGTGCCGTTGCAAATGAGACCGGGAAGTGGTGGAAGCGAGCGGGAGTGATGGTGGTCTCTGGAGGAGTTTTTGCGGTGTTGATTCTGGTGGGGCTGGGCAAAGTGCAACTGTATGAGAACAAGAATTACGTTGGGTGGTGGTTTGCGTTGAGCCGCTTTAGGCCACAAAAGTTCTGGTTCTTTGATGAGACGTGGGGTCCGCGGACGATCCACTTGCTGAGCCCGCTGGAGGGTCCGCTGTTGATGGTGGTGCTGGTGATGGCAGCGTGCATGATTGACCGGAAGTACGTGTTTTCAAAATGACGCAACGTGCCTGGTGGATTGCGGTTGGATTGGCGCTGGTTTGCGGACTGTACTTTCGCGTTGGAATGAGGCAGGAATTTGTCTTTACTGTGGACGGGGTAAACTTGCAGGAGACGGATGCGTATTTTCACGCGAGGCTCGTTGAGGGGTTTGCAAAGGGAGGCGTTCCCGCGGCGGTGATGACCGATCCGTATGCGTCTTTTCCTGAAGGGCAAAGAGTGGATGTGGGGCCGTTGATGGACCTGCTGGTGGCCGGATTTGTCAAAGTGACCGGGGTGGATGTTTTTGTGGCGGCGGCGTGGTGCCCGGTGGTGTTGTGGGTGTTGCTGGTGGGGGCGGTGGGATTATTGAGCGCAAAGCTGTTCTCGATGGAAGCGTCGGCGATTGCGATGATTTTTGCGTGCCTCTTGCCGGGACACTTTATGAGGATCAGCAGTCTTGGCTTTCACGACCATCATGTGTTTGAGGCTTTGCTATTTGTAATGGTGCTGTATCTGATGGCGTGCGAAAGAGCGGTACTGGCTGGTGTGGCGCTGGGACTGTATCTTCTGACGTTTCTGGGTGGAGCAGCGCTGCTGGCATTTCTCGGGATGTGGCGACTGACGAGCATGAGCGCGCCGACGATTTGGCGGACGTATGCCGTTGCGCTGGCGATGGTAGCCCCGTTTTGGGAGCTCATCTGGATGGAATACACGTTGGCGAGTCTTGGTGTTGTGTTTTTGTTTGAACTGGTTCTGCTGGTGGTAAAGAAGCCGCTCTACCGATGGGTCATCGTGGGAATCGTGGCCGTGTTGGCGGTGATTGCAGCGCAGGCGTTTGGGGTGTTCAAACTGGCGGCGCACTTTACGACAAGCCGGGGGGCCTCGACGGTGAGCGAGATGAAATGGATGAGCGGGAAGATGGCGTGGGAGTTTTTCGGGCCAGCTGTGGGGTTTGCGCTGATGGGAGCATTGCAAATGGTGAAGACGCAAGCATGGTCGCAGCGGATTTTGTTGGTGGCTGGGCTTGGATTTGCGGCGATGGGCGTGTTTCAGATGCGATTGAACTACTACGTGGCGGTGGTGGTGGCACTGATTGCGGCTTATTCCATTGCAG
Source organism: Acidobacteriota bacterium (assembly GCA_016870995.1). GTDB lineage: Bacteria > Acidobacteriota > Terriglobia > Bryobacterales > Bryobacteraceae > Bryobacter. Next base: position 17,024 of record VFZU01000093.1, read on the forward strand.
AGTTGCTGAAGTCAATCGAGAATACCGGCAAGAAGCAGATGGTGCTGATGGGGTTGGCGGTTTGTTTGATAACGCCAAACCTGTGGTCGGCTTACCAGAATCAGCGTTATGGCGGCGGTGTGAGTGCGGACTGGCGCGAAGCTTTTGAGTGGTTGCGCTGGAAGACGCCTGAACCATTCGGAAACCCGGGAAGATTTTACCAGCTCGAGAAGTTCGATGAAGCGTACCAGTTTCCCGCAAGCGCTTATGGCGTGTTGGCCTGGTGGGATTACGGCTATGGGATCACTGCGATCGGGCATCGGATCCCGTTCACGAATCCGACGCAGAGGAACGCGATGCCAGCAGCAAAGATGTTGCTGAGCCAGTCTGAGGATCAGTTGCTTCAGAAGATGCGAGAGAAGCGGTTGCGGTACTTGATGGTAGGCGGAGATCTACCGTTGCTACCGATCGGGAAGGAAGCGATCGGAAAGTTGCCAAGCGTCATCATCTGGTCTGAGGAAGAGCGCGGCAAGTTCTTTGAGGAGCTTGAGGAGAAGGATGCGGATGGGAAGACGAATCGCGTAACGGTTTACTATCCAGCGTATTACCGGACACCGGCCGTGAGGCTGGCCTTGTATGGAGTGGATGAGGTGGTGCCGAATGGGGGGATGTGCGCAGTAATCAAAGAGGGCAAAACCATCAAGAGTAAGGAATGTTTTGACTCGGAAGAGAAATTAGCCGAGGCGTTGAAAGCGCCAAATGCAGTATTAGGAAGCCTGCGCCCACTGCGGAGTTGCGTGAGGTTGCCGAAGCTTGAGTCGCTGCGAGTGGTGCATGAGTCGCGGGATGTGCTGGCGGTTATCGATGGAGTCCGCGTGTCATCGCTAAGAATCTACGAGGATATAGGCAAGCGATAGCATAGGAAGCGATGAATCGAGATCGCAAGTTTCCTCTTCGCAGCATGAACTGGTTTCAGAATCCAGATAACCCAGGGATGACGGCGGTGTATCTGGAAAGGTACGCCAATTATGGGTTGACGAGGGAGGAACTGCAATCGGGAAAGCCAATTATTGGGATCGCGCAGACGGGGTCTGACTTGTCGCCTTGCAATCGCGTGCATCTGGACCTGGTAGATCGGGTGCGGGATGGGATTCGGGATGGGGGCGGGGTGCCTTTTGTTTTTCCAGTGCATCCGATTTTTGAGAACTGCCGAAGACCCACTGCGGCCCTGGACCGGAATCTGGCGTACCTGGGATTGGTGGAGATTTTGCATGGGTACTTCTTTGATGGCGTGGTGCTGACGACGGGGTGCGACAAGACAACGCCGGCTTGCCTGATGGCCGCGGCGACGGTGAACATTCCGGCGATTGTGTTGAGCGGCGGGCCGATGCTGAACAGCTATTACAACGGCAAACTGGCGGGGAGCGGGATGAGTGTTTGGGATGCGCGGCGGATGCATGCGGCCGGGGAAATTGACTATGACGAATTCATGAACCGGGTGATGGCTTCGGCGCCCAGCCCTGGGCATTGCAACACGATGGGTACGGCGTCGTCGATGAATTCCCTCGCCGAGGCGCTGGGGATGAGCCTGCCGGGGTGCGCGGTGATTCCAGCGCCCTACCGCGAAAGGACGCAGATTTCATTCCGGACCGGGAAGCGGATTGTGGAGATGGTGCATGAAGATCTGAAGCCATCGAAGGTGATGACGCGAGAGGCATTTGAAAATGCGATTGTGGTTTGCAGTGCGATCGGCGGATCAACGAATTGCCCACCGCACCTGGTTGCCATCGCCAGACACATGGGCGTTGAGTTAAAGACAAAGGATTTTGAGACGGTGGGGCATGAGATCCCGTTGCTCGCCAATGTGCAACCAGCGGGTGAGTATCTGACGGAAAGCTTTCATTTAGCGGGCGGGATTCCCGCGGTCATGGGCGAATTGATGGTGGCTGGGAAAATCCACGAGAAGGCATTGAATGTTTCTGGAAAAACAGTTGGAGAATGTTACGGCGATTGGCGCACTCAAGATGAGAAGGTGATTCGGAAGTATGAGAATCCTGTGGCGCGCAATGCAGGCTTTCTTGTGTTGTCGGGCAACTTATTCTCGAGCGCTGTGTTGAAGAGTTCCGTCATCGGTGAGGAATTTCGCGAGAGGTTCCTGAAGCGTCCGGGCGATGAGAATGCTTTTGAGGCAAGGGCGATCGTGTTTGAAGGGCCAGAGGATTATCACGAACGGATTAACGACCCGTCCCTTGGGATTACTTCAGAGTCGATGCTGGTGATTCGCGGATGCGGCCCGAAGGGATATCCGGGGGCAGCCGAGGTAGTGAATATGTTGCCGCCAGATGCGCTGGTGAAGCAAGGCATTACGCAATTGCCAACGCTTGGCGATGGAAGACAGAGCGGGACGAGCGCATCGCCTTCGATTTTGAATGTGTCACCTGAGGCGGCGGTTGGTGGGAATCTGGCGATCCTCAAAACGGGGGACCGGATCCGGGTGGATTTCAACACGCGGCGAGTGGATGTGTTGTTGAGCGATGAGGAAATTGAGGTAAGGAGGAGGAACGTGGAACTGGCAGTGGCTGAAACGCAGACGCCGTGGCAAGAGTTTTACCGAAGCCAAGTGGGGCAACTGGAGTTTGGCGCGGTGCTGGAATTCGCGGTGGGATACCGCAATCTGGGCGAGTTGATTCCAAGACATAACCATTGATGAGAAGGGCGCATTGTCTGGACGCGCTGCGATTGCTGTCCAGCCTGACGCTGGCAACCGGGCATGTATCGGGGGCGCCGCTGGTGCCGGACTGGTTGACTTCTTTGCTATTGAGCGGACTGTCGACCACAACATTTTTCGTCATTTCCGGATTTGTCACGGTGGTGTCGCATCGATTTTGGGAGATGCCACCGGTCCGAACCGGGCACATGGGTAACGGAATAAACCGGGCACATAGGTAACACTTTTGGCTGGAGGGGGAAGCACCCGATGGCCTGGAAAGAGACTTGTGTGATCGAGCAAAGAGAAGAG
>VFZU01000094.1 GCA_016870995.1 Acidobacteriota bacterium
ATCCGGCGCCGTTTATCAACCGCACGAGCGGCGTGTTGCAGATTGCGCAGCGTGAAGGTGATCGTGAGAAGTTTCGCGGACGGGCGACGCTAGGGTTTGCCGGCGCTGACACCATTGCCGAGGACCTCGGCACTCTCCCGCACAGATCGCAAGCCGACGAAACGCTGGCCACTCGTCTCGGAAAACAAGGGGAAGTTCCCGATTCCGCGCTTTGGGTCATCCTTACTCAAAGGGTGGGCCAGGAAAACTTGAGCCCCGCCGAAACCGGCGCAATCCATTTCCGCCAGTCCGAAGGCAACATCCGATTCCGCGCCCGTGTTGCCGAAACACCATCACACGACCCAAGGGCGGAAATGCTCTGTGGGATTCTGAAAAGCCGCCGGATCCAGATCCCCGGCCTGGACCACCGGCGGAGCGCACAACACCGCCAGCAGAACCGCCAGGCGCACCAGCACAGCCTCGGTGGAAACGTGGTCGTTCATATGATGTCGCCACTCCAGAAGAGCGAAGTGACTTTCAGATTATCGGTAATACTATCGGTTATTCAACCGAGAGCCCCAGATGCTTTCGATCGGGACCTTAGAGGTTGTCGCGGAGCACCGCCTTTGGCTGCCTCTGAAGATCATTCCGAACGATGCGCAGTCACTGGATTTGATCAACTGTCCGGCGTCTGCCTCTGGCGCATCGGAGCCACTGGTATCAACCCGCTGATTCCTATTCAATGCCGTTCGCGAGCCCGACACACCCAATAAACAATAGTTCTGGAGAATTGAAAGTTCCTGGGCGAGGCTCAGCCATTCAAAAGCGCTTGACTTATGACTTTTCCGCCGACGTCGGTCAACCGGAAGTCCCGGCCCATGTGCCTACGTGTCAATCGCGTGTGATCCAGGCCCAGGCAATTCAGCATTGTGGCCTGCAGATCATGGATGTGGATCGGGTTCTCGGCGATCTGCAAGCCGAGTTCATCGGTCTTCCCAATCACCTGTCCACCTTTGATGCCGCCTCCAGCGGCCCAGATGCTGAAGCAGTTCGGGTGATGATCCCGCCCAGGATCTTCGTCGATGCGTTCCAATTGCCCCATCGGCGTGCGTCCGAACTCTCCAGCCCAGACCAATAGGGTCGAGTCCAGCAGACCGCGCTCCTTGAGATCGCGGATCAGTGCGCCGATCGGGCGGTCCGTGATGTCGCAGTTCTTCTTGAGTTTCTTGTTCAGTTCCTGGTGGTCATCCCAACTGGCGTGCGCCAGCATCACGAACCTGACGCCGCGCTCCACCATGCGCCGGGCGAGCAGGCAATTGACGGCGTAAGGGTGGGTCGGTTCCTGATTGACCCCGTAGGCTTCCAGCGTCTTTGGCGATTCCCCGGCGAAGTCCAAGAACTTGGGCGCAGCCGACTGCATTCGGAACGCGAGTTCATAAGAATGGATGCGGCTTGCAATCGCCGGATCGCCCGTATCGGTCTGGCGCTCCTGGTTGAGATTGCGGATCAAGTCGAGCCGCGCGCGCTGTGTTTGTGCGGAGATGCCCGGCGGATTTGGCAGGTAGAGAATGGGCTCGCCCGAACTGCGAAACACCGTGCCGGCGTAGGTGGAGGGCAGAAAGCCGCTCGACCAGTTCATCGAACCACCGCTCGTTCCCTTGCCAGAACTCAGCACGACGAAGGCTGGCATCTCTTGTGACTCGGTACCCAAGCCGTACGACACCCAAGCCCCCGCCGTGGGGCGACCAAATTGCGTCGACCCAGTAAACAACAACGACTGGCCTGGATGATGATTGAAGGCCTCGGTATGCATCGAACGGATCAGGCAGATGTCATCGGCGTGGGCGGCAATATTCGGAATGTAGTCTGAGAACTCCGTGCCGGACTGGCCATGCCCGCGGAATACTCGTTCGCTGCCCAGTACCTTGGCGTCCGGCTTCACGAACACAAAGTTCAAGTCTTTCGTCATTGACTCCGGCAGCGGCTGGCCGTGCCACTTGCGTAGCGCGGGCTTCGGGTCGTAGAGGTCGAGATGGCTCGGGCCGCCTTCCTGGAAAAAGAAGATCACGTTCTTGGCCGTGGCGGGAAAGTGCGGCTTGCGGGCGGCGAGGGGATCGGCCAGTTGGGCATAGGCCGCCCCTCCTAGCAGTCCGCCGAGGGAGTTGAAGAAATGGCGCCTTGGTAGATTTAGCATGGCTATTCGCGGGTGATGAACTCGTCGAGATTGAGCAGAACACTGGCTAGCGCTGTCCAGGCGGCAGCCTTGGCGGGCGCGGAACCTTGTACCGGCAGAGGATAAAGCTTCAAAGCAGCGGTGGGATCAGCGGCAAACACTTGTTCCTGTTCCCGCAAGAATGCGCTGGCAAACTCCGCCTCGCGGCGCGACGGCGCTCGGCCCAAACAGATCTTGAACAGACGTTCCTCGGTGCTCGACTCGCTCAGCACGCGACCGGCGAGCGCTTGTGCGGCCTCGACAAAAACCGGATCGTTCAAGAGGTTGAGCGCCTGCAGCGCGGTGTTCGAGCGCTCACGTTTGCAAGCGGCAAGCGACGCGTCAGGTGCATCGAAATTCATCAGTTGTGGATACGGTATCGTGCGTTGGAAGTGGACATAGAGTCCGCGCCGATAACGGTCGCTTCCCTTAGTCTCCGGCCATCCCGCGTCGATGCCGTAGGCAAGCTCAAGCACGCCTTTGGGCAACGGGGGCCGAACGCTGCGTCCCCCCACCAGGGAATTCAAGAGTCCGCTTACCGACAGAGCGGAATCGCGAATCAGCTCAGCCGGAAGGCGCAGTCGCGATTGATGGGAGAGCAGCGCGTTATCTGGGTCGCGGCTGTCGACATCAGGGCGCGCGTCGGAAGATTGACGATAGGTCGCCGAAAGCACGATCGTCCTGATTAGATCCTTGCGCTTCCAACCTCCATCCATGAAGCGGGTCGCCAGCCAGTCGAGCAACTCGGGATGCGAAGGCGCTTCGCCCTGCGCGCCGAAGTCCTCGGAAGTGCGCACTAGCCCGCGACCGAACAGCTCTTGCCACGTGCGGTTCACCGCAACCCGGGCAGTAAGGGGGTTTTCTGGAGCCACAAGCCACTGCGCGAGCGCGAGCCGCGAAGTGCCCGGGCCGCCGTCGTGAAGGAAGCCGGGCACGTGCGGCATCACCTGCGCGCCAGGCTTCTTCCAATCCCCGCGGTTCAGAATGTGTGACGGCCGTGGCGTTGCGAGCTCCACCATCACGGGGGCTTCGCTAAAGGAGGGAAGGCCAACTCGCAGCGCCGTCAGTTTTTTCTGCAGTTCGGAGAACTTCAGTTCCTTCTGGAGATCCTTGCTGATGACGCGGACGTAGTTCTTGATGAAATGGTCGGTCAGCGAATCGGTCTGCTTCTGCGTGCGTCGCGCTGGCGGCGTGTCAAGAATCGCGAGCGAGTGATCCAGATACTTCGTGAGGGCATCGAGGGCGTGATCCCAGTCGGTCCACTTGCCGGGATTCGCGCGGGCCTCTTTCATCCGCGCTTCCCAAGGTTCCTGATGCTGGGCGACCTTATACTCCGCCAGCAGAGCCTCTCGATTCTTGCGGTACTCCGGCTGTGCGGCTAGAAATGAACCCGTTTCACCTGGCAACGGAGCGTCGATGTCAAGCTCGTCGGTCGAGTTGAAGAAGGCGGTGAGCTGATAGAAGTCCTTCTGCGAGATCGGGTCGAACTTATGGTCATGACATTGCGCGCAACCGACAGTGAGCCCCAGCCAGACGGTACCCACCGTGGCCGCGCGATCCATCACCTGCTCCACGCGGAACTGCTCGATGTTCACGCCGCCTTCGCGATTAGTAAGTGTATTGCGGTGAAAACCCGTGGCAATGCGCTGATCCGGCGTGGCGTTTGGCAGCAGGTCGCCAGCGATCTGTTCGATCGTGAACTGGTCGAACGGCATATCGCGGTTGATCACATCGATGACCCAATGCCGCCAGCGCCAGGCATGCGGTCGTACATAATCCTTCTCGTAGCCGTCGCTGTCGGCGTAACGCGCCAGATCGAGCCAGGGGCGCGCCCAGCGTTCACCAAAGTGCGGCGAGGCGAGCAGGCGGTCCACTTGGCGCTCGTAGGCGTCCGGCCGATGATCGGCGAGGAAGGCTACTACTTCTTCCGGCGAGGGAGGCAGGCCGGTGAGGTCCAGGGAGAGTCGCCGGATGAGGGTGGTCTTCGACGCCTCCGCCGAAGGCGCCCAGCCCTCCTTCTCCAGACGCGCCAAAATGAACTGGTCAATGGGGCTCCGTGCCCCGCTCTTGTTGCGGATGGTGGGCGGCAGAGGCCGCTTCACCGGCTGGAAGGACCAGTGGTTGGTTCTCAGGATCCCCTTGCTCGACTCGGGCCACACCGCCCCTGTGGCGATCCAATCCCGAAACTTGGCCAATTGGACCTCGGTGAGCTGGGGCCCCGAAGGTGGCATCTTCCGCTCGGCCACCTGCCGCAGCAGGAGGCTCTTGTCGCTCTGGCCCGGGGAAAGCACCCGCAACGCAGCCTGGCGCGAGTCCAAGCGCAAACCCTTCATTTGGGTGCGCTCGCCGTGGCAGCTTAGGCAGCGCGCCGCTAGGACTGGTTCGATGTCGCGCTCGAAATCCACTGCCGCCAGGAGGGCAAAGAGAATCGGTGTCATGAGTTGCTGCTGGTAAATTATCAGCTTTCCCTTGCATTGTCAGGTGTCTGGGGCTCAGAGAACGTTCCGCGACGCGAGAGAACTACCTGTTGTCCTGGGACTTGTACGAAAAATAGGCTATGACGACGCGACGCGCCCTACTGGGTACCGCTCCCCTGGTCCTCTGTGCAAAACGAACCCCACCCAAACACCCGGTGACCGGCAAGGGTGAGCATACCTACGAGATGATCCACGATTGGGGAGAAACACCGTCCCACATCCGCTATGGCAACACTCACGGCGTGGCGCACGACCGGCAAGGCTATATCTACATCGCCCATGACGGCGCCACCTCGGACTCGATCTTGGTATTTGACCAGAAGGGCAAGTTTGTCCGAAGCTGGGGCACCGAGTTCCGGAGCGGGGCCCATGGTCTCTATATCCAGCGGGAGGGCCGGGCGGACTTCCTTTATCTGGTGGATACAGGCAAAGGCCGGTCGGCCAACGTCGATCCTACGCACACGTGGATGGTCAAGATGACATTACGGGGTGAGGAGGTGATGCGGATCGGGTATCCGAAGGAGTCGCCGAAGTACCCACAGAAAGCGAATGGCGAGCGCGGAGTGGTGTACAGCCCCACCAACATCGCCATCGCCCCCAATGGCGACATCTATGTGGCGGATGGTTATGGGTCGAATTGCATTAGCCAGTACGACGCGAAGGGTCAACACATTCGCACGTTCGGGGAAACGGGCAATGGAGCCGGCCAGATGCTGAAGCCGCATGGGCTGATCGTGGATACTCGTGGTCCAGAGCCGGTGCTGTTGGTGGCGGACCGATCGAACTTTCGCTTGCAGACGTTCACACTCGACGGCCAACATTTGGGCTTTGGGGGCGGCATCAAGCGGCCCTGCCATTTCGATGAGTACAAGGGCGTAATGGTGGTGCCCGACTTGGCCGCGCGAGTCACCCTGCTGGATCGACGAAACGAACCCATTGTGCATTTGGGCGAGGATGCGTCGGACACATGGCAGCAGGTGCGCAAGCAGCCGCGCTCCACCTTTACGCCCGGCAAGTTTATCTGCCCGCATGGGGCCTGTTTTGATCAGCAGGGCAATATCTTTGTGGCTGAGTGGGTGGAAGTCGGCCGGGTGACCAAGCTGCGGCGCGTCTAGCGCTGGTCGGAGAAGGACTGGAACAGAGCTGCCGGGTCGGCGCCTTCATGAATCACAACGCGATAGCGGAACTGGACGCGGCCGCCCTTCGGCACCACGAGCTTGCCATCCGCGGCTTTGTTCCGGGTGAAGTCGCGCACGCCGAAGGGATTAGCTGAATTCAACCCATAGTGACGGGCGTGCCAATAGGTTGGATGGCGTGGATTGGTTGGGTGATCAAGGATCGTCACGCCCAACGGCTTGCCATTGCGGGTGACGGAGTAATCAGTCCAAGCGGCTTGCTTACCCCAGATCGGCCGTCCGGTCACTCCAGTAGCGTAAGTCATTCGCGCGCCGCGATCAAGACGGAAGTTTTCAGTGAAGCGAAGGTCCAGGGAACCTTCTTCGATGTCGCCGAACGTGAGGTCCTGGCCATGATCGGCAAGGATGGTCACGGTGACATCGATCATACGGAGGCCTGGCGCAGAGTGGAAAAAGAACTGTTGCCGGAGGGCGCCAAGCGACGGGCCTTTGGGTGGCATGAGGTCGAGCGTAGCGGTGAGTTGCGCGTCCTTGGCTTTAGGCTTGCCGCGGAGAACGAGCTTACCGGTCTCGCCGGGTTTCTCACGCCAGAAGTCGACTCCGTTCACGGCACCGTGAGAGTACCAGAGGCCGCGGTGCCAAGTGTGGTCGCTCGAATCGCCTGGGAGCGGATCAACGGGCCAGCTGCGGGTGACGAACTCGCCGGAGGCACTGCGCAAAGGGTGGAGGAAGGGCTTATCCCACTTGGCGTCATGATGAAACGCGGTAAACGGTTGACCGTCGAGGAGGATCTCGATCTTGCCGGGCGAGGATTTGAACTTCAGGTCCGCGGCGAGAGTCTGGCTCACAAGGAGTAGAGAGAATACGAAAGCGCGCATGAAATATACCGGAGAGCACGGCCAAGGTATGATCACTAGTTCCGGATGGTTCCCTCAGGTTCCTGGTTTTTGCCATAATCTGAACTAGTCCCGTCAATGGTGTCTCAGTTTCAGGAACAGACAGAGCTCTTCCGCCAGCAGGTGCAGCGCATCTTGCGAAGCCAGGAGTTTGCTAGTTCCCGGCAAGTCCGTGAATTCCTCCTCTACATTAGTGAGGCAGCGTTTGAAGGCCGCACGCATATCGACCAGGTGGAGATCGCCGAGCGAGTGCTGGAAAAAGGCAAGAGCTTCAACCCTGTGGATGACGCATCCGTCAGAAAATTGGGCACGGCACTGCGGCATCGCCTGGAGCGCTACTACCTGAACGAAGGCGCGGGTGATGAGGTGCAGGTGACTCTGCCGGTGCGCTCCTATGTGCCGCAGTTCGACCTGCGCCCGGCCCCGGTTTCGCCGGATCTCCAAGTCGTACAGCCCTCGGCTCTGCCGCCGCTGATCGAAACGCCGCGTCGCAATTGGCTACGTTGGGCAGGCGTAAGCGCTGTTGGTTTCGGTGGTGCAGCTCTTGGCTATTGGGCAGGTCGCGCCCGGCCCGCTTCTGAGCCGGCTGCGGCGCTGGCGGTGATCCAGACGGCGTCAGGCGACATCATGCACCGTTTGAATAATGTCCCATCGGGGGCGATCCAGTTCGGCAACCTGCTTGTAGAGCATGACGAAATCACCACTCGAATGACTTTCTCACCGGAACGTGCCACACAGCAAGCCGGCATTCTGGCCCTTCAGGATGCAGACCACTATGTGAAGTTTGGCAGGCAGTTCCTGGCGAGGCCGCAAATGGAGTTTGGCCTGGAAAACGCAGGCCGTTATGGCAAACCTCCCGGTACTTTTGCCGAAGATCCTGAGGCGCAGACGGGCGATCCGGTCTGGTTGAGCATCCGGTGCGCGGGAGGCGAATACCGTGCCTTTACCAGTCACAATGGCGTGGAGTGGAAACCTTTCGGCAACGTCATCGCAGCACCGGAGGGCTTCCGACCTTTGCGAGCAGCCGTTTTTGCCCACAATGGGCGTTCCGATGCGCCGGCCACGGAAGCGCGATTTCATCACTTGAGCACCGGATTGGCGTTTCACAATCGCACTGCGGGCCCCGTGGATTGGAAGCTGTTTCCAGGTTGGAAGTCTCAACTTGGTCCGGCGCAGGAACCCGCGGCCTTACTGGATGGCCAATGCCTGGCGGTGCTCTTCGATCAGAATGTAGGGCAAAACTTCGTTTTCGCCCGTCCGGTTCCGGCTGGGGAATGGAGCTTCACCACCCGCATCGACTTTCAGCCAGTGAGTGGCTCTGTTGCGGGACTGTCCGTGCAGGGACCAAAGGGCCGGATGCGGCTCATCCGCTGGGACATGGACGGCGGATCCATCACGGCGGAGCATCTGGGAAATCGCCAACTGAACCGGAAGGATTTTCAAGGAGCGCCGGCTTTGTATTTGCGAATCACTCAGCGGGCGGGCCGGCTCACGGGAAGCTTCAGCCGGGACGGCCGGCTCTTCGAGGCGATCCCGCTGGACGTTGCGGTGGCCGAGTTGACCGATCAGGAACTGACAGTGGGGCTGCATACCGGGGTAAGCTCCTGGCGAGCGGGCGAAGTTCGTCCGCCAGCTCGCTTCTATTTCGCCCGCCTCGAAACGTCGGCATTGACCGCCAAGTAGCTCTTCGCATTGAGGATGGAACGTCCGGGAACCTGGGAGAACCTACTCGCTCCACTCAGAACTTTAACCAGTGGAGTAGGGTCTAGTACGCTAGAATTTCGTGCTTCGCACACTGTTCATCTTCAGCGCAATTGGTACGGTGCTCGCCCAGAGCGACCACTGGTCTGTACAGCCGCTACAGCGGCCAACTCCGCCAGCGGTGCGGCGAGCCGGGTGGGTCCGCAATCCGATCGATCAATTCATACTGGCGAGGCTGGAGAAGGAAGGGATTTCGCCTTCCGCCGAAGCTGACCGTGCGACGCTCCGCCGACGCCTGCACCTGGATCTAATCGGTCTACCGCCCCAGCCCTCGGCAACTGCGATGCCATTCGAAAAGGAACTGGAGCGCCTGCTAGCCAGTGAGCACTTCGGAGAAAAATGGGCGCTGCCGTGGCTCGATCTGGCACACTATGCCGACAGCGATGGATACCGGTCGGATGCGTTCCGGCCGAACGCTTGGAGATGGCGGCACTGGGTGATCGAGGCGATCAATCGAGATTTGCCGTTTGACCGCTTCTCGATTGAGCAGATTGCGGGCGACCAACTGCCTCGTCCGAATCTAGTGGCCACCGGGTTTTTCCGGAACACGCTGACCAATCGCGAGGGTGGAACCGATCCGGAGCAGTTTCGCGTGGAAGCGGTGATGGATCGGACGGCAACGTTCAGCACGGCCTGGCTGGCTTTGACGACGAACTGCGCTCAGTGTCACGACCACAAGTACGATCCCATCACACAGGAAGACTATTTCCGACTCTACGCTTTCTTTAATGGTGCCGAGGAGCGGACGGTGGACGCTCCGCTACCAGGTGAGTTGGGCGCCTGGCTCGAAGCTCGGTCGGTGTATGTCGCCAAGCGAGAGGCGTTGCTTGGCCGGTATGGTGTGCCCGAGCGGCAGGATATATGGGAGAAGGAGATTTTGCGAACCGCTGGCGAGCCGGGTGTTCGGTTGGATTGGGATCATGCGTTTGATGATCTGCGCACGGCGTTGCCTGGCGGCGAGCAGATTGTGCGAACTACGTTGGCGCAGCGAGACCGCTGGCAGCAGAAGGATCTAACGGATTACTTCATTGCCAATTACAATCGCGTGTTGCCAAAGGAAGAGTCAGAGCGGCTAGGCTGGGAGGCGTTGACCAAGCAGCTTCGCGCGCTCGACAAAGAGCTTCCACCTTGGAGTGAGGCGCTGGTGTTGCGCGGGGATGCCGGGCGTGCTTCTCACCTCATGGAGCGCGGAGATTTTCGGTCACCGGGCCGTGTGGTGAAGCCGGGCACTCTCTCGGCCTTGCCCGCGTTGGGAGTGGCTGAGCCGCGGCGATTGGATTTGGCGCGATGGCTCTTCCGGCGCGATCATCCGTTGACGGCTCGCGTGGTGGTGAATCGCGTGTGGCAGCAATACTTCGGTCGTGGTTTGGTGAAGACGTCAGAAAATTTTGGCACCCAGGGGGAGCGTCCGACACATCCAGAGTTGCTGGATTGGTTAGCCGTGGAGTTCATCGACAGCGGCTGGCAGATGAAGCATCTACACCGGCTTATCGTTTCGAGTGCCACTTATCGCCAGGCCTCATTGGGGCGGACGGAAGATCGCGAGAACGCTCTTCTTGCGCGGCAGAATCGTGTACGCTTGCAAGCCGAATGGATTCGGGATTCGGCTCTGTTCGTGGCTGGGTTGCTGGATCAGTCTGTGGGGGGACGTAGCGTGGCAGGCGGACATCGCCGCACGATGTATCTCCGGAAGTTTCGCAACAAGCCCGCAGCGTTCTTGACGAACTTCGACGCGCCACCCGGTTACGCGCCGGTGTGCCGCCGGGTGGTTTCGAATACTCCGCTGCAGGCACTGAACCTGTTGAATGATCCGGTGTTTCAGGAGGCGGCCGTGGCTCTGGCGCGGCGGCTGCCTGACGGGGATTTCGAAACGCGTTTACGGCGGTTGTATGGGTTCGTGCTGGCGCGGGATGCTTCGGCAGATGAAGTGCGTTTGATGAGTGAGACGTATGAGCGGCGGCGCGGGCAGTTGAACGAGGAGTCGGCTTGGGCTTTACTCGCTAGCGCGCTATTGAATACAGACGAGTTCCTGACGCGTGAATAACAGAGTTCCAACCCGGCGAGAGATGTTGCGAAGGGCGGCGGCTGGTTTTGGCTGGCTGGCGGCGCAGAGGTTGTTGGCGCAACCGCATTTCCCAGCGAAGGCCGAGCGGGTGATTTTTCTCTATATGCCGGGTGGGCCCAGCCAGGTGGACCTGCTGGATCCGAAGCCGGAGTTGCGCAAGTGGCATGGGCAGGCGCTGCCAGCCTCGGCGACCAAGGACCTGAAGCTTGCGTTCATCAAGCCTACGGCTCGCGCGATGGCTAGTCCGCGGACATTCGCGCGGCATGGAGAGAGTGGCATCGAGGTTTCCGATTGGCTGCCGCATTTGGCGAGGCAAGCCGACAAGATGTGCCTGTTGCGCGCGATGCACACCGAGGCGTTCAATCACGACCCGGGCGAAATGATGTTGATGAGCGGCCACATCCAGTTTGGCCGCCCTTCACTCGGAAGTTGGGTGCAGTATGGTTTGGGCGAAGCTGCGAAGAATCTGCCCGGCTTTGTGGTGTTGACCTCAGGCCAGGCGCCCAGCGCGGGCAGCAATAATTGGGCCTCGGGTTTTCTGCCGTCCTCATTCCAGGGGACTCCATTTCAGAGCACTGGCGAGCCGATTCCCTTCTTGGGGAGCCCGAGTGGATATGATCGCGCCTTGCAACGAGAGCGGATCGATCTGGTGAGCGCGTTGAACCGCCATCGCCTTGCGGCAACTGGAGATGCGGAGATTGAGTCGCGAATTGCATCGTACGAAATGGCGTTCCGGATGCAGTCGGCGGCGCCGGAGTTGCTGGATTTCTCGAAGGAATCTGCGGCGACGCTCGCCGCTTATGGCGTGAATCAGCAGCCGACGCATTCTTACGCCGTGAACTGTCTGCTGGCGCGGCGCATGGTGGAGCGTGGCGTGCATTTTGTGCTCGTCTCGCATGGCAGTTGGGACGATCATAACGACCTGGAAAAGAACCTGCAGAAGAACTGTCTGATCACGGATCAGCCGGCGGCGGCGCTCCTGGCGGATCTGGCGGCGCGGGGACTACTCGATTCGACGCTGGTGATCTGGGGCGGTGAGTTTGGCCGTACTCCGATGGTCCAGCATCAGCGGAGCGATCAGGGTTATGGGCGCGATCATCATCCGAATGCGTTTTCGATGTGGATGGCGGGCGGAGGCGTGCGTGCCGGGCATTTAGTAGGTCGCAGTGACGACTTCGGCTTGCAGGGCGTGGAAGATCGCGTCGGCGTGCATGACTTGCAGGCAACGATTCTTCACTTGCTGGGCTTCGACCATTTGCGGCTGACCTACTCTCATCAGGGCCGCAACTTCCGTCTGACGGACGTGCATGGCGAGGTGGTCAAGAAGGTGCTGGTTTGAGACTTCTTCTGTTTGCTTTGTGCGCCGAAGCGTTGATGGCAGAACCGGCTGTGGATTTGTTGTGCAAGCGCTGTGGCGGATGCCACGGTGCGAAGACTCAATTGAGTGGATTGCGTTTAGATGAGCGGGCCGGGGCTCTGCGCGTGATCGTTCCGGGCAACGCGGTTGCCAGCCGCATGATGGCGATGGTGTCGGGCGCGCCAGGGGCAAAATTGATGCCGCCGGCGGGTGCGCGTTTGACCGAGACCGAACTGGGCCTACTGCGGAACTGGATCGATAGCGGCGCACCTTACCCGGCGCTGGCTCGTGCAGCAGAGAAGCTCGTGTTGCCGGAGCCGGCGCGACGGGAGTGGGTGCGTCAACCAGTGGATCGATTCGTGTTGGTGGCGATGGAAGATGCGGGTGTGTTGCCGAAGCCCGAGGCGGGCCGTCGTGTTTGGGCGCGGCGAGTCTCGTTCGATTTGACTGGCCTGCCGCCTGCCGATGATGAGTTGGAGGAGTTTCTGCTGGACAACCGCGCGGATGCCTATGAGCGGTTTGCCGATCGGCTGTTGATGAGTGCGCCCGTTCGGGCCGATGCTTGGACGTGGTTGCTACCGGAGGTGAAGGCGTCCGCTCTGCTGCAGAAATGGTTGGTGGAGGAGTTCCCATCGGCGGATCCGCGTTTGGCTAGGATGATTGTGCTCTCGGCGGCCTACCGCCAGCAACGCCCTCCACGGGCGCTGACTGCGGTCGAACGGCGCAATGCATTGCTCGCCGTGTCGGGCTTGTTATCGCCGGACGCTGGGAAATACGCGCGAGTATCCACAGGAGCGATGACACAGGAACTCGAAAGCGAGGTGCTGCGGGCCTTGACGTGGCGCTATGAGCAGAAGGGTATCCGCGATGCCGCCAAGCTCGCAAGAGAGCGCTTGGCGAGTGACGAGTTTCGGGTAAAGGAGTGAAGATGAAACGCAGAAACATGTTGGCCTTAGCGAGCTCGCTGTCGGTCACGGCTGCGCCGCCCAGCGGCCGGATTGATTGCCAGAGTCATCTCTTCTTTGAAGAGTTTTTGGCACTGCTGGAGAAACGGAAATCGCAGCCTTATGTCTATCGAAAAGGGGGGGATCGCTATGTGGTGGTTGGCGAATGGACCCGGCGCTTGATGCCGAAGCATACCGACGTTGCCGCGAAGCTGGCGGACATGGACGCAAATGGCATTGCGATGAGCGCGCTCAGCGTTAACGATCCGGGGCCGGAACTGTTCGGTGCCGATTCGCCGGCGATGGCGCGGCTGCTGAATGACTTGATCGCCGATACGGTGAAGAAACATCCCACGCGCTTTTTCGGCTTGGCGACCCTGCCGTTCAACACGGAGTCCGCGATGATGGCGGAGTTCGACCGGGCGGTGACGAAGCTCGGGATGAAGGGCATTCTGCTGTATTCGAATCTTGACGGGAAGTTTCCGGACGAACCACAGTTCCGGCCCTTGTTTGCCGAGGCGGAGAAGCGCGGCGTGCCGCTGCTGTTGCACCCGGCGTATCCGAGCACGTTCGAAGTCACCAAGGCCTATGAAGGCGCGGCAGGCTTGGGTTTGATGTTCGACACGACGATCGCGCTAAACCGGTTGATTGTTGGTGGCGTTCTCGAGCAACATCCGCGTTTGAAGCTTGTGTGTCCTCATGTGGGCGGGGCGCTGCCGTACCTGATCGGACGCATCGATCACCAGACCATGGTGCTGAAACGCGGGGCCGATCACATCCGCAAAGCGCCGTCGGAGTATTTGAAGCAGATCTGGCTGGATGCGGTGACACCGAGCGCGTTGGCGCTCAAATTCGGAGTCGATTTTATCGGACACTCGCGAATGCTGTATTCGAGTGATCATCCCTGGGTGAATCCAAAGCTCATCGCGGGCAACGTAGAGAGCTTGAAGTTGCCGACGGCGCAGGAGTCGGCGATTTTCCAAGGCAACGCGCGGAGCTTGTTCGGGCTATGACGAGACGCTGGTTGCTGGCGGCAGCGATGGCGCGGCGCGAGGAATTTCGTTGGGCGATTTGCAGCGAGACGTTTCCCGGCAAAACGTTCGCCGAAATCTGTGCGGCTGCGCGGCGGACTGGATATACAGGGATCGAAATTGAGCCGTCGAACTTATCGCCAGATCCAGCGGCACTGACTGCAACGGAGCGGCAATCCATTCGGAAGACGATGGCCGATCACGGACTGGCGTTCGTTGGCTTTCACTCTTTCTTGAAGGCACCGGCCGGATTGCATTTAACCACGAACGATGACGTGGTTCGGGAACGGACATGGAAGTATTTCGCTTCGCTGATCGACTTGGCGGCGGATTTGGGCGAGCGTCCCTTGCTGGTGTTGGGATCGTCCAAGCAGCGGCAGGCTTTGGCGGGTGTTACGCCTGTTTTGGCGGCGTCGCGGTTGCAGGAAGGGCTGGCGCGAATGGCTCCGCTCGCGGCCAAACGCGACGTGACGATCCTGGTGGAACCTCTGGCACCGTACCTTTGCAACGTGGTGAACACGATAGAAGAGGCATTGCGCGTGACGGGCGGACATCGGCACGTGAAGACCCTGCTTGACACGCACAACACTGCGGGCGAGGCGTTACCCGTAGCGGACCTAATCCGGAAGCATCGGGCTAACATCCGGCATGTGCATTTAAACGAGATGGACGGGCGGTATCCGGGAAGCGGCAGCTTTGATTTCGCGGCCGTGCTGAACACTCTTCGCGAGATTCACTATCGCGGCTGGGTGTCGGTGGAGGTCTTCGACTTTCAGCCCGACGGGGAAACCGTGGCGGCAAAGTCGAAATCGCATTTGGATGCTTTGATAAGGAGGATGAAGAAATGAACCGGCGGCAAATGATTTTCACGGGTGCGGCCACCGCGGCGAGCGCCATGCGCGTGGCGGGTGCCAACGACAAGATCTCGGTGGCGATGATCGGCGTGCGAGGACAGGGCCGCCACTTGACGGGAAAGTTCGCCGCCAACAGCGAGGTCCGCTTGGCATGGCTTTGCGATACCGATCAGCGGGTCTACGACAATGCGGCGAAGGTGGCGGAGGAGAAATCCGGCCAGCGTCCGCCCTATGTGCAGGATCTCCGGAAGGTGCTCGACGACAAGAATGTAGACGCGGTGGTGATCGCCACGCCAGACCACTGGCATGCGCCAGGTACGATTCTGGCCTGTGATGCGGGCAAGGATGTTTACGTGGAGAAACCGGCGTCGCACAATTTGCGGGAAGGCCGGCTGATGGTTGAGGCAGCGCAGCGTAACAAGCGCGTGGTTCAATTGGGCACGCAATCCCGGAGCCGGCCGTCGACGCAACGGGCCATGGAGTACATCCAAAGCGGTAAAATCGGGCGCGTCTTGATGGCCAAAGCGTGGGATGTGCAGAAACGCGACTTCATCGGGCACAAGGAGGATTCGACGGCACCCGCCGAGGTGGATTACGACACTTGGCTGGGGCCGGCAGTGCAGATGCCATTCAATGAAAATCGCTTTCACTACAAATGGCACTGGAACTGGAACACAGGCACCGGCGACATCGGCAACGATGGGATCCACCAAATGGACATGGCCCGCTGGGCGCTCGGCGTGGACCGGCCGACGAAGATCTCTGGCATGGGTCGTAAGCTGTTCTTCGACGATGATCAGCAGACGCCTGACACGATGAACATCACGTACGAGTTTGGACCGAAGGTGATTCAGTTCGAGATGCGGATTTGGAATCCTTACGGGATGGAGACTCTGGAGAACGGCGTGGCGGTGTATGGAAGCGACGGCATGTTGCTGATCGGCAAGTGGGCAGGCTCTTGGGGCTACAAGGTGCTTGACTCGAAAGGCGCGGTGGTGGTGGACGAGAGCAAGTGCGAGACCGACATGGACGACGCACATCCCCGAAATTTTGTTGCGTGCATACGGAACCGGAAGGCGCCAAATGCCGACATCGAGATCGGGCATGCATCGAGCACGCTGTGTCATCTCGGCAACATCGTGGCACGGACTGGCCGGGCGATTGTCTTCGATCCGGTGAAAGAGACGATTGCCGGCGATCCGGAGGCGTCGCGACTGTTGACGCGGTCGTATCGTACACACTGGTCGGTGCCGAAAGGCTTGTAGAGAAAAGGCGGTAGGTAGTGGGACGCAGCGCGAAGCGTAGCTTACGCGCCTCGCCCGGAGAACAAGTAAGCTCAGAGGTGATTTCTGCCAGCATCATTGTTGAACTGCTGCTGTTGCTCTTGCTCGCAGTATCGGCCGTGGCGCTGCTCACCAGCCGGTGGAAAGTGCCCTACACAATTGCACTGGTGTTCGCCGGCTTTGCCATCGACCTCTTTCATGTGCCCATCAAGCAAGTGACTGGTCAGGCGCAGCTTCTCACACCCGACGTCATCTTCGTCCTGTTTCTGCCGGCGCTGCTGTTCGAGTCCAGCCTCAACATCGAGATCTCCCACCTGCGCGAGAATGCCCGGTCCATCGTCCTGCTCGCCGTAGTCGGCGTAGCGGCTGCCACCGCCATCACCGGTTATGTCGTTCATCACATCCTCGGTCTGCCCGTGTTGACGGCTCTCCTGTTTGGCGCCCTGATTCGCGCCACCGATCCCATCGCCGTGATCGCGCTTTTCAAGGACCTCGGCGTGAGCAAACGCCTTGGGGTGATCGTGGAAGGCGAAAGCCTCTTCAACAACGGTACAGCCGCGGTGGCGTTCCAATTGATTCTGGCCGGCATTCTGACCAATCAGTTCGACGCGATCATGGGAATCAGGCAGTTCGTCATCGTCGCGTTTGGCGGCGCGCTGCTAGGCCTGGTTGTCGGCTACGCGGCCAGCAAGATCACTGAGATGGTGGACGAACCCCGAATCGAGATTACGCTCACCACCATCGTGGCGTACGGTTCGTACCTTCTTGCCGAGCACCTGCGCGTTTCAGGCGTGATGGCCACGGTGCTCGCCGGTTTGACCGTTGGGAACTATGGCGCTCACAAGGGAATGAGCCCACGGACTCGGGTCGCAGTGTGGTCATTCTGGGAGTATGTGGCTTTTCTTGTGAATTCGCTGGTCTTCCTGCTCATCGGCATTGAAGTACACGTCGCGCAGATTTTTGAGTCTTGGCAACCCATACTGTTAGCAATCGACGCTGTTCTGCTGGGCCGCGTTCTGGTGGTCTACGGGCTCTCGCCGTTGTCGGGTTGGCTGGGCGAACCGATTCCCGCGAAATGGAATCCTGTGATGGTGTGGGGCGGCCTGCATGGTAGCGTTTCGATCGCCCTGGCTCTCAGTCTGCCGCAAGATTTCCCACACCGCGCCACGCTGCTCACGCTCTGCTTCGGCGTAGTGGCATTTTCCATCGTTGTGCAAGCGCTCACCATGAAGCCGCTGCTCGGCTGGCTAGGCGTCGTGGAGCCCACGGATCATCACTGTGCACTAGAGAAGGCGAAGCAGTTAAGTACCGGAGCCGCGAGAGCCGAGCTTGACCAGTTGCACCGGTCACGCGCCGTCTCGCCGCATGTCTTCGCGGCGCTGTCGCAGGAGGCGGATCATGCGGCACGCGAGCTAGAGAATCGTCTAGCCGAGCTGCAAGCGGCCAGGCCAGCACTCGCCGACGAGGAGGTCCGCCAGACGCGCTTGCGCATGCTGGCTGCGGGTCGAGCCACGCTGCAACGGGCCATAATCGAAGGATCGGTGGCGCCGGAGGTCGGCG
This sequence comes from Acidobacteriota bacterium, assembly GCA_016870995.1. Classification (GTDB taxonomy): domain Bacteria; phylum Acidobacteriota; class Terriglobia; order Bryobacterales; family Bryobacteraceae; genus Bryobacter. The sequence goes on from VFZU01000094.1 coordinate 17,556, forward strand.
AGTTGGCCTTGGGTGAGTCCGCAGCCGAACTCGACCGCTTGCGGCGGAATGAGCGGGGTCGAGAGAACTAAGGTCGGGGAAATGGTACTTGACCCGGGAGCCTCTTTAACGTTCGTAAGCCGTCCGCCGATTGCAAGAATCATCAGCGAGCACGGGCCTTTCGAGCATGTGATTACAGTCTGACCAGAGCCAATCGTTCGAGCCCTGCGACCGTTCAACCGAGCAGCAGCGTCAGAAGTTGTGTTGAGCCGTCGCGCAGGCTCAGGGCATGTGCCTTCTCGCTCCGTTCGAGTCCTGGTCACCCCACCAGTTTCTTCAACGCGTCAAAAGCGCCTCAATCGACCCGTGGGGCTCATCGGTCGGCAGAAACACTTCATTGCGGTTCTCAAGACCGAACGGGGTTAATCTCACCGGCAGATAGTGCTTGTTGGGCATGGTGAGGCGGATCTCCTCGATCTCGGGCTGTTTCGACAAAACCGCATCACCCATGGCAAACAGCGTCTCCTGAACAGCTTTGCTATCGTGCGCCACGAACACTTCCACCATGTTCTGTCGACAGCGCTCGAAGGAGGCGTTGAAGTCGACCGCTGTGTTCCCATAGCGCCAAACCGCCTTCACCGACGTAGCCATAATGCGATCGAGGCTCTCGGGCAAAGTCGTGTAGGCATCCTTTAGGAAGCCTACGAAAGACGACTTGGTCGTCTTCAACACCACCAGATTATCGATACCCGCGCTGAATACTACGCCATTGCGCGTCGACTCCACGCGAGCTAGCCGGCGGGACTGACCTAGTTCGAAAGCATAAGGATCCAGCCGCCGCCAATCATGCTCAATGATGTCGAGAGTCGCGCCAGTGACATGCTCATGACTTTGCCAGAAATGCGCGGCCAACGCTTGACCGAACTCCTCAATCGGATCTAGCGAACGGGTGGCAGCCAGCGCGTACACCACGTTCTTCATCGTGTCCGTGGGCACCACCAAGCTGTTGTCACCTTTCAGGTACGCATCATGAAACTGACCTTGCAGACGGATGTCGATCGTGAGGTCGCTAAAGCCGTGCTCGCCGGCTTGGCGGTTGATCTTGGCCACGCGCACACGGGACTTGCCGTAATCGATGGCCTGCAGTTTGCTGCTCATATCGCGTCAACTCCCTCGATACGTGGAATAGCCAAACGGGCTCAGCAAGAGCGGTACATGATAGTGCTGCGCCACTTCGCCCACCGTAAACGTGATCACCACCTCCGGGTAGAAGCCCGCCTGGTATGCGGCAGTATCGAAGCGCAAGCGATAAGAGCCGGCGGCCAGCAGTTCGCCAGGCGCCGCGAATGTGCGCACGCGGCCATCACCGTCGGTCATTGACCGGCCAATCTCCCGCCAGCCTTCGCCCGCCTGGGCCTCCAGCACCACCGCCACGCCCGCCGCGGGCATTCCTCGTGCCGTATCCAAAACGTGAGTACTAATCGAGCTCATAAGCCAAGCAATTTTCGCAATCGAATCTGCGTGATCAGGCGCTGCTGTCCGGCAGCCTCCGCCAGTTCCACTTCGCGCGAGTTGTGCACCCGCACTCTCAACGCATCCAACATCTCGGCCGCGCGAGCCGTTGGCGACAAGATCGAGGCGGGATACCAGAAGGCGCTCACCGGGATTCGCGCGGTCCAACGCGGCCAGCAGCCAAGAAGCCCGGATTCCTATCTGCTCCAAGACGTCGTCACGATCCTCTTCGATTGCGCGCTACGCGCCGGAGGAGTGCTTCCGCCTGAAGTGGGACAACCTGCGCGACGGCCTCATCGTGATTCACAAAGGGAAGGGCCGCGGATCGCGCCGCATGATCCCGGCCAGCCAGCGCATGCAAGCCGTCCTCAACATGCGCAAGGCGTCCGCGAACGGCGGCGACTTCATTTTCCCGTCCGGCACGGCGAGCGGTCACATTGAGGCATCCACTGTGAAGAAGCAGCACTACGCCGCGCTCGAAATCGCCGAGGTGGAGCCCTTCGTCCTCTACACGCTGCGCCACACCTGCCTCACCCGTTGGGCGAAACATATGGCCCCTTTCACGCTACACGTTCTTGCCGGGCACACCGACATGAACACCACCAAGCGCTACATTCACCCGGACGAAGCGCGCATCCGCGAAGCAATGTCCAAGGTTTGGGGTGGGCATAGTTTTGGGCATAGTCGCGAAAACGGCGACTTGAAGGTCGCCGCCGAAAACGCCGTTACTGATAGATTTGATAAGGACTTAACTGGAACCACCCGCCGGAATTGAACCGGCGACCTACCGATTACGAATCCAAGCGTGTCAAGTCCTTTGGATATTTTTCTGTGTACAACCACTCCTGTCCAAATTAGGCTGGAACGGGATGGGGGACGCGCATAACGATTCGCTTTTGACGCAGTTTTTCCTGCTTCGTCAAATGGGGTTGTCCTTCGGTGGAGGAGTCGCTGGGCAGGAAAAGAG
>VFZU01000095.1 GCA_016870995.1 Acidobacteriota bacterium
GCTGCTCAGGCTGATCTTCAAGAAGTTCTACGAGACGATCCCCGCGCCTAAACCGCTTCCGGTGCCGTCTTAAGCGCTCAAACTGCCGTTTCTAGGATCAAAGCAGAAACATCGGCTGTAGCCAAATGGCAAGTGGCTATGTTCCTGAGCACCAATTGCAAATACTGCATGGCTGATGCGCCATTCCTTCGCGAACTCGAATTGCGGATCAAGTCGCTTTCGAGACAAGACGTGTCCGTTCTCGCGGTCTTTCAAGAAATGCCTGAGAAGGCGAAGTCTTTTGCAAGAGAGGAACTTCAACTTCATTCGCCAGTGATTTCAATGCAAGGCCAAAGTGAAAATATTCTTGTGCCAACTCCCTCTGTCTTGCTCTTAGATAACCGTCAGGTCGTTACTGGTGCCTGGATCGGGATGGCTCCCAAAGCTGGCCGGGAAGATCGAATTCTGGAGATTCTAAATGCGATTTCAAAGTAAGAATGGTACGCGGCTAAGTCTATCAGGGATGTGCCGTTTTCTAGCTAATATGACTTTAGTTAGTTTATCGCTGTCAACTCAGACCGGATATTTGTTGCTCAAAGGTTCCGACGAAACCAACGTAGTGGGGGTTTTTCGAGACATAACCAATGGGTCGCCCATAGCGGGAGTTCATATCGCATGTGGGAATTCGACGGCGATTAGTTCAATAGACGGGCGGTTTAAGGTGTTGAAGGAGAAGGGGGCGGCGTGCCGCCTAAAGATTTCCGTTGAAGGATTTTTTCAGGACCCAAAGTCGAACCTATTGATCGACGACGATGCGGAAACGAATTCGAAGGAGATCATTTTGAATTTGATCCCCGCCGCGAAGTTGTCCGGAAGCGTTCGAACCCGAGAGCGGCAAGCAATCGAGGGTGCAACAATTTACTTACTATCAACGCGGCGCAGTTCGAAGGCGCGAAGCTTCTATTCGAAAAAAACGGCCACAACCGCGAAGGACGGGTCATTCCTTTTCGAAAATATACAACCGGGAAAGTACTATCTGCTTTGTAGCCCGCCCAGGAATCCCATAGGGAAAACAGCCTTAGCTCCAACTTACTTTCCCTACTCTGTCAACGATCAGGGTGCAGTTTCTCTGTCACTGCGGCCTGGGGAAAGACAATCGGGCCTGGATCTCGAAGTTCAAAGAGAGAGAGTTTACACAGTTTCAGGACAATTACTGTCGCAAGACCGTCTTGCCGATTTTAGTAAGTCCGCCTCGCTGGAGCTACTTCGAAGAGCGAATGGGGAAAATGCAACTGTCACGGTGGACCCCGTGCGATCTCCAATTTCCCCGCCGTATTCCAGAATCCTTCTTCGCTCCGACGGGCAGTTCAAAATTGAGGATGTGTTCAGCGGATCTTATGAGTTAGTCCTTAAATCCAAGATTGCCCACACAACAGTACCGCTATCGAGGATTGAAGTGGCTGGCCGTGAGGTGGCGGGGCTCAAGTTGGATTTTATTCCTCCGAGCCGTGTGTCTGGTCGCGTTTTGGTCCAACCTGATTCCGAGCAAGTTCAGAAAGTTGATGAATTACCAAAAACCATGTTCCTTAGTGATCCCGATGTCACAGACGAGACAAGTACCTTAATTCGAATCGAGAAGGACGGCTCGTTTCACGTGGGGGCGCTCGCCCCGGGAAAATTCGAGGTGTATCTATTCTCAGGAAGTATGCAGAAAACTGATTCATATATCGATTCGGTTGAGTGGAATGGGTTGACTCAACCGAAGCTGAGCTTTCAGAATGCCGGTTTTCCAGACAATAAGCTGATTATCAGGCTTCGCAGCGGTAGGGCCACCATCCGCGCAAGCGCGCCCCGGGATGCGTCGAAAGTGGTGTTATTTCCAGTTCCGCTTCGAGAAATCGACTCTTTGCGAGGGGCTGTGGTAATAGGAGAACACGGTTCAGACGGATCCTATCTCTTGCCTCGAATTATCCCCGGTAACTACTACATCTGTGCGGTAGATTCATTCGATGGCGGAAACTTCTTGGAGTGGGTAAATGAGACGGAAAATGCCAAGAATCTTGAGAAACACTGTAAACGCATCGATGTGAAAAGCAAAGACAGACTTTCCTTGACGCTACCATTGTTGCCTTTTTCAAGCGGAAAATTCTGAACCGCTGAAATTCTTACTAGAAGGGAAGGTCGCGGCGCTTTTCGTTCTTTTGCGATTCGGCGAGGAGGGTTTGGCTCTTGAGGTAGGGATAGGGGTTGACCGGGGAGCCAGAGAGGCGAACTTCGTAGTGGAGGTGCGGCGAGGTGGCTCGGCCTGTTTTGCCAGACCAGGCGACGATTTCACCGCGGGCGATGCGTTGGCCAGGGATCACATTGAAGCGCGAGAGGTGACCGTAGTAGGTCTCCATTCCGTTGCCGTGGTCGACGACTACGAGACGGCCATAGCCAGCGTAGGAATCGCAGAACTTGATCTGGCCACCGGCTGTGGCAATGATCGGAGTGCCAGTGGGAACGGAAATGTCGATGCCGGAGTGGAAGGAGCCGTGACCGCCAAAGGGGTCGAGGCGTTGGCCATAAAAACTGGTGAGGCGGCCCTGGACAGGCCAGAGGCTGGGCTGGTTTTCAAAGAAATTGCGGGGACGAATGGGACTCGATGTGTTGAAGGTATTGCGGAAGGTGGAGGCGAAGGAAGTGTTGCGCAGGAAGTTGTAGTCTTCAATCGAGTCTTGAAGGGTGGGGGTAAGCTTGGCTTCGAGGCTGAGAGGTTCCTTGGCTTCGAGCTCGCGCTTGATGCCGTAGGCGATGGTGATTTCGCTTGCTAGAACCTGGAGGGTGGCGAGCTGCTGCTTACCGGCGGCGTTTTCTTTTTGCAGGCTGAGATAGCGCTGGCGGATCACGTCGATCTCAGAGCGCAAAGTGTTGTAATTGCTGACTTTCCACAGCATTCGAGCGTAGGAGGCACCCATGCCGACAAGGCTGATGGTGCCGAGGAGGGCGAGGGCGAGAACGCCGTACAGAACGCTGTACGGAACATGAACGCGCCGTAGGCGGCCGTGCAGAGAATGCGCGACTACGAGAATGAAGTAAGGCTGCTGCAAACCGATCGAAACCTATCACAAGATGCGAGCGGCGACCTCTCCGGTAACGATGAGGACGAAACCCGCGATGGTTGTCCCGGTCTAATGCCGGGTTTTTCAAACCAAAAAACAAGGATAGCGGCGCTAGGGAGGGGTGTCAACCCAGGGGTGTGGGCCGAGAGGGATTCGAGGATGCGCAGTGGCGCTGAAATGCTTTTATGAAGTATCGAATTGGAGGCTGACACAGTAAAAGTATTTCTTGGATTCCTGATGGCGCTGACCGGTATGGCGCAGGTTGTTGTGATTGAGCACGTGAATGTCATCCCGATGACCAGCAATGTTGTGCTGAAGGATCAGACTGTGCTGGTGCAGGATGGGAGGTATGCCGCGATCGGGGGGAAGGTGAAGGTGCCGGCAGGGGCCGTGCGGGTGGACGGCAAAGGCAAGTTCTTGATGCCTGAGTTTGCCGAGATGCATGGGCACATTCCGCCTCCGACGGCGTCGCGGGAACAGACCGAGGATGTCTTGTTTCTATCTGTTGCCAATGGAGTGACGACCGTGCGGGGCATGCTGGGCTATGAGGGGCGACTGGAGCTTCGCGAAAAGTCGAAGCGGAATGAGATTGTGGTGCCGGCGCTTTACTTGGCGGGGCCGAGCTTTAGCGGGGCGACGGTGAAGAGTGTGGCTCAGGCGGTGGAGCGCGTGAAGCAACAGAAGACGGAGGGGTGGCATCTGTTGAAGATTCACCCGGGAGTGCCGCGGGATGCTTACGACGCAATGGCGGCTACGGCGCAATCGTTGGGGATCCGATTCTCGGGGCATGTGCCGGCGGCGGTGGGGATCCTGCATGCACTGGAGCTGCGGCAAGAGACAATCGACCACCTGGATGGATACATCGAATATCTCGACAAGCAGGGAGAGCCGATCGCGGATGCATGGATGGTGGAGATGGCCTCGCGGACCAAGGCGGCTGGGGCGGCGGTGGTGCCGACGATGGCGCTTTGGGAGACGATTATTGGGGCCAAGGATGCTGCGGAAGTGAATGCATATCCGGAGCTGCAGTACATGCCGCGAGCGATGGTGACACAGTGGCGGGAGGCGTTTCAGGGCCGACAGTCCATGTTCACTTTTTCGCGCGAGAAGGTGGACCGTGTGGCGCGGGACCTTAAGCGCCTGCTGAAGGTGTTCTCTGAGCAGGGCGTGAAGATCTTGTTTGGGACTGATGCGCCGCAACAGTACAGTGTGCCTGGGTTCTCGATCCATCGAGAGATGAAGGTGATGGCCGAAGCGGGGATGAAACCGTATGACATCCTGCGGTTTGGGACAGCCAGTGTTGGGGATTACTTCAAGACGAAGGATGCGTTTGGCATGATCGCGACCGGACAGCGGGGTGCCGCAGTGTTGCTTGATGCAAATCCGCTTGAAGCTGTTGCGAATATGCGCAAGGTGTCCGGTGTGCTGTTGCGGGGCAAGTGGATCAGCTCGGCAGAGATCGCCAAGAGGCTAGAGGCGATCGCCGCGCGGTATGCGCGCTAGAACTCGAGGCTAAGCGAGAAGCGAAAGGTACGCCCGTCGTTGAGCGTGTTGGTGATTTTGCCGAAGGCTGGGTTTGACAGGTCGGCAACAGGCTCGGCGAACTGAGGCGTGTTGAGTCCGTTGATGGTCTCGGCGCGGAAGGCGATGGCGTAGTCCTGCTTGAGGGTGAAGCGCCGCTCGATGCTCGCGTTGAGGTTGCGAAAGCCTGCACGGAAGAAGGTGGTCATGCCAAGGTTGCCGCGGGGTTCGCCGGGACGGATGAAGGCGAAGGCTGAACGTGGCAGAAGCTCGGGAGCAAGATCTGGATGAGAGATGGTGCGGCCGAGGATTTCTGGTGTGACGATATTGGGGCGGTCGCCGCTGACTCCGTCCACGTTGCCCAGGCCGGGGCCGTCGGAGCCAGTGATTACGGTAAAGGGTGTGCCAGATTTGGCGACAAATACTGTTGAGGCTCGCCAGTTGCGGATCAGCGCATTGCGATAGGCAAGCTGATAAGAAACCCGGTTGATGAAGGAGTGGGTCTGGTGGAAATTGCTGAGGCCGCGGAGATCGGCGCTGACGTTGTCGGCGACCTGACCGTGGCCCTGCTGGGCGTCGTCGCCAGCGGCAATGCTGACAAAGGTGGAGCCGGTGTCGATGGCTTTCGAAAACCAGTAAGTGACGTCGATGAGCCAGCCGTTGTTTGAAGTGAGCGTATAGGTGGCTTTGGCGGCGTCGTAATAAGCGCGTGCGGAATTCTCTACGTTGCGGTAGTCGAAGTAGCGCTTGTCGGGGCGGCGGTCGTTGATGGTGGCGGTGGTTTGGGGGATGCCTGGGACCGGTAGAGCTCGATTGAGATACAGCAAATAGAGGAGCTTCCAGGTGCGGCTGCCGATGTAGGAAAGATCGAGGCGGCCCTTGCGTGCCGAAAGCGGGAGTTGCCAGGTGGCGCTGTACTGATGAGAGTAGGGAGTCTTGAGGTTTGGATCCAAGGCCGCGAAGATGGCGCGGCCATTGGGATTGAAGACGACACCTTCGAGCAGGTTGAGAAAGGGCGGAGCCTGATTCTCGATCTTCTGGAAGGCGGGCGGATTCCAGCGCAGTTGCTGGAGGGTTGCGGGCGGAAGCTCACCGAATTGGGTGGAGTAGTTGACTCGCAACAGGCCCAGGTTTCTGGGAATGCGCCAGGCGATGCCGAGGTTGGGGGCGAAGTTATTGCAGTCGCAATTGAAGGGAATTGGCGTGATGTTATTGACTTCGGAGATGCCGGTTTGGGGCTGGTAGCGCAGGCCGGCCGTGAGCGTCAGGGCTGGCGAAAAGCGCCAGGTGTCCTGCACGAAGGCGGCATACTCGTGGCGGCGGAAACCACGGTCGAGTTCACCGATGGCGAAGGAGTAGCGGCTGATGTTGCCCAGGCGGAAGTTGGTGATGGCGTCGAGGCCGAAGTCGTTGCGGAAATAATAGTTGCCTCGGTTGGAAGAGACTTCCCTGCCGTTGAACTGGAGGCGACCGTACTCAAACCCAAAGGAGATGGTGTGTTTGCCCGCTTGGTGCTGCATGCGAGTGCCGAGGCGGTAACGGTTTTGAACGCGATCGACAGGGATTCCCGATGCAGGGCCGAGCTTGTCGAAGGCGGTGCCGATTTGTACCTGCGGGCCGACGGCGTTGGGCTCGGGGACGAGCAGCGAGCTATTGCGAACAAAGCCGAGGGTCGCGTCGAGGTTGGTGCGGGCGCTCTTGACGAAGGTGTAGGTGAGGCGCGCATCGTGGGATTTGGTGGTGGTGTCGGGGTTTTGGCCAGCGACGAGTTGGAAGGCGTCGACTTGCTGGTTGGTCCAGGAGTGGCGTGCTGTGATGCGGTGTTTGCCGAGAACCTGATCGAAGCGTGCGGAGGTGGTTGAGGTGTCGATGGCTTGAGGGGCGTTGGTGTTGAGGGCGCGCGCGGCCATGTCGAGACGGTTGGGCGCTTGATTCGGCCAGGCCTGGAAGAATCGGTTGATGGTGGCGCAGATACTCGCGTTGGTGGAGAGGCAGGTGCGCTCCTCCGGCCGCGGCACCAGGATGTTGCCGTTTACGAAGCCGCGCTTGCTGTCATAGGAGCCGTCGAGGCCGAGCCAGGCGTTGCGCCACAAGGGAATCGTGACGCGACCGCCGAGGGTGTTCTCTCTGGCTGGCAGGACACCGCCGACCTGAAAGAAACTGCGGGCGGCGAAGATGGAGTTGGCGTGGGTATAGAAGAGATTACCGTGGAGCGCGGACTGCGCCTTGGTCGCTGAGACATGGAACGGGTTGATGGGGGCGACGCCGAGTTCAGCACCAAAATAACGGCTAGCTGCTGTGAACTCGGAGATGGCTGTGGCCGTCATCCCAAGGCGGATGCTGGATTCCCTTTGAGCATTGTTGTCGAGCGCGTTGATGAAGATGTTCTCGTTGCGGCGCGCCTCGCCTGCCTGAGTGTTGACGCGGCCGAGGAGATTGGCGGGGGCGGTGTTTTCCTGGGGTGCCGCAGGTTTGGGATCAGGTGGTTTTTGGGCGTAGATGGATGTGAGAAGAAGGAAGGCTACGACTGATCTGGCTGTAATCAAACTGTAAGGTTTTTATAACACTTCGTCCGGGGCAATGTAACGCGATTCATGCTCTACAATTTGAGTCTGGGGTGTGAATGTGATCAAGGTTTGCGGATTCGTTCTTCTTTCTTTTGGGCTGGCTTTGCTGGCGCAGGAGCCCGTCGTGGATGCAATCCCGGCTGGGACCGTCTTGCAGATCCGGTTGAAGCAAACGGTTTCGTCCTATGTGATGAAGGCGGGGACACCGGTACTGGCTGAGGTGATCGCTCCGGTTGAGGTGAAGGGAAAGACGTTGCTGCCGTTTCGCACGGAGCTGATTGGCTATGTCAAGGAGGCGCGGCGGGTCGGGTTGGGATTCTCGCGAGAGACGGCGCTGCTGCATCTGGAGTTTGACCAGATTCAATTTCCGGGCAAGGAGGCGCGGCCCATCGCCGGAATGGTGAGCCGGCTGGATGATGCTCGCGAGAGAGTGGATACCCAAGGGCGGATTCGCGGCATTCGCGCGACGGATACGTTTTCTTCGATGTTGGCCGGGTTTGCTGTGTCGGCTGGCGCGTTTGACCCGATGGCTTTGATCTTCGCACTGGCTTCTTCGTTGAGTGTGTTTCGATTGCCAGATTCCTCGGTGGTGCTGCCGACCGGAACAGAGATGCGATTCCGTGTCGGGGCGGATCTGAAAGTGGAAACGGCATTTGGCGAGCAATACCCTGAGTTGCGCGTGTCTGGCCTGGATCGTATGGTGAAAGAACTGCCGTTTCGCGCCGCAACGCAAACAGACAATACGCCTTTTGATTTGATGAGCCTGATGTATCTCGGTTCGCAAGAGGCGATTGAGCGGGCGTTTGAGGCGGCAGGGTGGGTTCGGTCAGACAAGCTCGATGGCAAGTCGAGCTATGGGGTGATGCGATCGATCGTCGAGAACCAGGGTTACAAGACGGCACCGATGTCGGTGTTGGTGCTGAATGGGAAAGAGCCGGAACTGGCTTTTGCCAAGACGTTGAATACGTTTTTCTCGCGGCATCATTTGAGGATTTACTCCCAACCTTCGAGCCTTGATAGCAAGCCGGTTTGGACCTCCACGGCGACCTATGATTCCGGGATTGGTTTTTCCAAAGGGGCAAAGACGTTCATCCATCTCATCAACGAAAACATCGATGAGCAAAGCAGCAAAGTGATCAACGACTTGCTGCTGACAGGCTGTGTGAATGGAGTGGGCTATCAGGATCGGCCATGGGTGCCGCGTGATGCGAAGAACTCAACGGGCGATACGCTGCGGACGGATGGGCGGATTGCCGTGCTGCGGCTGAATGACTGCTTGAAGCCTGCCCGGGCGGATGCAGAGGATCTGAGCCGGGTGCAATCGAAGCTGAGGCAATCGGCTTATGTGCGGCCATTGCGCTCGACGATTCTGACGTTGCGCAACGACTTGTTGCGCGGCAACATGGCCTATCAGGCGCTTCACGGTTTCAGGCTGGCCAAGGGCCTCTTAGCGAAATCGACAGATGCCGATCCACCCAAGATGTTTCCCTACGGAGGGCAGGAGTTTCTGATTGTTGATGGATCGAAGCCTGTGCGGCATCCTGCCGTGCCCAACGATGCTTGGGCATAAGGTGAAGATGCGCGGAGAAGATACGGCGGTGAAGGACTATGCGAGCAAGATGTCGTTTAGTGTGAACGGAGGCCTCACGGGGTTTGGTGGATCGACTGTGACGAGCTTGCCGGGAACTTTGGTGGCTAGCCTGGGTGGGCAGGTGGTGCGAGACCCATTGCGGCTCGACACGACGCTTGAGCGAGGTTGGACGTTTTCGCCGAAGATCACGTTGAACACCTGGAAGTACGTCTCGAACGAATTCGCCTATACGCGGAGCCAGACGAACTTTCGGTTGAACGGCAAGGACGAAGTTGTCGGCTTCGGGATCGATTCTCGATCGAAAGCGGCGATTCGGACGTTCACCTACAACACGGTTGTGCATCCGACGCCGAATGGGAGGAGGGTGCGGCCTTATGTGGCTGCGGGGCCCGCGGTGCAACTGATCCATCTGCTTGAGGCTGCGCCGGAGAAGAGTGGATTGCTGAAGTTTGCCGAGCGGGATGTGGCGCTATTCGTGACGGCTTACAACTTTGGGTTTAAGCCAGATCTGGATGGCGGTGGCGTGTTTCAGTTTGGTTTGAACTATGGCGGTGGGGTGAAGTTGCATCTGAGCCCGCGGCTGTTTCTGAGAGTGGACTTTCGCGAGACAGTGACACGGAAACCGGATTTCTGGAAATCGGTACCGCAGAAACTGCAGGAGTCGACTGCTACCGAGAACCTGAAGTTGGAATTTGGACCGGTGGTGCGTAATGGCGCGTTGCGACACCAGGTGGTGACGATGGGGATTGGTCTAGCGTTTTAGGGTTGCTTGTTCAGCAGGGTGGTCCAGTCGGTGAGGACCTGGGCGTTGAGGGCTTCTGTTTGGTCGGTTTCGAGGAGGAGGAGGCGCTTGTCATCGCGAGAAGCTGCGCCCGACGCGGCACCGACCATTGATGAAGTAATCTAGGGCCGCAGGATTTTTGGTTCTGCGAGCCGGCGGTCCTGAGAGAGTGGGAAGGCCAGATGGTTTCTGTTGTAGTGCGCATAAAGGTTGCCGCCGTCCGCCCTGAAAAAGGGCTGGTTAATTAGTTTTGCGCTTTGGGTGTAGCGATTCGGGGGGCCAGACGTCGGAGGGTAGGCTTGCGCGGCAAGTCCACCTTCTCTGGACATGCTCCAAGCCAAGGAACGGCCATCGAGGGAGAGACTGGCAAAGCCAAGACCTTGCGTTAGGGGTTCTAACTCTCTGGGTGATGGCGCCTGGAGATCCAGGCGGCTTCGCGAACCTGTTGCCGTTTGAACCAGCAGGTAGCGGCCCTCGGGTGTAACGCCTGCGAGGATGGTGGACAATCTGCCAAATCCCGAATCCGCTTTCCAGAGCAATTCTGGCTGGGTCGCATTGTCGAGGAAGTGGCGCTTGATCTCTGGTCCGCCCGCAGCGGAGGAAACATAGAAGACGGATTTGCCATCGCGCGCCCAGAGCGGGTAAGATTTCTGGTCTGAGGAATTGGAGATGCGTCTGCCTACACCTGTTGTGCTGTTCAGGATCCAGACATGAGTATCCGGATCATCGATTTGAGCGGCGATTTTGGATTCGTCAGGCGATAGAGCGAAAGAAACGAAGCTGCGGTTTTCGGTCACCCTGGCAAGCAGATTGCCACTCGGATCGACCCAATTGAGGTGCCAAATGGGCAGACTTCCGGTGATGTGGGTCCACGACAGCACTCCGCCGCCACCAACTGAAAATCGCGACCAAAACCTTGGAGGTGGAATTGTGGAAATTCCTTGAATCAACTTGACGGGAGTGGATAGGAGGTTGCCGGATTTGGGGTCGATCTGCGCGGTCAGCAAGGTGCGGCTACTCCGTAGTTCGCGCTCACCGGCAAGGTAGAAGACATGCCATTTGCCTGTAGTGGGATTCCTGGCAAATTGAACCATCCGATGAGTGAGGATCGACGGATCGATGGTTGAGGAATTGAGAGAAGCCCGAAAGAGGCGCATACCGTCGTCACTCTGCTGAAGAAATACAAAGCCATCACCCTCTGGCAGGAAGACTGGTTCTGCGGGTTGAGAGGTTGATTTGAATTCGATGGGGAGGTCCTTTATGGTTGCGGGGCGCAAATCATAGGTTTTGAGCTTGCCGTGCGAAGCAAGCAAGATTGTGCCATCGCTCACGCCACCCCGCCACGAGGCACCCAGGAAATCCTTAACCTCCATCAATTCTCGCGAAGGGGAGCCGTCCAGACGAATCAAACGCAAGCGATTGGCCGAGACGAAGCCGATCGCAGTGGAGTCTTCTGACCAGAAGGCCAAAAGAGACTCGCCCATGGTTCCTGAAAGAGCCCTCCAATTGGGGCTGTCGAGGCGCCGCACTTGGTACTCACCATCTCCCAGCTTCAGAAGCCACTTGCCGTCAGGACTGAGCACGATAAACGATCCAGGGGCCCCTGAGATGTTGAAGTGGCTGGCAGGTTTATCGGATGGGGTGACTCGCGGCCACAGAAGAGCGGCGACGAATGCCAGGAGGAAGGTGGCGGCGAGTGCGATCCAGAGGGTGGGGCGGGTTGTCGGCTGGGTTGGTTCTTTCTGCTGGGGGTTGGCGAGGAAGTCTTCGATCGCGATGCAAGCTTCGCTGATGTCTTTGTAGCGGTGCTTGAAGTTGCGATCGAGGCAGCGAGCCAGGAGGGCCTGAATCGGTTGTGGCGCTTGGGGGATGGCGAAGTTGATCGGGTCTTTGAGGACGGAGGCGAGGGTGTGTGAGACGGTTTCGCCATGGAAGAGTCTCTTGCCGGTGAGCAGTTCGTGGAGGACCACGCCGAAAGCCCAGATGTCGGCGCGCTTGTCGACGGTCTTGCCGGCGGCTTGCTCGGGGGACATGTAGCCGGCGGTGCCCATGATGAGGCCGGCCTGGGTGGCGCGGAGCGTCATGGTGGGGGAGTCGGTGGAGGTTGTTGTGGCGGTAGCGTCGGACGCTTTGGCGAGGCCGAAGTCGAGGATCTTGACGATGCCGTCTGGGGTGACTTTGATGTTAGCTGGCTTGAGGTCGCGGTGGATGATGCCTTTGTCGTGAGCTGCTTCCAGGCCCTCGGCGATTTGTCTTGCGATTTGCAGGGCTTCGTTGAGGGGGAGTGGCCCAGCGAGATCGTTGCCTTCGATGAGCTCCATGATTAGGGTGTTATTTTCAACGCCGAAGATGGTGGCGATGTTGGGATGGTTGAGGGAGGCGAGGACCTGGGCTTCGCGGGTGAAGCGGGCGAGGCGGTCGGGGTCTGAAGCGAACGTATCGGGGAGAACTTTGATGGCGACTTCGCGATTGAGCTTGGTGTCGGTGGCGCGGTACAAGGCACCCATGCCGCCTGCGCCGAGCTTAGCTGTGATTTTGTAGTGGGCTATCGATTCGCCGAGCATCTTCTCTTGTAGCGTCGATGCTAACAGAGGCCCGCCAAACGAAAATTGGCCCGGCTTGGGAGCCAGGCCAAACTTTTAGATCTATCGGAGGGGAATGCTAGCGTCTCAAGCTGGATTTTATTTTGCGGTGGGAGGTGCAGAGGACGAGCCCGAGGCCGATGAGGGCAGTGCTAGAGGGTTCAGGGACAGCCTCTTCTGCGGCAGTTCGTACGAGGTAGCTGCCGTAGGTATTGACTCCTGCGAAGCCTGAACTGCTACCACTGCCATTTTCAAAAACACCGAGACCCGCTGAACTCACAAAAAATCCAAACTGCTTGTAAGAGGTAGAATTGCCCTGCTGTGGCGTGCCCGATAGGCCAACTGTGTATTGGTAGGGAACGTTGTTCAGAACGCCGTTGAAGCCAACTCCAAAGAGCGAGATGAATGAGCTACCCGCATTAAAGCCAGCAGCATCGCCCGGAAAGAAGATCGCAGATGGAGAGAAGTGAGTTTGGAAAAAGGTTGTCAATTCGGGCGCAGTCGCGTAGCGGAAGCCATCATTGGCGATGAGATTCAGCACGAATTGATCGTTCCGATTCACTCCTCTTGTGTAGAGGGGTGTGAGCCATTCATAGTTTGAGACCGTGTCCTTGACGATCAGGCCGTCATTGGGATTGCGGAAGTCGATCTTCACCAGAGTGGCGCTGGCTGAAGTGAGGCTGAGAATGAGTGTGAGTAGGAGTTTCATGGTGTTCTAGAGTTCCTCAATGAGCTGAAGCTATCGAGTTGCGAAGGTTTTCGAGATCCTTCGACGTAGGCCGAGCAGAACCATGCCCAGCCCGATCAATGCGGTAGAAGACGGTTCTGGCACCGCAGATTCTGAGTAGGTACGGACCAGGAAGCTACCCACTTGGTTGTCGGCTATGTTGGTTGGCCAGTTGTTGTTCGAGATAAACCAGCCTGTGCTGCCAAATTGAATCATGCCGAAAGCGAGTCTTGAGCCCGGGTTGCTGCCGGGTGTGGAAGTAAGGCCTTGGGTTCTCGGGCAGGGGCCAGGGAGAGCAGAGCAGAAGGTAAACTCGTTGACTCCGAACAGCGAAAAAAACTGAGCAGCAGCATTGAAACCAGCTACGTCGCCAGGAGAGATCGTAGTTGGGTTGCCGAAGTTGAGATTGATCATGGAAGTCACTTCTGTTGCAGTGGCGTAGCGGAAGCCATCGTTTGTGATGAGGGACTGCACCAGCGGAGCGTTGAATACAACTCCCCGGGTGTACAAGGGGGCGAGCCATTCGAAGTTCGTCGAGGTGTCTCTGACGATCAGGCCGTCATTGGGATTCAGGAAGTCAGTTTTCACCAAAGTTGCATGGGCGCAGCTGAGGCTGAAGGCAAGAGCGAGAAGAAGTTGAGATGTGTTTTTCATGGTCAATCACAGAAGCGAATTTTCGTCGCGAGAAATGACAAAGAATTTTCAGATTTCTTCGAGCTAACGTAGGAAAGTGAGTTTGCTTAAGAAGACTGACGAGTTGCCGCTGCTCTCGCGGACGCCGGCGAAGTGGGCGCGGGAGGCGATGGTGGACCTGATCGCCTTGCTGATTGACCATGCTTTTCTTGAAATGAAGGCGGCCCAGAATGCTATGGAATTGATGACGCGGTGGCCGAGCGAGTGGACACCCGGTTGGGTGGAGGCGATGACGAGCGTGGCGCGCGATGAGGCTTCGCATCTGGCGCAGGTGACTCGGCTGTTGATCCGGCGCGGCGGACAGATGGAGCGGGGACACAAGAGCTACTACGCATCCGATTTGCGGAGACTGGTGCGAAGCGGCAAGACCGGGGAGACGCTGGATCGGTTGTGTGTGTCGGCGTTGATCGAGGCGCGGAGTTGCGAGCGATTCTCAGTGCTGGCGGCAGAGAGTAAGGACGAGGAGCTTGGGGCGTTCTACAAGGCGCTGCACTCGAGTGAAATGGGGCACTACAAAGTGTTTCTGAAGATGGCTCACAAGATGGCTCCGAAAGAGGAAGTGTCCGAGCGGTGGCAGACATTGCTTGAGGCCGAGGCGCGAATCATCGCGGCGCAGCCGCCGGGATGCCGGATTCACTCCGGATTTAGCGGGCTGGCATCAGCCAGCTAGCTTCGTCTTTCTCGCCTTGACGAGGGCCCAAGCCCCGCCGATGAGCATGCCCGCTAGCAAGCCCGTTAATGACAGGTTGAGCCGATTGGGGTAGAAAGCCATAGGCGCTGATGCGTTGTCGAGGATTGTGATTTGGCCCGGGGTTTGCGCAGCCGTGAGCATCGTTGCCAGGTCGCTGGTGACTCTCTGCGCGATGAGTGGGTCGGTGGATTTGAAGCCAACCGCAATGTTGCTGTCTTTGAGTGTGACCCTGACGTTTTTCTTCGTCATCTCCACCAGATCTTCAAGTGGCAAGCAGCAGCGTTCCGGTGCAAAGAGCCCGTGCTTCTCAATGAGGTTGACCAGGTTCTGACGCCCAAGTATCTGCCCGATGGATTGATCGAGAGTTGGCCGATCGAGACTCGAGGCCTGCAGAAGCGATTCTGACAGGTATTGATCGGCGATTCGCGACGATACGCCGAAGGCAATGAGGAGCCCGGCAAGCCCGAAGATCAGAATCAATTTCATTGTTGCCGCTCTTGGTGTACGCATGAGGAGAGCTTCCTTGAAGATGTCCCAAACTGTAGCCGCCGAGATTGCAGGCATGTCGTCCAGCGTTGCTTTGAATTCTTCGCCATAGCGGTCGCGCCAGGCCGAAGGGTAAAGGCGCATGGCCCATCGGATCAGATGTCGATTCATGTTTGCTCCAATCGCAGGCGGCCCTGCGCCACGAAGCGGTTGAGGGATTCGAGTTGTTCGGAGAGGTGACGTTTGCCGGCCGCCGTTAGTGTGTAGGGCTGGCGTCTGTCTGTGCTTTTTGTGGGGCGGATCCAGCCACGTTCTTCGAGGCGAGTGATTGCGCCGTAAAGGGTACCCGGGCCAAGGGAAACGCCAGAAAAAACCTGAATGTCTTCCATCATGGCGTAACCATGCTTGTCGCCATCGGCAAGGCTGGTGAGGATGAGCAGGTTCGGATCGTTCATATTACGTTACACGATATATCGTGTGTCGTAATAGATCGTTTGTCAACAGTTTTCCTGTCGTGATTGGCAGGGCTGATTTAGCTTCTTCTAGACGCCGACGGTTTCGCGGGTGCTTGAATAGGTCTTCTCGACGTAATCGTTGAGCATGACGATGAACTCTTCGACGATGTGGTCGCCGCGAAGGGTCTTGAACAACTTCGAGTCGACGTAGACCGGGGCGACGGGCTCTTCAAAGGTTCCAGGCAGAGAGATGCCGATGTTGGCGTGCTTCGATTCGCCGGGGCCATTGACGACGCAGCCCATGCCGGCGACCTTCATGGAATCTAATGAAGTAACCACCTCTTCACCCGAGGCCCGCAACCCTCGGTGTTCGGAGATCATCCGCTAAATCATTGCTGTCCAAATTAGCCGAGAGCCGACAGCTGGGCATCGGCCAGCATTGGCCCTGAGGGGGGCGAGACTGCGGGAATTCGGTTGAGGTTGGGGGTGAGCACCGGCGTCAGGGGCAAAGGCAAACAGCGGAGGCGGAGTTTCCTCATCTAAGTTGGGTTCTGGCGGGCCATCAAAGGGCCGGTCGAGGAACCGCCAGAGGTCGCGATACACGAATAGTTGATGCCGCAGCAGCGCGATAAATCGAGACAAGTGCCATGCCAGCTTGCTGCGCAGTTGTAAGTAGCGAATCAGCAGCAATGCGATTAATGCTGTCCAAATGTGGATCTTCAGTGCATTAGCGCTGGTTCCGACGAAGCTCTTGATGCGGAGATTCTGCTTGATGGCCTTGAAGAATAGCGCCACCTGCCAGCGTTACTTGTAGATTGCGGCGATGGTGGCGGCGGGAAGTTCCCGGTGATTCGTTAGGAACTTAAACTCCCGGTCCGCTTCCGGGTCCTGATAGCGAACCAACCGAAAGAAGTTTTCGTTATCGTCGTTGGCATGCTTGACGAAGGCGACGATCTCGTCGGCAACCACTCCGTGTCCCTCGAGAGTCCTTGTCGCCACGGTCAGGTAAAAGGCGGTGTCCTTCAGGCGAGTCACGAAGTGCACCCGCCTGGCGGTCAAGGCCGCGAACCAGCCGTAGTCGCAATAGCCTCGATCCACCAACAGCATGCTGCCCTTGGGCAGGTCCAGTTGACGCGCCACGGCGATATCGCTGGTCTTGCCGTCGGTGATCACGGCGTAATGCGGGATCAGTCCATCGTGATCGAGCACCAGATGCAGCTTGACTGCACCTTTGGCGGTCCGGTATTTCGCCCCATCGAAGACCTTGGGGCAAAGATCAATCACGGAGCTGTTCAAACTCAACAGCTTGCCGGGCAGGCCGAGGCGAGACGCCGACGGTGCCGGACCGAGCTTGGCCACCAAGCTGCCGAGTAAAGAGTGAAAGAGCGTCTCGTAGATCTCCCAAGGACAGTGCTGGTTGGCGTACGCCAACGTCGAATGGCCAGCAGTCCTTCCTCGATCTCTCGCAGACTCTTGGCCTGCCCCAACTGACAAAACAACATCGCCACGAATTGGTCCCAGCAACGGAATCCACGCGCATGCCGCTCTCCCCGATGACTATCTACGGCCAATTGAAACAATGGCGCTTGAACCTCTTTCAACATCTGGCTGAAAATGCTGGATACTCGGTTCATGGCGCTTCCTCCGGGCGTGATCTTCGTTCTTGGCCGAACTGATTTTCACCCTAGCAGAGGAGCGTCACCTCAGCCCGGTGGCAATGGGCTAATTTGGACAGGAGTGAATTGAACCTAAAGACACCCCCCCCAAACTGTGTTGACTGACTCGAGCATCAAAGTTCTTCGCACTTGGACTGGATTGGCCGGGGCCAAAACAACGCAAGAAATATCCAGTTATCTGAGATAGATGCCTACGTTCTTCACTCTCAAGAAGCTGCTGCTGAGCAAACTGGCCCGTCGCAGTTGAAACCTCCAATCAAACCAAGAAAGTGAAATGCAACATGAAGAATATTCTTAGGACATTGCTATTTGCGGCTGCAGTATGGGCCCTTGTCGGCAGTGCCTCGCCGAGACTTGAAGCGCAGGAGGAGAGAGACGGCTTCGCTTGCACGGGGCAAGCATGTAACGGTGTCTGCAACAATGGCTGCAACTGCGTCCTGAACAAGTGTCGATGATCTGATGGACTGCCATTGGGTCGAAGTCTCGACCCAATGGTCCCGTAAAGGGTGACTCATGAAGAGAGTTTTCATTCCGGTTTGCCTGGCTGTGTTGTCAGTCTGCATTTCAGCTTGTTGCTTGCTTTTGTATTCGAATCTGCTCGAACCGCTTCTGACTGTTTTCAAACACTCTATTTATAGGGTGGAGTCGGCAGATGTCCGCAATCTCCGAGTCGGAGTTGGACTTTCTGGATTGGAGATTGAGGACCTAAAGTCGAAGCTCGCCGGAAAAGCTATCGTCGTGCCATACCGCATCTGGCATTCTGAGGTTCGCATGGCAAAAACAGTGACTTACCAGCCGATGCTGCGCATCGGCCGGTCTGCAGGCGACATCGATGCCCTGAGTGGAATTTTGAAGGGGTTCCGTAATCTACAGATGAGTCGTTGCCTGGACGTCACTGAGGGAGGGCTTGCAACTGGTGGAGGTCCAATAACGGCGGATGGCAAGCAGTGCGAGGTGGTTCGTGATCGATGGAATTCGGTCGTACTTGAAAGGTTAGGTGGAAGAGACAGGATTGGATTGATTTCGACCCTGTTGCAGGGAGAGGCTTATCTTCACCCCCTGAATCAGATCTATCAAGCTTTGGTGATTCCGATGGATCGATCTGCTTCGGACCGCTCGCTTAAACAAGTCTTTAAATCATTTGAGCTCTCCAGAAAGCAGTCCAAAATTGGCAACAGCAAGCATGTTCTCAAATATTCATCCTGGCAGGATGAAATCATCAATTCGCAGCGACCGCTCCTGATTTTGTTGATTCTATTGGGCTCCGCTACTTTGCTTTCCAGTCTGGTTGCCGCTTTTAGTTTGGGGCTGATGGAAGCTGCCATGGAACGGAGGGCGGACTGGATTCGGGTTTCGTTGGGGGAGATGAGCAGCCACTATTGGAGGAGGCTCGGAAAACGCTACAGTATGCGCTTTGGGTTGATTTCGGTTGCACTGTTATTGGCTTGGTTCTTCGCCCAACTCTTGATGTGTGATTCGTTACAACGGACATTGATGTTTTCAGTGCTGGCTGCCCTCTGCCTTATACTTGGCGAGTTTGGTGGTCGAATCGGGGCACGCATGCAGAAAAAGACAACCGCTCTGTTGACCTGCGCGGTTTGCCTTCAAGTGTTCACGGTTGCCGCTTGCGTAGGGATCGCGATTATTGAGCGAACGAACTTTGAAGCCGGCCAGCGAAAGGATCGAGGGTTTCGAGTGGATGGATTGAGTGCCTGGCGCTTGAATTTGAACGCTAACCAAATTGACGCTCAGAAGTGGAAATCAAAGTTAGGACAACTGCAGTCCACCTTGACGGGTCGAGATGAAGAAGCCGCCTACATCATGCCTTTGCCGATGCAACGTCCTACAACGGTGACAGTCAGTTCCAATCGCGGGTTGGAGTGGCAGAGTTCCACCGCGCGTTACTTTGATGTGAGCCGGGCTGGTCTAGACCTTCTGCAAATGGGGTGCAGCGACATCAGCACAATCCCAGAAGCATTGCTGGAGAAGAGCGTTGTTATCTCCCAATCGGTTTCGGTGTCGCTGTTCGGCGACAAGCAAGCCATTGGATCGAGGGTTAGAATTGTAGATCGAGAATATCAAGTGGCTGGAGTTTGCCGCGACTCGGCTGGAATGGAAATGCCAGCTGTATTCCTGTTTGAGCCGACCAATTGGGTCTATCTTTTATTGGATGACCGGGTCTCGCCAGACGCACATCAAAGAGCGGCAAAGGAGAAGGGTTTGATGCAATCGGGGGCATGGGAATTTGTTGGTGGCCCGAATCGATTGCGGACCTTTTGGGATTCTGCTTTCCTGAATGAGGGCCAACGGTTGAGCCTGATGCAATCGCTGGGAATTTTGGCGCTGGGCGCCTGCATCGTTGGATTGGTTTGGGTGCTGATTCTTGAAGCACGGCAGAAATCAGGCGAAGTAGCGACGCGGCTTGCCTTGGGAGGGACAGGATTTAGAGTGACGGTGGAAATCTCTAGCCGATTGGTAACACTTATCCTTGGGATGAATGTGACGGGATCTCTTCTAGCCATCTGGGTCGGATGGGCGAGTGCCAGAGACATTGGCCAATGCCTTACCACGCTCTGCAGCGCGGTTCTACTGGTTACTGCCTTTCAGTTGATCGTGTTGATCGGGACCAATTCTTTGCACATCATTCGCATCGCGTCGAATGGGAGTTTGGTGCGTGAAGTACTGAGATCTGAGCCTTTGCGAGTCAGCTAACCCGGATTTCTCACCAGCTCTCCGCACTCCCCACTTTGGCCCGGAACAGCGAAGGTGTGGCGAAGCTCCGGACTTCTGAAAAAACGTAAAAATCG
>VFZU01000096.1 GCA_016870995.1 Acidobacteriota bacterium
GCCGTCAAGGCGACCCTACGGGCAAGCTGCGCTTGGCCTTGACCGCTGCGCGCCTTGGGCAAAGCAACCTTATATCGAGGCGAAGGGCTTAACTGAAGGTCGAGATACTATGAATCCGCTGGACGAAGTTTGGACGTCTTGACACCCTCTCCCCATGAGTCACTTACTATTGAGACATACAGAGGAGTTTTTCTATGTCTAGATTTGCCTTGCTGGCCACCCCGTTGGTTGCCCTCGTTTCATCCCTTGCCGCCCAGACTTCCCTCGGTACTATCACTGGCACCGTCGTCGATCAGAACGGCGCTGGCGTCCCTGCCGCCAGGATCAATGTCACTCTGCGTGCCTCCAATCTGAAATACTCCGGCACCAGCTCGCAAGACGGCACCTACTCGATCGGCCAACTTCCCGTCGGCGGCTACGAGCTCGAAGCCACTGCCTCCGGCTTCAAAACCTACAAGCAAACCAACATCACCATTGAGGTCTCACAGCGCCTCCGCATCGACATCAAGCTCGACGTCGGCGCTGTCACCGAGAGCATCAACGTCACCGCCGAGATCCCTCGCATCCAAACCGAAGATTCTTCTCTCGGCACCACCGTCGAGCGCAAGCGCATCGAAGAGCTGCCCCTCAACGGCCGCCACGTCTTCAACCTCGTCAAGATCGTCGCCGGTGTCCAGCCCCGCTTCAACAACACTGACGGCTTCGCCGAGATCTCCAATCAAGCCTTCTCACAAATCCGCATCAACGGCGGTCCCGCTTACGGCAACCAGTTCTTCCTCGACGGCAGCGTCAATTCCGCTCCGGTCCACAACGAGATTGCCGTGGTTCCCATGTCCGATTCAGTCGAAGAGTTCCGCGTCGAAACCAACGCACTCAAAGCGGAATTCGGCCAGACCTCAGGCGGCGTCATCAACGTCGTCACCAAGATGGGCGGCAATAGTTTTCACGGCTCGCTCTACGAGTTCCTCCGCAACGATGCCCTCGATGCTCGCAACGCCTTCGCCACACAGCGCGATCCCCGCACCGGCCGCATCAAACAGGTTCTCCGCTACAACCAGTTCGGCGGCGCCATCGGTGGTCCGGTTCGCATCCCCGGCCTTTACGATGGCCGCAACAAGACCTTCTTCTTCGCCGGCTACGAACAATGGCGCTGGCGCTCCACGGGCTCTCCCCGTCTCAGCACAGTCGCCCTGCCCGAATGGCGTGCCGGCAATTTCTCAAACTTCCGCAACGGGCTTGGCGCTTTGATCCCGCTGTTCGATCCCAATACCACCCGTCCCAATCCCAACGGTGCTGGCTTCGTGCGCGATCCACTGCCCGGCAACATCGTCCCCCAAAATCGCATCGACAGCCTCTCGGCCAAGGTGCTCCCCTTCATGCCCCTTCCCAACGCCACTGCCACCGATCCCTTCACCGGGGCCAACAACTTCATCGCGCTCGTGCCCTCTTCCTCCGATCAAGGCATCACTACCATGCGCGTCGATCACCGCATGTCCACGAGCGACATGTTCTTCTTCCGCTACTCCAGCACCCGCAATACCCGCCAGGACCGCGGCTGGGGCCTCAACGAAGCAGATCCGGCCGCACGCAACGACCAGCGCGACAACCATAACGCCGTCGTTAACTACACTCGCGTTCTCAGCCCCAAACTCGTCAACGACCTCCGCTTCGCGGCCTCCCGCCAGTGGCTCCCCTTCCTGCATCCCAGCTTCGATCAGAACTGGCCTTCCAAACTCGGGTATCCCTCCATCGTTCCTCAAGACCAATTCCCACCCGTGGCCATCGCTGGCTACCTGGGCATCGGCAGCCCAAGTTTCTCTGCTGGTCTTAGAGCCCAGCAGTACGTCCAGATCGTCGACAGCGTTAGCATCAACGCCGGCAAGCACAGCTTCAAAACCGGCTTCGACCTCCGCTGGTCACGCCTCAGCTTCATCAATCGAGCCGCTCCTTCGGGCCGCTACGACTTCAACACCGCCCTCACCAGCAACCCGCTCGCTCCGCCCAACACCGGCGCATCCCTCGCCTCCTTCCTGCTCGGTGAAGTCGGTGGCGGTACCCTCGGCTTCCGGCCCTTCATGCAATACCGCTCTCTGCCTCTGGGCATCTACTTCCAGGACGATTGGAAGCTCACCCGCACCCTCACCCTCAACATCGGTGCTCGCTACGACATCAGCTTTGGCCCCACCGAGTTGCACAACCGCCACTCCAGCTTCGACCCCTTCATCACCAACCCGCAAACCAATCGCCTTGGCGTCCTCACCTACGCGGGTGTCAGCCGCCCCGCCACTTTTGTCGATCTCGACAAGAACAACTTTGGCCCCCGAGTCGGCTTCGCCTGGGACCCGCGCGGCAACGGCAAAACTGCCATCCGCGGCGGTTACGGCCTGATCTACACAATCTCTGAAATCGGTCACACCCAGGGCGACAATTCCAACGCTCTTGGTTTCTCCATCGATACCCCTTTCGTCGCCTCTGGCAGCACACCGGTCAAAGCCTTCCAGTTCAGCGCTGGCCCAGGCTTCCTGCTGCGGCCTCTCGGTGCCTCCGGCGGCCCCAGTGCTTTCCGTGGCTTCAACGGCCAATATCAGGATCGCAACGGCCGCACCCCATACATTCAGCAATGGAACCTCACCATCCAGCAAGCGCTCTGGGGCGGCTGGACGGCCAGCGCTGTCTACGCCGGCAGCCGTGGCATCAAACTCTTCGGCGGCAACTACAACCTGAATCAGCTCGATCCCCGCTTCTTCTCTGAAGGCCTCAGTCTCCAGCAGAGCGTCCCCAATCCCTTCTTCGGCCAGATCTCGAGCGGCGCTCTCTCCGGTGCCACCGTGCAGCGGCAACAGCTTCTACGCGCCTATCCCGACTATCAAAACGTCCAAACCTTCGCCGCCAACAACGCCAGCTCTTCCTACCACTCCTTGCAGCTCTTCGCCGAAAAGCGTTTCTCCTCCGGAATCTCGGCCCTGTTCAGCTACACCAAGAGCAAGCTCATTAGCGATGCCCTCAGCGTCGGTGGCGGCGGCAACGCCACTGGCCTTGGCGACTTCCGCATCGGTGCTTACAACCGCCGTCTCGAGAAGGCCATCGATCAGGACGACGTCTCCCAGCGCCTCGTCACCAGCGGCATCTTCGAGGTCCCCTTCGGCCGTGGCCGCAAATTTGCCTCAAACATCCCCAAGGCTGCCGACGCCATCCTCGGCGGCTGGCAGTTCAACACCATCGCCACCATGCAAACCGGGCTCCCCTTGATCGTCCGCGGCAGCAACAATTTCACAGGCATCAACTATCCCGATCTCATCGCCAACCCAACCCTGCCTTCGGGGCAGCGAACCGCCAACAAGTGGCTCAACACCGACGCCTTCCGCAACCCCGCCAACTTCGTCATCGGCAACGCCCCACGCACACTGCCCAGCACCCGTGCTCCCGGCCTGCTCGACGTCAGCTTCTCGATCTTCAAGACCTTCCGCATCAAAGAGCGCATTCGACTTGAGACCCGCGTCGAGATGTTCAACGCTCTCAACACGGTCAATCTCAACGGCCCCGACACGGGCTTTGCCCCCAATGCCGCGGGTGTCAATACCAATGCCAACTTCGGTCGAACTTTCAGTGCGCTCGACGCACGCCGTATGCAATTCGGCATGCGCATGACCTTCTAGGAGACTTCCATGAAACTCTCAATCCTGCTACTCGCCGCTGGGTCCCTGTTCGCTCAGCAGTCCTTTGACCTGGTCGTCTACGGCGGCACTGCTGGCGGCGTCGCTACGGCCGTCTCTGCCGCCCGCCAGGGCCTCAAGGTAGCCCTGCTCGAACCCCGCAACCAAATCGGTGGCATGGTCAGCGGTGGCCTGTCCGGCACCGACATGGGCAAGAAAGAAGTCATTGGAGGCATGGCGCTCGAGTTCTACTATCGCGCCGGTCAACGCTACAGCCTCAACCGGCATCTGCAGGAGATTGCCTGGATGCCCGAGCCCAAAGTTGCCGAGTCTTTGTTTCGCGACTGGATGACAGAAGTTGACGTCACCCTCTTTGAGAACCATCGCCTCAAAGAGCAAACCGGCGTCCTCAAGCAAGGCAACCGCATCACCGAAATCGTCATGGAGAACGGTGCCCGCTTCCGTGCCCGTTTCTTCGCCGACTCAAGCTACGAAGGCGACCTCATGGCCCAGGCCAAGGTCAGCTACACCTTCGGCCGCGAGGGCATCAGCCAGTACAACGAATCTCTTGCTGGCGTCCGCGCTCACACCGAGAGCCACCAGTTCGCTGTCGATGTCCCGGCTCGCGGTAAAGACGGCAAGGTCCTCCCTGAAATTTCCACCGAGCCCCGCGGCATTCCCGGCTCTGCCGACAAGCGCATCCAGGCCTACAACTTCCGCGTCATCGCCACCAACGTTCCTGAAAATCGCATCCCCTGGCCCAAGCCCGCCAACTACGACCCCAAGCGCTACGAGCTCCTCGCCCTCCACCTTGAAGCGATGCTTCCTTACCTCGGTCGTCCCATGACCTTCAACGAAGTCAGCCTCATGCGCATCATCCCCAACGGCAAGGTCGACCTCAACAATCGCAACGGCTTTTCCACCGACTTCATCGGTCGCAACTACGAGTACCCCGATGGCAGCTATGCCGTCCGCGCACGCATCTGGCAAGACCACGTCGACTACCAGCAGGGCTTTTACTACTTCCTCGCCAACGATCCCCGCGTGCCCCAATCCCTCCAAAACGAGGTGCGTTCCTACGGCCTTGCGATGGACGAATACCTCGCTACGAATCACTGGCCCAACCAGCTCTACGTCCGCGAAGCCCGCCGCATGGTGAGCGACTTCGTCGCCTCGCAGAAAGATCTTCAGACCGATCGCACCAAGACCGACGTGATCGGCATGGGCAGCTACAACTCCGACTCTCACAACGTCCAGCGCTTCATCAACGATCGCGGCTTCGTCGAAAACGAAGGCGACGTTCAGGTACCCGTCCAGCCCTACCAGATCCCCTACCGCGTCCTCGTACCGAAGAAGAGCGAAGCCACCAATCTTTTGGTCCCGGTCTGCTTCTCCTCAAGCCACATCGCCTACTCGAGCATGCGCATGGAGCCCCAGTACATGATCCTCGGCCACGCCGCCGGCATCGCTGCTGCCCTCGCCGCCAAGGCCAACTCGGCCATCCAGGACATCAGCATCTCCGACCTCCAGCGCCAACTCCGCGAAGAAGGCGCCGTCTTCGAATACAGCATCGAAGACAACAACAAAGCCCTGGCGCAAATTCGCAAGCGCTATGCCGCTCCCGCCCGCACTGGTCCTAGCCCTTGGGGTCGGTCCGCGAAAAAATAACCTGGCGCTCCGGCCACTTTGCCGCGAGCAACCCGGTCGCATTCGCCACTGCAAAGCTGATGCCCTGTAAGTTCTTCTCTCGGGGCACGCCCGGAATTTCACGCGGATAAGGGCTCGCCGCATATCGATTCTCCGCCACCTGCCGCAGTTGATCACGCTCAAGCGTCGCGTCGATTTCCACACCAATCACGCCTTCGATCAGCCCAGGGTATGCATCCGCCGCGCTCACCCAAATCGCCCCCTTTTTCACCCAAGGCTCAAACGCTCCCGCATGCTCCGGGTTCTGCGTTCCCAGGCTGAAATTGAGGATGTCCATCCTTTGCTCAAGGGCCCACGCAATCCCCCGCAGAAGGATCTCCATGTTGGTCCGCAAACTCCGCTCGAAGATCTTCACCGCATAAATCTCGGCATCCGGCGCATGGCTCCGAATCGCCCCCGCCACTGCGGTCCCATGCCCGATCCGGTCGAGAAAATCCCCACTTAAGCCAGTCGCATCAAAGCCGCCTGCAACCTCCCCCACATGCGGATGCCCCGCATGAACCCCACTATCCAGTATCGCCACACGAACCCTCATCGCAACTCCAGCACCGTATCCGCAATTTCACGCATCGCCAGCCGGTGCGTCGCGATGATCAGCGTCGTCGAGGGCAGATACCGCCGCAGCCCTTCCGTCACTAGCTTCCCGCTCGCCTCGTCCAACGCCGCTGTCGGCTCATCCAGAACCAACACCCGCGGCCTCCGCAACAAGGCTCGCGCAATCGCAATCCGTTGCCTCTGCCCTGCGCTCAACGTCAATCCGCGCTCACCCACCAGTGCATTCAGGTCCGTAAACATTTCCGCGAGTCCCACCGCCCCGAGCACTTCCAACAACTCAACATCGCTCGCCTCCGGCCTGCCATATCGCAAGTTCTCACCGAGACTCACCGGGAACAACCACGGCGTCTGCTCCACCACGCAAACCTGCTCCCGCAAATCCCCCAGTTGAATCTCCCGCAGATCCACCCCATCCAATAAGACGCTCCCGCTCGCGGGATCATAAAATCGCACCAGCAAATCCGTCAGCGTACTCTTCCCCTGGCCACTCGGCCCCAGCAGCAAACCAACCATCCCCGCGCCCACACTCCAATTCACGTCTACAAGCACCGGCTGCCCCGCGCCATACCCGAAGGAAACACCCTTCAGCTCGACATCCCCACGCACATCCTTCAGCCGCTTCTCGCCGCTCTTCACCTCGGGCGCAACCGCAAACAAAGCCTCCACTCGTTCGAGCGAAACCTGCGCCGTCACCAGGCTCGTATACATGCCCATCAGCGCCTGCACCGGCGACAACAGCCGCATGTGATACGCGAGAAATGCCATCAGCGTCCCCACCGTCATCGTTCCGGCAATCACCTGCTGCCCGCCCACCCAGAACACCGCCGCCGTCGACAACGCGAGCAGCATCCCCGGCAAACCCGAAGCGCTATATGACACCAACTGCATCCGTAACAGCGCCCCAACGTAGCCATCATTCCGCGCAGCAAACTGCGCCGCCTCCCGCCCATTCACATCGAACGCCGCCACCACGCGTTGCCCCAGCAGCGTATTCAAAAGAAAGCTCCCAATATCAGCGGACCTCTCTCGCATCTCCCTCACCCGCTCAGCCAGCACCTCACGAAACCGCCACGACACCCATAACGCCACCGGCAACACCGCAACTCCAACCGCAAACAACTTCAAATCCATGCCGATCAGAATTACAACGCTGCCCACCAGAAACCCAACATTCCCCAGCACGCTCAGCAGCGCATCGGCCACCACCCTTTGAATCTCGCTGATGTCGTTGTTCAGCCGCGACAGCACATCCCCCATCTTCCACTGCGCATAAAACCGCGGCGACAGCGAATGCAGATGCCGCAACAAGTCCGCCCGCATCGCAAACAATACCTTCGCCGAGATCTTCGTATACAGATACCCCGCGCTCACGTTAAACGCGAACGCCACCACGCTCGTCCCCACCATCAGCCCCGCGATTTCGATCAGGCGCGACCCATCCTTCTTGAGCAGCGCCTCATCGATCAGCAGCTTCGTCAGATAGGGTTGCACAAGGCTCAGCGCTGTCGACGCCAACCCGACAGCGGTAACAAAGAGAAGCCCCGCATAGTGCGGGGCTAAATAAGGCAAACAAAACTTGTAACGCGCGAAACCCTTCATTAGCCTGGCAGAACCAGCATATTCGTGGTCATATCCAGATTCACGTCGAGGTCCTTCACCATCTTGAATGTCGCCGTGTCGTACATCTCGATCGTGTTACCAGCGCCATAAATATAGGCGAGCTTCCCATCCGACGAAATGTTGAACTCAAACCGGCTGCGCCCATCAAACTCCTGCATCTGAGTGATCTGCTTCGACTGGATATCAAAGCTCCAGAACTCAGTGCGGCGGTTCGCGCCAAAGCCATTCATCGCCACGGTGTAGCCGGTTTTGCGATCCGGTGTCAGTCGCAGGCCCATCGTATTCGCCGCCGAAGGTCCAACTGGCGTGAACTTGAAGGTCCGCCTGTCGAGATCGAAAGTCGCAAACCCAAAGGTCGACTTGTGCACGATCGGGTCAACAGAGTTGAAGAATCCGAACACTGTCCCGCGTTCCTCGTAAGGATCGTCGCCCGGCCCAATCATCACGCGCTCCACGCCAGGGAACATCGGCTTCGACAACTCGATCTTGTCGACTTCCTTAAAGTCTTCCGTCGAATAGATCACCACGTTGTCGCGGAACTGATAGAGCAGCTTGCCATCCGGCGAGACGCGCATACCACCGCCACGTCCACCGCCGCCCCGCAATTGCTGATCCTTCGGCAAATCGACGACCTTCTCGATCTTCTCGCCCACCATGTCGATAATCGCCCACTGTGGCTTGGAGATCTCAAACCGGTCGATCTTCTTCTCAACGGTATAGAGCGCCGTGTACAGCTTCTTATTGTCGGGCGAACAGGCAAAGCCACTCGGGCGATACTGCTTGCCGCCGGTGTCTACCTTGAAGCTGCGCTCCAGCTTCCGCGTCGCCACGTCGATGATCTCGAACCCGGAGCCAAGCTGGCAGTGCGCGATGATCTTCGTCTTGTCCTCGTTCCACATAATGGAACGCGGTACATCCAGCTTCAGCGGAATCTCGCCGGTAACTTTGCGGGTCGCCTCGTCGATCATGAGGATGCGCTTCTGCCAGCCCCCAACAAACAGGGTGCCGAGCTTGGCAGTCTTTTGCGCGGACGCTACGCCAGCGGCCGCAAGGGTGGTTAAGAAGTCGCGTCTCTGCATTTTTATGGAAACACCAAATCGATATTGCGCCAGTCTTTGGTCGCCGCCGCGCACTTGCTGGTCCACTCGGGGTAATTGTTCAAGTGGTCCGGCACCTGCGCCGGCCAGTAGCAACTGATGTAGCAGTCGTACAGGTCACGCTCGACGGGCTGGCAAAGCCCCGCCGTGCCGCCGCTGGAATCGACTTCCCAGCCCGGCGAAAAAACGATCGAGCAGCCCATCGGATAATGGGGCCGTTGCGCTGCATTCGCGTTCTGCTGCATCGCAACCACGTCGCCGTCGGTTGCTGTCTGCAGGTCATCGATGCGGCGCGCTTTTTTGTTAATGGCGCGTAAGTGTCTCATGCTGCTTTCCTCTGTTCAAAATGGTTCAGGAAGCTAGGGTTGTGCGTGGCGATCTCGCCGTAAATTCGCAGGCAAAGATCAGTCCATCCGCGGATCCAGTCGCAATAATGCAGGTTGGCGTGCCCCGTGTCTCCGTAGCGCACAAAGGCCTCGTGATAACACCCACCTGCGCACACCGGACGCGCCCAGCAAGTATGGCAATCATACTTGGCGTGAATGTGTCCGTGCTTCAAAAAATCCTGTTGTTTCGCTGTGTCCATGCCTTCCGACACATGGCCCAGCTTATGTTCGTCGCTATCCACAAAGCGGTGGCACGGCGAGATGTCACCCGACGGACCAACTCCCAGCAGGCCCAGTCCCGCTCCGCAAGGATGCGATTTCGAAATACCCTGATGCAACTCGCTCAGCGTATCGCTCACGTTCGAAAACCCGTGATGCTCGCCCCGCAATGCGTAGTCGCGATACTCATAAGCCAGCTCTTCAAACTCGGCCAGCACCCCGTTCAACCCGTTCTCGTCGATCGCATACAACCGGTTGGGCGAAGTCGTCACCGGCGCGAAGCCCACTTCGTGAAAACCCAACTCGTGCTTCAGATGGTTGAAGATCTTCTTCACATCCTTCACACCATTGGTTAGAGTCACCCGCGCCGCGATCGGCCGCGTATTGTGATTCTTCAGCAGTTCCTTCACCTTCGGCGCGATGATGTCATAGCTGCCCTTGCCGTTGGCGAACACACGCAGCTGATCGTTCATCTCCTTGGGGCCATCCATCGAAACCGTCACCCCAATCGCATTCGCCGTCAGGTATTCAATGATGTCCGGCCGCAACAGCGTCCCATTCGTGGTCAACGAGTAATCAATCGTCACCCCACGCTTGGCCGCTTCATCCCGCGAGTAATCCACAACCTGCTTCAACAGCGGAAAGTTCATCAACGTCTCGCCGCCAAAAAACGTGATGTGCACCGACTTGCGCTCCGCCGCCTCACGAAACAAAAAGTCCACGCTCTGCTTCGCCGTTTCCAGCTCCATGAACTTCGGCTTGCCCTCAGGCGTCGCCACTTTGTCTTCGCCAAACTCGTAGCAATACTGGCAGCTCAGATTGCACTGGTTCGTCAAATTGATCACCAGCGTCTGCAGCGGAAACTTCGCCGGCGCCTCGTCGACGGGTTCCTTCCAACCACCCTCGGGCGCAAACGCCCGCGACGCCACCAGTTCCTCGATGCAATTCTTCGCATCTTCCACGCTCGCCCCGCCAGCCACCAGCTCATCGAGCAGCGCCTTGGCATCACGCGGCGATTCCTTCAAGAGAGCGATCGCACGCTTGGAAAGATCGTCGACAGCGAAGATCCCACCGCTCGGCACCAGATACAAAAACGGATGCCCCGCGGCCTCAAACTGATGAAACTCCGACAACTGCAACTGCATGTTTACTGCGCCACCTCGGGTTGATCCCAACGCATATACTGCGGCACCGTCACCACCAGATAACACTTGGCCGTGATTGGGCTGCCATCCTTCGGCTTCGCGGCATCCTCGCCCTTATAGGTCGCAACTGCCCACACATCACCGTAGTTATTCCGAGAAAACTTCCGCTTCGGGTTCGGGCCCTCAATCGATGGAGTAAAGTAACCACTCTTATCGATCGTCCCGACATATTGCACATCGTCGTCGCCATACACGGCGAAGAACTCTTCAAGCGACCATTCCGCCTTCACCGGACCCAGATTGATGTCATCTGGAGTATTCGGCTTCCCGTCAAGTCCCCGATTAAACCCGATCGCCTCAAACTGCATGTAGCCCTTATTGAACGCAGTGCTGCCACCGCCCAGCCGTGCAATCGCCGTATCGCTGGCAGTCTTGATGTAATCCACCGTGTCATATACTGCGATGGCTCCCGCCGCCACGGTCCGCTTCACTGCCAGATCGCGCGGTCCGAGCGGGGCCTTCTCAGCCACCTCGACTTCAACCTCAATCAAGGTCGACTGCGTCTGCCTGCCCAGCCTCTTGATCGTGATGCCGGCACCCAGGTCCAAATCGCCCACCGTCAACCCAGTCGGAAATTGATCTCCCAGAATCTGGAACGTGGTCGTCTTACCCGCCCGCAGTGCCGTCACGCTGGTCGCCAGAATCACAGGGCGATCTTCGGTCCGCACCAGCTTCACGTCGTAGCCGAATTCGTCATAAGCGCCCCAGAACCAGCGCCCTTCGATCATGCTCTGATCGCGCGAAACCATCATCACCTCACGCACTGCATTCGTATTCGCGCCGCTGCGGCCGCGCCAGGAATAACCGGTGTAGAGAGCACTCTTGCCTTCGCGCGTGATCGTCTGCCCGCTCTCAATGCTCGTCATCGTTGAACGCGTCACCCATTCATTCGGGCTCGCCCCAGGCTCGATCGTCACCTCACCGGTAAACCGTCCCTTGCCCGGCTGCGATGCACTCAACAGCCAGCGCCCGGCAAGCTTCGCCTGCCGCCGCGATGCCGTCCACGCGGCCCACTCTTTCGTCTCAAGGGGAAAGTCGGTTTTCATTTGCTCAATCGCCTTCTCGACAGGCGTCCGCGTATCTGCGCCCGGCACCGGCGGCCCCGCAGGTCCACGCTGCATGCCACGGAAGCTGTTCCATTCCACTACCGGGAAGAACCCGATGTGCATGTTCACCAGCAAATCCCACTCTTTGGCGTCTCGCCGCCAGTTCATCGCCTGGCCATAGGGATGGCAACTCACGCAAGCATCCCGCACTACTTCCGGGTACTTTTCCTGATCCAGGTGCCGCTTCTCGAAATAGTAAATGCCC
This sequence comes from Acidobacteriota bacterium, assembly GCA_016870995.1. GTDB lineage: Bacteria > Acidobacteriota > Terriglobia > Bryobacterales > Bryobacteraceae > Bryobacter. Next base: position 11,754 of record VFZU01000096.1, read on the forward strand.
GGCTTGGCTTCTTCCGGAGCCAGTCCATGCTGATCGCTCAAATACTGCACGACCTTGCGTGCTTCCTCAGGCTTGAGCGAGACCCCATGCAGCCGCACCATCCGCTTGATAGCCTGCTGCCACCCTTCAGGCGCAGATCTCACCCAGGAGATCCGGCTGAGATTCCCTTTTTCATCCTTGCTATGGCATCCAGAGCATTTCGCTACGACAAGAGGATCTGTAACAGGGATCTGGGCGAAGAGTCCAGATGCGAAAGCGACAATTCCGAAAAGCTTTCGCATAATAGACAACATATAACATAAAGACCAAAGTCTATGAAACTCTCCCGACGCAACTTCCTCGCCGGAGCAGCCCTCACCCCGCCCCTCATTGAAAAAGCGAACGCCGAATTGAAGCGTATGAAAATTACGCGCATCCGCTACTACAATTCGCCCATCACACGCCCCATGGTGAACCAGAGCTTCCACGTCGTCACTATCGAGACCGACGCCGGGCTCACCGGCATCGGCGAAGGCGGCTCCCCCGATCTCGTCAAGCAACTGGCCTCCCAACTCATCGGCCAGGACCCCACCAAAATCGACCACCTCTGGCAGCTCATGTTCCGCGGCCTCTTCTATCCGGCCGGCCGCGAAAAGACCCACTCCATCGGTGCTCTCGATCTCGCCCTCTGGGATCTCAAAGGCAAAGCCCTCGGCGTCCCCGTCTATGAACTCCTCGGCGGTCTCTCCCGCGAGCACGTCGAGTGCTACTGCACCGGCTTCCCAAATCCCAAAAAACTCAATTTAGTCGAGAACGCCCGCGCTTGCGTCGAATACGGCTTCCGCGCCTTCCGCACCTCCGTCGCCGACCCCGGCCAGGGCGCTGCCTTCCAAAACCGCGCCATGGTCCACAAAACCCTCGAGCAATGCCAGCAAATCCGCGAAGGTGTCGGCAAGGCCGGCGACTGGGCCATCGACTTCCACACCCGCCTCGATTTCCCCGATGCCGTCAAACTCTCCGGCATGATCGAACCCCTCGAACCCTACTTCGTCGAAGACCTCGTCCGCAGCGAGAACAACAGCGTTTACAAGCAACTCCGCCCCATGGTCAAAGTCCCCATCGCCGTCGGCGAACAGCACAGCCACCGTTGGGACATCAACGAACTGATCGAAGGCCGCCTTATCGACTACAACCGCGTCTCCATCCCCAACTGCGGCGGTGTCACTGAATACATGAAGCTCGCCGCCCTCTGCGAAACCCACTACGTCGGCCAGACTCCCCACTTCACCGGCCCCATCGCCGAAGCCACGCTCGTCCACTGCAACAGCGTCTTCTCCGGCCCCGTCATGATGGAGATGACCGGCACCGCCATCGAACTGCCACACAAGTCCTACCTCCCCGAGTGCTTCGACTTCAAAGCCGGCAAGCTCTACCCCAATCAGCGCCCTGGCCTCGGCGTCACCTTTGATGCCACCAAGATCCCGATGTTCTTCGAGGTCACCAAGCACGACCAGCCGATCCAACTCTTCCGTCGTCCCGACGGCAGCATGACAAATTGGTAACCTCTCCAGTAATGAAGCGCCGCGAATTCGTATCCGCCGTGCCGTCCGCAGCCATAGCTGCCCAATCCGGCACGGCCTCTCCCATCGTCAAGCCCAGGATGCTGCGTCCCGGCGACACCGTCGGCCTCGTCAGCCCTAGCACTTTCGTTGCGGATCCCAACCAGCTCCAGACCATGCTCCTTACCGCCGAGATGTTCGGCTGGAAGACCAAGGTCGGCAAGCAGGTTGGCCGCCGCGAAGCAAAACTGGGCGACAGCATCCCCGCCCGCATCGAAGACCTCCACACGATGTTCGCCGACCCGGAAGTCAAAGGCATCATCTGCGTCCGCGGCGGCTACGGCACCCCCCAGCTTCTCGACGGCATCGACTACGAACTCATCCGCAAGAACCCCAAGCTGATGCTCGGCTACAGCGACATCACCGGCCTCCATCTTGCGATCCATCAAAAGACCGGCCTCGTCACGTTCCACGGCCCCACCGGCCTCTCGCCCTTCACCGAGTTCTCGCAGAACTGGTTCCGCCGCTCGATCGACAATAAACCCATGGGCGTCCTCGGCAACCCAACCGAGCGCAACCCATTCCGGCCCCAGCATCCTCTGCGCACCGTCAAAGGCGGCAAGGCTCGTGGCCGCTTGATCGGCGGAAACCTCACCCTCGTCAGCTGCCTCATGGGCACTCCTCATGAGCCCGATGTCCGCAGCAAGATCTTCTTTCTCGAAGACGTCGGCGAAGAACCCTACCGCATCGACCGCATGCTGCAACAACTCGCCCTCGCGGGCAAGTTCGACCAATGCGCCGGCGTCATCATCGGCGAATGCGTCGATTGCGGTCCCCGCGAATTCCAACCCTCGATCACCTTCAACTACACCCTCGGCGAAGTCCTCGACCGCGTCTTCGCCAAGGTTAAGGTCCCCGTATTCCACGGCCTCCTCATCGGCCACACCGCGGATCAGATCACTCTTCCGCTTGGCGTCATGGCCGCCATGGATGCTGACAGAAAAGAGCTCATCATCGAAGAGGCCGCCGTCTCCTGACCAAAGACGATCACATCCCCTACGAAACATTTGACCGCTACCTATGCAGCCAAATCGACCCTGACGAAAAAGAAAGTGTCGACTGCCACCTCGCCGACTGCCCCTTCTGCCGCCAGGACCTCGCCGACGCCCAATCCTGGCTCGCCCAGAACCCCGAGCCGAAGAAGCCCTGGTGGAAGCGTCTGTGGTTTGTGGCGATTCTTTGCGTGCTTGCAGCCCATGCGAAATCACAACCGCAACGAACCTACGACGCGCAGCATCCTCCACGCTTCGAAGAATTCCCTGTAAAGGAGAAATGGCAGCCGCCAGCCGCTCCCGTCCAACTCAAAACCACCCAAGAGCGTTTGATGAGGACGCGATTGCTTGCCGCCTCCAGGGAAGCACCAAACTTTGCGGGCCATTTCCACTTTGCCACTTGGGGTTGCGGATCAAACTGCTATCAGGGTGCCCTCGTGAACTTGAAGACCGGCGTAGTGGTCTCACCGCCACTAACAAAACCCGAATCGCCTTGGTTGATGTGCGGCTCAGCCTACGAAGACTCCGAAGCGAAAGTCCGCGCAGACAGTCGACTATTTGTCTTCACGTGTGGAATTTGGACCCAAGATCTGACCAGGCAGATCCCCCGCGCATTCTACTTCGTGTGGGAAGGCAATCACTTTCGCCAACTCTTGATAGTCCCAGGCAAGCCGTTATAGGCTTTTGGCGGAAGCCAGTGGGAGTCGAACCCACCAGAGACGCGGAGCGCCTCTCACTGGTTTTGAAGACCAGGCCCCACACCGGCAAGAATTGGCTTCCGTCACAATCATTACATGCAACGTCGCACTTTGTTAGCCTCACTCACCTCCGCCCTCGCCACCCCGATCCTCGGCCAGGCCGAACATCGCTACGAGACGATCCACGATTGGACCCAGCTCCCCTCGAACATCAAGTACGGCAACACTCACGGCGTCGTAGTCACCGCAGACCGTCGCGTCATCGTCGCCCACACCGTCCACAAAGAAAGCCAAAGCCCCGACGCCATCTGTGTCTTCGACGACCAGGGCAAGTTCATCAAGAGCTGGGGAGCCGACCTCCGCAGCGGCGCACACGGCCTCGTCCTCCATCGCGAAGGCAACACCGAATACCTCTACCACTGCGACAACGTCAGAGGCTTCATCCGCAAAACCACCCTCGACGGCGAAGTCGTCTGGGTCATGCACGCCCCCATCGCGAGCGGCCTTTACAACAAGGCTAGTGAATTCAAACCCTCCACCCTCGCCATCGCCCCCAACGGCCACATCTACGTCGCCGACGGCTACGGTAAGTTCTACATCCACCACTTCGACGAAAAGCTCCGCTGGGTCCGCAGCTTCGGCGGCTCCCGCGAACTCATGGACAAAAACAAAGACATCGAAACCGCCCCCGGCACCACCATCTGGCCTCACGCCATCGCCATCGACACCCGCGGCAAAGAGCCCCTCCTCATGGTCGGCGAGCGTGGCGCCAACAGCCGCGTCCAATACTTCACCCTCGACGGCAAGCCCCTGCATAGCATCAAAGACGGCGTCCGCTGGCCCAGCACCTTCGACTTCCAAAACGGCCTCATGCTCATGCCCGACCTCAAGGCCGTCGTCACCCTGTTTGATCGCAACAACAAACCCCTCGTCCAACTCGGCGATGGCCGCGAGCCCAACGGCAAGACCTACGAAAACCTGCGCACCCTCAACCGCGAAGCCTTCACCCCCGGCAAGTTCATCGCCCCCCACGCCGCCAGCTTCGACGCCGATGGCAACATCTACGTCGTCGAATGGGTCGAGGTCGGCCGCCTCACCAAGCTCCGCAAGGTCAGCTAGGCCGCAGTCCCCTTCACTCCCAGCGCCTCCGCATTCTGCTTCATCGCATCAATGCAGAACTGGATGTGCGCCTCAAGATCGACGCCCATCTCGGCGGCCCCTTTCGTGATGTCCTCACGATTCACCGCCCGCGCGAACCCCTTATCCTTCATCTTTTTGAGAACGCCCTTCGGCTCCACCTCAAAGATGCTCTTCGTCGGCTTCACATAAGCGACCGCCGTCAGGAACCCCGCCAACTCATCGCAGGCAAACAACGCCTTCTCCATCGATGATTCACGCGGCACTCCCGTAAAGTCCGCATGCGAAAGGATCGCCCGCCGGATCTCCTCGCTCACACCACGCTCAATCAGGATCGCCTCACCCTTCACCGGATGATCCGGCAGATTCGGATGGATCTCCCAATCGAAATCATGCAGCATCCCGGTCACAGCCCACTTCTCGGCATCCTCGCCGAAATGCCGCGCATAGGCTTCCATGCAGGTCCCCACCGCCAACATGTGCCGCCGCAACCCATCGTTCTGCACGAACTCGCAAACCACCGCCCAAGCCTGATCCTTCGTCATCGCAACTAACTCACCGCCGCGATCGCTTCAATCTCAACCTTCACATCGCGTGGCAGTCGCGCCGCCTCAACGGTCGCACGCGCTGGCGGATCCACCGTGAAGTACCGCGCATAGATCTCATTCACCTTCGCAAAGTCCCCCAGGTCCTTCACAAAGATCGTGGTCTTCAACACCTGCCCATAGCTCGACCCGCAAGCCGCCAACGCCGCCCCCAGATTCTCCAGCACCCTCACCGTCTGCTCTTCGATCCCACCTTCGACGAGTTGCCCCGTCGCCGGGTCCAGCGGAATCTGCCCGCTCAAATACGCAATCCCGTTATGCACGATCGCTTGCGAATAGGGTCCGATCGCCTTCGGCGCAGCATCGGTCGAAATTACTTGTCTCATTCTCAAAACTGTAGCGTACCGGTCAGCTCACCGACATGCCCAATCGACTGCTCCTCGCAAAACCGCTCCAACTCGCCCGCGATCCGCGCCGGTGCCTCCGGGTCCCAGAACGTCGCCGTACCCACTTCTACCGCCGTCGCCCCCGCAATCAAAAACTCTGCTGCATCCTCTCCAGTCGCAATCCCGCCCAGCCCCACAATCGGAATCTTCACTGCCTTCCACGCCTCATGCACCAACCTCAGCGCAATTGGCTTCACTGCCGGCCCGCTCAACCCGCCAAACCCTGCCCCGATCCGCGGCTTCCTCGTTCGCGCGTCCACCGCCAGCGAGATCATCGTATTGATCAGCGAAATCGCGTCCGCCCCGGCCTCCTCGGCCGCCTTCGCCACCGGATCGATCTTTGCCACATTCGGTGATAATTTCACAATCAGAGGCCTCCGCGTCAACTTCCGGATCTCTTGAACGAGTCCACCCAACAACACCGGGTCCGATGAAAAGAAGATCCCCCCATGCTTTGTATTCGGGCACGACACATTCAACTCGTAGGCTGCGATCCCTTCGGCATCGTCCAGCACCCGCACCACCTCAAAGTAGTCCTCTGGCGCATATCCGAAAACATTTGCCAACACTTTCGTCTCATACCGCCTCAATCCCGGCAGCTTCGACGCCACAAATTCCCGCACACCGACGTTCTGTAAACCGATCGAATTCATCATCCCCGACGCCGTTTCCCACAACCGCGGAGGTCTATTTCCCTCAATCGGATCTTTACTTAAACCTTTTACGACAATCCCGCCGATAAGGTTTAAATCAACAACTCTTTCAAATTCGATCCCATAGGCGAAAGTGCCCGAAGCTGCAAGTACAGGGTTTTTCAGCTGAATTCCGCAAAGCGTGGTGGCCAGACGGCCGGAGGGTCCCATCCTTTTGGCAGTCTAGCAGAGCCTCGCCGGGCAACTCGCCTCAGAGAACCTAAGTAATTTCCCCAATGGGATCACAGGGATTAAAGTGACAGACTGAAATTGCCGAAATACCTTAGAACAACAATCATCTTTCGAGACTGCCTTGCCCCAGAGCCCGAAATCTCGCACACTCGCCACCAAATTCTCGATGTTCACATCGGTTTTGGTGCTTTGGGTCATTCTCGTCAATATTGGCTACGACGTTCATAACAATACCTTTGCAGTCGGCAAAGGCATCCTCATGGTCGGCATCCTCTTGCTGGTTGCTCTTGCCATTGGCCGCTTCACTTCGGTCATCATGGCCAAGCCCCTGCAAAACCTCGCTGCCGGGATGAAAAAAGCCCAGTTGGGCAAACTCGAAAATATCCAGGTCAGCCGCACGGGCGACGAAATCCAGTTCGTCGGCGAAGTCTTCAACGAAACGATCTCCGCACTCACACAGCGCGACCGTCAAATTGAAGAGCACCGCGAAATGCTCGAGGCGCGCATCCAACAGCGCACTGACGCTCTGCGTGAAGCGATGGAGCGCGCGCTCGCTGCCAGCCAGGCCAAGAGCGAGTTTCTCGCCAACATGTCGCATGAACTGCGCACCCCGATGAACGGCATCCTTGGCATGCTCGACGTAGTGCTCGAAAGCTCTCTCACGGGCGAGCAACGCGAAGAACTGGAAACCGCGCAACGCTGCGCCCATTCCCTTCTTGCGCTCCTCAACGACATCCTCGATCTGTCAAAGATCGAGAGCGGCAAGATGGGCCTTGAGAAGATTCCCTTCCAGATCAAGACTGTCGTCAACGAAGCGATCAAGACACACCAGGTCCGCGCCCGCCAAAACCGCGTCGAGCTTACCGCCGAAGTTTCCCCTGAAGTCGCCGAGACCGTATATGGCGACCCCATGCGTCTCCGCCAGATTCTCGGCAATCTGTTGAGCAACGCCATCAAGTTCACTGAAGCCGGCTCGGTTCGTGTGCATCTCCGTCCGGTTGGCGAACCTCGCGAAGGCCGCACCGATTACGAACTCATCGTTGAAGACACCGGCGTTGGTATCCCCGCCGACAAGCTCGAAAAGATCTTCGATAAATTCACCCAGGCCGACGGTAGCATCACGCGCCGCTTCGGCGGCACTGGCCTCGGTCTCACAATTACGCGGCGCATCGTCGAGATGTTCGGTGGTCGCATCTGGGTCGAAAGTGTCGAAGGCAAGGGCAGCAAATTCATCGTTCAATTCCCGCTCGAAGCCGCTCAAAAGCCCAAGCGCAACGCGACAGAGCCAAAGTCGTCAGGCATCAACTCCGTCTCCGTAGATGGCCGTACGCCTCAAATCCTGCTCGTTGAAGACAATGCCGTCAACCAGAAGTGTTCCGCTCCGGACGTGGTGGACAGCGCGTTGGGAGTGAATTATTGCCATTGAATCACGCAGCAATTTTGAATTCAACAGAAAAATCGCGACGAGCTTGAGTTGGCGTTTTGTAGCCGAGACGCTC
>VFZU01000097.1 GCA_016870995.1 Acidobacteriota bacterium
CCCGCGTGAACTTCCTTCGCGTTTCAGACATGACTCAAATTCTCCTCGTTGGAATTTTCTGAGTCTAGTCTCGTGTCTCACTTTTGGGGACAACTCCACTTTGATCCCAGCTGGCTCGAGTCTCGAGAGTTTCCGCGAGACGATCGCTTCTCCCCAGTCAGCCTCGCAGGGATTCAGTTTTGACGATGCGCCCCAGCAACGCAAAGGCGATCAACAACAACAGTCCCAACCCCGGAACTTGAAACGGGACGAGACCTGGCGCGATGAACTCGACCAGCAACTCGAAGCCTAAACACAATTCACCATTCAGGAGTAACCAATGATTCCATCGAGCACCCCAGTTACCGGTTCACTGCCGGGTTTGGATCCCCGGAACCTCAGTTCCCGCGCAAGCGAGGCTACTGGCAAGAAGGTTAGCGCGGCAGATCCGAATGACCTTGCCAACAAAGAAGTCTTTCTTCAGTTGTTGATTGCTCAGATCAAGAATCAGGATCCGAGCAAGCCAGCCGACAGCATTCAGTACATCACCCAGTTGAGCCAGTTCACAGGAGTGGAACAGCTGGTGGACATCAAGAATCAGCTGAAAACCCTCACCACTCAATTGACACCGGCACAAGGGGCCGACGGCGAAGGCAAATAGCCTCATCGCAAACCAAGAACAAAACAGGAGCTACACCCGGAAATGTTTACTTCCTTCTCGACAGCACTCTCTGCCCTCGGCGCGCACGCCACAGCAGTCGATGTCGTTGGCAACAACCTTGCCAACTTGAATACCCCAGGCTATAAAGCCAGCACGGTCTCTTTCTACGATCTGGTTACCCAGTCGCTGGGAGCAGGTCTCGGCGAAACCCAGGTGGGTTTCGGCGTCGGCCGACCTGTCACTCTCCGCAATTTTTCTCAGGGAGCAATTCAGGCCAGTAGCGGTGCGCTCGACGCGGCGATCCGGGGCGATGGCTTTTTGGTCCTGAAGGGTAAGCAGGGTGAAACCGTCTACTCGCGCGGCGGCAACCTGATTGTCGACAAAGCGGGCAACCTGCTTACCGGTAAGGGATACCGCGTTCAAGGGTGGACCGAGGTCAACGGCCGGCTGGATACCAATGGCCCCGTCGGCGATTTGGTGATTCCGGTCTGATCGATCAAAGCGCCCGTCGCTTCAACGGCATTCCAGTTCGACATGAACCTCAATGCCGCGGCTACTGCTGGTCCCCCTCCTGACACCTTCCGCACCTCAATTGAGATCTTCGACTCCCTGGGCAGCAGCCACGTGGTTTCCGTGACATTTACGAAGTCCTCCACAGCCAATGCCTGGGATTACAGCATCACCATCCCAGATGCCGATGTCGCCGCTCCGATTGCACCACTCACCGGGACCATGCAGTTCGACAGCAACGGCCAGCTCACGTCGCCCGATTCCGCAACGCCGGTCACTTTCGCAATTGCCGGTTTGGCCAATGGCGCATCGGATATCAATCTCACCTGGAACATCTACAAGGCCCAAACTCCCCGCATCACCCAGTACACGCAACCTTCCGCGGTAAGCGCCAACTCTCAGGATGGAGAGCCCTCGGCTCAGTTGATCCGCGTCGGAATTGGTGATGGGGGCAGGGTACTTGCCCAATACTCCAACGGAGTTCAGGCCGCGGTTGGGCAGCTGGCGATGGCTTCGATTCGTAATCCAGAGTCTCTGGTCGCCGTTGGCGATAGCGCATTCCAGTTGAGCGAGCGCAGCGCTTTGCCCGCCATTGGCACGCCCGGCACGGGCGGACGTGGCTCGATACTCGGTGGTGCTGTCGAAGCTTCGACTGTCGATATCGCCCGCGAGTTCACCAACCTGATCGTGCTGCAGCGCGGCTACCAGGCCAATACACGCGTCATCACGACGGTCGACGAAATCAGCCAGGAAACCATCAATCTCAAGCGGTAATTCACCATCATGAACCTGCTCATGCCGCCTGCCGAGCAATTCGCGCACTACCTCGACATGCCTCTCGCGGTCGAGGCAGTGCTCGATCAGAAAACGCTGACGATCTACGAGATCCTCGCCCTCGAAGAAGGCAGCGTCATCAAGCTGAACCGCTCCGCAGGAGAGAACATCGACCTCATCATTGGCGGCACGCCCGCTGCCTTTGCCGAGGTCGTGATCATCGACGAATCCATGGGTGTGCGGGTCACCGATCTGGCGCTGGATCAATAAGGAGCCTCTGATGTGGAATCAACTCAAAAAGATACTGGCTCAACGCGCGGCTGCCATCGACTCTTCGATCACGGTGCGGAGTCAAAAATGGCTCGCACCATCTGAAACGCTTCGAATCGTTGATCTCGATTGCGACGGGGACCGCCGCCGCCTTGTTCTCTGGACCACAAAAACAGGCTCACAAATGCTCGAGTTGGCTTCGACCAGGGAAACCCGCGATACCGATGCGGGCAAGCTCTCGAGGGGGGCTTCTTGCTAACCGTTCTTGCCATTTTGCTCTTGCTGGCTCCTGCTGCTCTCGCAGCTCCGGTAAGCTCGGCAACCGATATTTCCAGCACACCCTTGCGGCTGGCAATTCAACTGACGATTGCCGCAATGATCCCGGTGATGTTTGTCACCTTGACGCCTTTCCTCAGGATCAGTGTGGTCCTTCACTTCCTGCGTCAGGCTCTCGGTACCCAGACCGTCCCATCTAATCAGGTGATCATTGCGCTTTCTGCTCTGCTGACGATTCTCTCGATTACTCCACAGTTGACGACACTCTACGAGGGTGTCATCCAGCCCTACAACAAAGGCACTCTGAGGGAAGAACAGGCCTTCACGGCTGGAGGCGCTGAGATGAAGAAGTACATGCTGCCCTTCCTTGGTGAAAAGGAGATCGGCATGATGTTGCGAGTCTCGCGAAGCGCCCCGCCCAAAACCCCGGCCGATCTGGCCTTCCCCGTTATTGCCGGTGCCTACATGCTCAGCGAACTGAAGAGCGCCTTCAAAATCGGCGTTCTGCTCTACATGCCCTTCTTGATCGTCGACCTGATCGTATCGGCTGTGATCGTAACTCTTGGCATGATTCAGTTGCCGCCAGTCATGGTGTCCGCACCATTCAAGATCCTGGTTTTCGTTTTGGCCGACGGCTGGTCGGTGATCATCGATGCCGTCATGAAATCCCTTGAGGTGGTTCGCTAATGGAAACAGTAGTTGCGGTTGAAATCGTTCGCGGTGCCATTCTAACGGCTTTGCTGATTGGAGCGCCGCTGCTGGCGATCTGCCTGATCTGCGGCGTGGTCTTCAACCTCATCCAGGTGGCGACCTCGATTCAGGATCCTGGCTTCAGTTCCATTCCGCGCATTTCGGTTTGTGCCTTCGCATTCCTTCTCCTCCTGCCGTGGATGTTGAATCAGATGTCGGGTTACGTGGGCCGAATGGCGGAAATGATTCCAAGGATCGTGCGCTGACCATGACCGCCATCGAATCGCTCGCGCTGCTGGCCGCCTCTGAGGTTTCAAGGGCGGTAACTGCCGTTTCAGTTCTGAACTTGCCAGGATTTCGGCAGGTTCCCGCGCAGGCGCGAGTGTTTCTCGGCGTACTAATTGCTCTGTGTTGCTTCTCCGCGAAATGGGCGGCGGGTCTTGATTCAAGTGCACTCTCTCAAGGCTTTTGGGCGATCTGTGCCCGCAACCTGGTGACCGGCCTTGCTGTTGCCTTGCTCTGGAACCTTGTGCTTGACGCTTGCGCCCTGATGGTTCAGTTGGCCAGCGTGCAGTCTGGCTTGAGTTACGCCTCGATCATCGATCCCACCAATGACACGGAAAGCGGCTCGTTACTTGGCATGGTCCAGTTCTGTCTGCTCGTCACTTTCCTTGCCTCCGGGATTCACCTTGAGTTCCTGGCTGCACTTTTAATGGCGGACTCGCTCTGGGATGGCTTCAGTCGATCCGGACCTACACTGGGCGTTCTCAAGGACATGTTCGCCTACAGCTTTCGCACGGGCTTGCGTTTGGCGGCTCCTTTCATCGCCAGCATGTTGATCTTCGACATGGCCTCAGCTCTTGCCGGCCGCTTCGCCGAACGCTTTCAAATCAGCATCCTCATCTTTCCAATCAAGTGGTTTGCCACGTTGCTTTTGCTATTGGCTTCGACAGCAACACTCCATCGGCTTGAAGTAGGCTTCGCTGCGCATGCGCTAGCCCAACTGGGCGGGAGGCCTTAGGCATGTCGCAGAATGGAGAACGCACAGAACAAGCTACGCCAAGGCGACTTGAGAAGGCCCGCGAAGACGGAAAGATTGTCTCAAGCCGCTACCTGGTGATCGCGGTCCAATTCATCGTTGCGTTTTTCTATTTGAGCGGTTCGAGTGAAGATGCTGCACCTGCTCTGAAGCATTGGAAGACATGGCTGGCCTCTTCTTTTGAAGCTCCTCAGGCTGGCTCGCGATTCCTGGTTCCCTCGATCGATTGGACACGGCAAACGCTGCTCTATTTCTTCTGGGCCGGGGCGATTACCAGCGCCTCGATGCTTGCATCACAACTTGCAGTCAGCCAGGGGTACTTCAGCATTGCGCGTGCCAAGCCCGATTTCTCCAAGGTGTTTAGCGTTGGCCGCCTCAGAGGTCAACTCAAGGAAGGGCTCAAGTCTTTGCGCGCGAGCCTGGTGGTGATCTTTCTATTTACAGTCCTTCTGGCCCTCTACTGGCAAGAAGGCGTGGCGTGGAGCGCGTTCTTGCCAAGGATGTCCGTCCTGGGGCTCTTGTCCGAGCAATCCCGTCAATTGATCGGTCTAGGCAAGGTGTGTTGCCTTCTGTTTCTCGTTTTCGGCGCCGCAGACCTGATGATGGCCATGCGCAAGTTCAACGAAGAGTTGAAGATGACCAAGCAGGAGTTGAAAGAAGAATACAAAGAGGGCAACGGCAATCCGGAAGTCAAAGCCAAGATCCGCCGCATCATGAAGGATTTCGCTGGCAAGCGCATGATGTCGCAAGTCCCCAAAGCCACTGTCGTCATCACCAACCCCACCCACTACGCCATCGCAATCCAGTACGAATCCGGCGACATGGCCGTTCCCATTGTCCTTGCCAAAGGCGTTGACCATGTGGCCCTCCGAATTCGCAAAATCGCCATGGACCGCGAAATCCCCATCATCGAGAATCCCCCGCTTGCGCAGGCTCTTTACAAGTCGGTCGAAGTCGGGCAGGAAATCCCGATGCACCTGTATCGTGCGGTCGCCGAAGTCCTTGCCTATGTCTATCGTGTTCTCGGCCGCACTGCGGCCCGTTAGGAATTTGAATGAACCCCTCACTGCCCATTTCGCAAAACAATACCGCGCCACCCCGCCAGTCTGGCTCCACCGCCTCCGAGCCATCGGTCTTCAATCTCGCAACACTAAAGCGCGCCGAAGTCGGCGTACCAATGGCCGTGCTGGGCATTCTGATGGCGATGATTCTACCCTTGCCGCCATTGCTTCTCGATTTGCTGATCTCTCTCAACATCGCGGTCAGTCTGCTCATCCTGCTGGTCTCGATGTACATTCTCAAGCCGGTTGAGTTTTCTATCTTTCCCAGTGCTCTGCTCCTGCTGACACTGTTCCGGCTTGCACTCAACATCTCGAGCTCGCGGCTGATCCTGATGAACGGCAACATGGGCACTGCGGCGGCAGGCGACGTTATCGAGTCCTTCGGGCAGTTCGTCGTCGGCGGCAGTTTCATCATCGGTCTCGTGATGTTCCTCGTGTTGATCGGCATCCAGTATGTGGTCATCAACCATGGCGCAGTTCGAATTTCCGAAGTGACGGCTCGATTCACACTCGACGCTTTGCCGGGCAAGCAAATGTCCATTGATGCTGACCTCAACGCCGGTTTGATTGATGAAGCGGAGGCCAAGGATCGCCGCAAGAAACTGGCGCAGGAAACCGAGTTCTATGGGGCCATGGACGGCGCCAGCAGGTTCACCCAACGCGATGCCGTGGCCGGCATCATGATCCTGGTCATCAACGTTTGCGCGGGATTTCTGATCGGTGTCGTCCAGCACGGCATGGATCTCGCCAAGGCCTTTGAAACCTACACGATTCTGACAATTGGTGACGGCCTCGTTACTGTCATTCCTGCATTGATGATTTCTCTTGCCGGCGGTTTGATCGTGACCCGCGCTTCAAGCGAAGGTCAACTGGATTCCGAAATCCGTCGCCAGGTTTTCAACCTCCCAGAACCGATTGCACTTGCCGGATTCGTTTTGATTTTTCTCGCGCTCGTACCTGGCTTACCCAAAATCCCATTCTTGACACTTGGCGCCCTCGCCATATTCGCCGCCAAGAAGATGCTCGAGAAACGGCAGGTCCAGAGCACGGCCAAGCCAGAACCCACTGCCGCGGCCGTAACGGCGAAGGAAAGCATCGAAACGCTCCTGAAGGTGGACACGGTTGCCGTTGAGGTAAGCTTAGGTCTGGTTCGTCTGGTCGAAGGCGGCGGCCAGAGTACGCTACTGCAGCGAATCTCCGGAGTGCGCCGCCAAATGGCAGCCGATCTCGGCTTCATCCTGCCTGCGGTCCGCGTGACGGACAATCTATCCCTCCGCGCAACTGAGTACCGGATTCTCGTAAAGGGAAATGAACTGGCGCGGTTCGAAATGAAACGTGGTTATGAACTCGCGCTCCTGCCGGGAGACGCGAAAGAGCGCAACCACTCACAGCTGGTCGCGACTCTCACCGCCGTCGGTTCGATTGCGACAACGGAACCTGCTTTTCAGCTAGATGCCTTCTGGGTTCCTGCCGATCATGTTGAAACTGCAAGGCTTGAAGGCTGCACAATCGTCGACACGGCAAGCATTGTAGGCACTCATTTCTCTGAGGTAATGAAGCGCTCGGCGGCAGAAATCTTCACCCGGCAGGATGCCAAACGCTATGTCGACCGGGTCGCAGAAGAGACTCCGAAGCTCGTTGAGGATTTGGTCCCCAAATTGCTTCCACTAGGAACCGTGCAGAAGATCTTGCAAAACCTGTTGCGGGAACGAGTTTCAATCCGGGATGGCGTCTCCATTCTGGAAGCCATGAGCGAGGGCGGAGCGATGACGAAGAACCCCACTCTGATTACAGAGTTCGTTCGGCAGTCGATTCGCCGTACGATCACCAAGCAACTTCAGACCACGGGTCACGAACTAAACGCTTGGCTCCTGCAGCCGGAACTGGAGCAAGAGCTCGAAGCATCGGTTGAGCACGGTGAATTCAACAGCCACTTGACGGCTCCTCCCGCCAGGATCCGCGAGCTGTTGAATCGATGCAAGCAGGTCTTCCCCAATCCGATGGCGTCCGCAGTCATTCTGACCGGGTCGAATGCCAGGTTTTTTGTTCGTCAACTGACCGAAGCATCATTCCCGAATTTGAGCGTTGTGTCCCATTCCGAGATCGCTTCGGGGATTCAGGTGAACTCGCTCGGGCAAATCTAGACGGCAGGTAACTCAGCATGAAAATCAAATCCTTTTACGCAGACACAATGGACCTTGCCCTCCAGAACGCCGGGCGAGAACTGGGCGACGAGGCCCTGATTCTGAACACGCGCGAAGCCCCAAAAGAGTTTCGTCACTTCGGCAAGTACGAGGTCGTGTGCGCTGTTGCGGCCGAGCCAACTGCTACTCAGCCGACTCCTGGACGGACCGAGAAGAAACCGGCAAGGGATGGCTTCGCCACTTCCAACGCCAGGATGTTGTTTCTGGTTGGGCCCAGTGGGGTAGGAAAAAGCTCTTCCTGCGCCAAGATCGCGATCCATGCAAAGTTCAATCAGGGGCAGAATCCCGCGGTGGTGAGCTGGGATACCGGTCGCGTCGGCGGAGCCGATTACCTTCGTGCCTATTGTGAAATTGCCGGCGTGCCATTTCGGGAAGCCGACAGCGCCGAGGCCTTCAACGCTGCACTATCCGAATTCGCCGATGCCGGGCTCGTGATTGTGGACACCCCAGCTCTCGAGGGTGCCAGCCCCGCTCAACAGGAAATCCTTCGCGTACTCGGAGAATACCCCGAAGCAGAAACGCACCTGGTGCTTTCGAGCACACTCTCACCGGCTTATCTTGCCGCTAGCTACGCCGCCTATGCTGCCTACCGCCCAGCGTTTTTTCTACCAACCCATCTCGACGAAGCCAGAATGGACCTTGCCACTGACTCGCTAGGGTCGATCCGCAATCTGACCATCCAGTGGTGCGGGACAGGCCGCGCAATCCCTGAGGACATTGAAGACGCCGGCCAAGTCATACAGAAGGCTGCCGCATTCGAGGCTCCTGCGCAGATTGCTCATCGCGAGCCCGAGTACGCCATCGCGGCGATCGCCTCTCCGGCCCCGCAGGTTCCCTCTCCGGTCTCGCCGAAAACTGCAATCGATTCGATCTTGGCTCGATTCCGCCGCACAGGACCGGACCTCCGCTCTCACAGTCTGAATCCTTCCAAATCCAGCGCCGCCTAGTTTTACCGCAAAAGCGCAATTAGTCATGAGACGCGACCAGGAGCCATTCATCGGAGCCGAACCAGAAATGTATTACTCCCCAACCCAAACCGCACAAGGCGTTGAAGACCGGGAACGAATGATTCTCGAACATCTGCCGCAGGTCCGTCTGATTGCGCGCCGAATCCACGAGCGCTTGCCTGAAAGCGTCAGTCTCGAAGATCTCGTTTCGACAGGAATTCTCGGGCTGATCCATGCGATCGACCGCTTCGATCCCAGCCTGAACGTGAAGTTGAAGACCTATGCCGAGTACAAGATTCGCGGTGCCATTCTCGACAGCTTGCGCGGGCTGGATTGGGCTCCCCGCCAACAGCGTAAAAAGGCCAAACAAATCGAAGCGGCAATTTCTTTGGCCGAACAGCGGTTGAAAAGGGCTCCGCGCGAAGAAGAGATCGCCCATGAGCTTCAGATCACGATCAAGGAGTACCACGATTGGCTGGTTGAAGTTCGTGGCGTCAATCTGGGTAGCCTCGAGTCGGGTGGAAGCGATGAAGAAAATCGCGACCTGCTCCGCTTTATCGCCGACAAGGAAGAAAACTGGCCCTCGAATCTGGTCGAACGTTCCGAGCTGGAACGGCTCCTAGCCGAAGCGATTGGCCGTATGCCTCAAATTGAGCGCACTGTGCTCAGCCTTTACTACCAGAAGGAACTTACGCTTCGAGAAATCTCAAAAGTCGTCAACTTGCATGAATCCCGCATTTCGCAATTGAAGAGCCAGGCCGTTCTGCGGTTGCGTTCCTATCTCGAAAAGCGCTGGCCAGTCGTGAAAGGCAGCTAGCCCGATTCATCCAGGTAAAAACCACGAGCTAAAACAATGAAAGCCACCTTCACCAAAGACGAAGCTCTCGCCAAGCTCAAAGAGAGCCTGTCGACCCGTCTGGCGCAAGCCATGGAGGCAATGATAGGGACGACACAGCGTTGCTATACAGTTCCCGAAGTCAACCCCTCGGAAGAGGCCTCTAGCGGCGGCCCCTTGCTTGGTTGGCACGCGGACTATTCGGCTGGGGCCGGTGTGCAACTGCGCATTTTTGCCACCCAGGAAAACTGGCGGATGATTGGCAAAATCGTGCTCGAAGCCGCAGGCGTTGATGAATTCGACGATCCCACGCTGGAAAGCACGTTCATGGAAACCCTCGCTCAAGCCGCCAGTGCCTGGGCGCAAGATCTCTCCGGCATGGCTGGAAATAAGTGGGAGACCGATTCGTCGGGATCTGGCGCCGAACCGGACGCATCCCTTCTCGCCTGGGGTTACCGATTGCCCATGGGTGATGGCGAAGCCAGAATCTTCATTCAGGTCAGTGAAGCTCTCATTCAAGCGTTGCTGCGTGAACCCGTGGCTGCGGAGATTCCTGCTGCAGCCGGCACTGCCAATCAGGATCCGCCGATCCCCTCATCGCAGTTTGACCTGTTGCTCGATGTCGAACTGCCCGTCAGTGTCAGTTTTGGTCGCGCTCTTGTACCGCTCAAGGAAGTTTTGAAACTCAGCTCCGGCTCGATTGTGGAATTGAATCGTGCCGTGACGGAACCCGTCGAGGTCATCGTCAACAACTGCGTCATTGCCCGCGGAGAAGTGGTCGTAGTCGAAGGCAACTATGGCGTGCGAATTCAGCAAATCGTAAGTCGGCAGGACCGGCTGCGGACCGTTAACTAGGAGAACCTCATGGAATACCAAATCGCAATCCTGTTTCTTGGACTGGGCCTGCTTGCATCGCTTTATCTCACTCTGCAGGTGAAGATGGAGATGCGCCGCAATGAAGGCAATTACCGCAAGGAAATCGAACAGATTCGCTTTCAATTGAACGACCAGCGCAGCAGTTGGATTCAAGCCTCGCGTCGCGAAGAGCCGGTCGTGTTGATGCCCAAAGTTCCCCTCAAAGCAGAAGTGTCCTTCCCACTGCGCGCTTCCGTTCCCGTCCCTGCGGCAACGATCTGGGGGAGCACCACCAAAGCCAAGGCGATTGAAATGGTGCGCCGGGGCGAAAGCAGCACAAAAATTTCGGCGGCCCTCTCGCTTCCGAAACCCGAAGTTGAGTTTCTCATGAAGCTCGAGAAGGCCGTCGCAAAGGGATAAGCGAACTGAGGGTCCTTAGAACTCCTGCATCTTGTTCTGGATGGAGCGGCTGCGCGGCAGCGGCGCTGCAGGTGCGGGTTCGTCTTCAAACGTAACCTTCATAGCGACTTCCTTCTTGTCGCGTACAACAGTGAGCCCCACCGTTTTGCCGGAATTTCCCCGGGCCGTCTTCACGGCACTGGTAACTTCACGCGGAGAACCAACAGGAGAGTCTTCCACTTTTACGATCACGTCTCCAGCCTTGACTCCGGCCTTTTCGGCTGCACTACCATTGGTCACAGCGCGAACCAGCACACCCTGTTTAACCCCAAAGAATTCTGCCAATTGACTGTCAAGAGACTCCGCCTCGACACCAAGTTGCCCGCTCTTCCAATACATCACAGCCCGCGGACTGTCCATGCTGCCAATCATTCCGCGAATCTCAGCGATCTGCGGCAAAGGAGCTATCCGAATGGTGCTTTGCATCCGGTTCCGGCCGGATTCAGGTTTGGCCGTAAGAGTGGTCAACGAGCCCGCTCTGCTCACTGTCATCTTCACTTCACGGCCTGCAGGAGTTTCCCGTACAAGTCGAATAAACTGCTCGATGCTCTCCACTCGATTCCCTGCGTAATCAAGCACGACATCGCCTGTCTTTAGCCCAGCCTTCGCCGCCGGGGAATCTTCTTCGACGCTCGTGATTTCCGCGCCGCGCTCTTCCTTCAGATTCAGAGCTTTCTTACGATCCGCGTCTACGTCGCGGACGCCAACACCAAGGTAACTCCCGTTAGAAGACATCAGGCGGATCAGGTCACCCATCGGAGCCAAAGGTGCCGCAGGAGCAGCTGGAGGTTGAGGCGGAGCCGCCTGCACCAGATACATCACGTCACCTGGAAAGGAACCCTGTGTATGGATCGTCACTTGCGCAGCAGCTTGGCCAGAAAAACCCGCCAGCATCAATGTGCTGGTCAACAAAATCGTTTCGCATCTCATATCTTTACTGACGGGCCTTTCCTGCAATCGTCTCAATCCGCCGTGGGCCGAGTGGGCTAGAATACGCCGGGCGACGCCCGCATCTCGCTCAACACGCGCAAGCACCGCGCGCGAATGTAATCGTTCTCGTCGCGACGGATCACTTCCTGCAACGTTCCAATGATTTCCGCGGGCGGACGATCCACCAGCAGATCGATCGCTTGCACGCGCACGTTCGGGCTCGCGTCCTTCAGCAACACGCGTGAGAGAACCTGCCGCACTTCACCTTCACTTGAATACGGCCGCAAAGCCTCGAGGGCTCGCAGCCTCACCAAAGGGCTTTCGTCTTGTTCAAGCGTCTGCAGCATCGTCCGCCGCACATCGTCCCGATTGCAGCGATTGCGCAACAAATCTACACTCTCCAGCCGCATCCCCGGGTCGGGCGATTGACGCGCCGCAGCCAAGAGAGCCTTTTCGATCGCCGCCTCGTTCAAGCCGCCTTCAATCATCCGCTGCCGGGGCTCTTCAAGCACAATTTGAACCATGCCGTTCCCGGTGCCTTGAATGGTCCGAATCCGCGAGGTCGGCAGTCCAGCCGCTGAAACCGCTTTCCGTTCTTCCATCTGCTGGCCTGCATAAAAACTCAGCGCCAGCATCGCGCAACCCATCGCCGGCTTCAGTAATCGCGGCCATTCCGGCAGGATCGACCCAATCGAAGCCCACAACTTCCCATTCCAGGTATTCTCAACCACTCGGCTCGCATTCAGATTCCGCTTCAACCCTTGACGGCACTGCGCCAGCAACACCGGCGGCGGTTCCATTTCCGCTTCGTTCATCAGCCGCAGCATGGCCCGGTGTTCTTCGACTAACGCATGACACTCCGGACAGGCCGCCAAATGATTCTCGAAGGTCTCTTCCTGCTCAAAGCTCAGCTCGCCGAACACATACAATTCGACATTCTCTTTGATGAACTTACACTCGCAGCTCATACAAAATCCCCCAGGGCCGCGCGCATCTTCTGCGTGGCGCGGAACAGGCAATTCTTCGCTGCTTCCTCGGTTGTGCCCAGACTCTCCCCGATCGCTCTCAGCCGCATCCCCTGGTAATGCCGCATCTCGAAAACCATCCGCTCGCGCGGCGTAAATCCAGACAGCACACCCTCGATCCGCTCCCGCAATTCCCGGCTCAACAGCTTGCGTTGCGGATCCAACTCGGCCCGATCTTCCGCAGCCATCTCCAGCCGATCCTTCGGACCGTCGCTCGTTTCCACCACAGCCTGTTCTTCTTTGCGAACCTTCTTCTTGCGCAACGAATCCAGGCAAAGGTTGGTCACAATCCGGTACAGCCAGGTGTGGAAACTGCAATCAAAGCGGAACTTCGGCAAATTCCGATGCACCCGCAAGAACGCTTCCTGATAGATGTCATAGGCTTCTTCGCTGGAGCGAAGCAGATTGAAGGCCAGCCGTAGCACCTGCTGGTCATAGGTTTGGACCAGGCTTTCAAACGCTTCCTGGTCGCCCGCCTGCGCGGCGCGGATCAATGCGGCTTCGTCCATAGATCGTCGGTCTGCGGGCAGTCGGAGCGGTGCCGCAAGCGCCGCCTGCCCTGAAAATTGAGAGCTCACCGCCCTATTGGACGATCCATCCCGAAAAGAGTCACGCTCCCGGCAACAAAAATCGTTTAGTCGACGAGCGTAACTTCAATTCGCTTCGATTCGGCATCCATCGAAGTGATCTTGAACTGCCGGATCTGCCCAACGCGAACCTGATTCTTGTCCGTGTCGCTGCCTGAGCCTTCCTTCCAGCGCGCCTTCAACATTGCGCCCAGAGAAGAAACATCGACCGAACCCCCACCAGCGGAGCTCGCTGCCGCGCCAGCCGCCTTCGGCAACGCACAGTTTCCAGTGACGCCTTCGGCCAACTGCACCTTCGCGCGGCCTTCCTTCACATCGCTCACACGACCCGTCACCAGATCGCCCACCTGGTTTTCCGCGATAAAGTGATCGGCGCTCGTCGGTTCCAGCTGCTTGATGCTGAGCCGGATCCGTCGCCTGTCCACTTCAAACTCAATCACAGCGGCCTTAATCACCTGACCCACCTTCAGGACGTCCTTCGGATGGTCAATCCGCTTCTCGCGCGTGATGTCCGCCACATGCACCATACCTTCAACGCCCGGGCCCAAGCCCACAAACGCGCCAAAGTTCTGCAGGTCGGTCACGGTAGCCTCCACCACTGAGCCCAGAGGATACTTCGCCTTGGCTGCCGCCCACGGATCTTCCACCAGCTGCTTCAAGCCCAATCCAATCTTGCGCTCGGTCGGCTTCATGTCGAGGATCTGCACCTCAACCACATCGCCCACGTTCACCACATCTCCGGGCTTGCGAATCCGCTTATCCCAGGTCAGGTCGATCATGCGAACCAAGCCTTCAATCCCAGGCAACAGTTCTACAAACGCCCCGAAATCAGCCAGGCGCATTACCTTGCCCTGCACGCGCTGCCCCACCTGGAGCTGCTCTCCGGCCGCTGCCCATGGCTCCGGCTGCAGTTGCTTCATACCAAGCGAAATCTTGCGTGTCGTCGGATTGATCTTGAGGATCTTGACGTTAATCTCGTCGCCTTCCTTCAACAAATCGGCCGGCTTGGCGATCCGGGTCCAGCTCATGTCGCTGACGTGCAACAGGCCGTCCACTTCGCCGATGCTGACAAAAGCGCCAAAATCGGTCAGCGTCCGCACGCGACCCTTCAGCACGGTGCCTTCAGCCAGCGCGGCAAACGCTTCCTGCTTGCGCTCGGCTGCTTTTTCTTCAAGCAACACACGGCGGTCCACCACCACGTCTTCCTTTTCCTTATCGAACTTCGTGATGCGGCATTCGATCTTCTGCCCAACCAGCTTGGCCATTTCGCTGACATCACGGGCGCCGCTGCGCGAGGCCGGCATGAACGCGCGCTCGCCGATGTCCACGCGCAAGCCACCCTTTACTACCTCAAGCACAGTGCCCGTCACCACAAGCTTGTTCTCGAAGGCCTGTTCGATGCCGCTCCAATCCTTCGGAGCCTCCACCTTCTGCACAGCCAGCCGGTAATATCCGTCATCCGTGCGGCCCGCCACGCTCACTTCAAGCGTCTGGCCCAGTTGAACGACCACCTGGCCATCGCGGCCCCGCACCAGATCGAGCGGCAGCATGCCCTCCATCTTGCGACCGATGTCCACCACCACGCCATCCGGCGTGATGCGCAGCACATGGCCCTTGATCAGGCCTCGGCCAGTCTCCTCGCCTTCAGGCGCCTGCTGCGTTTCAAAGTCGCGCAGGATATCGCCAAAGCCAGTGTCCGCTAGGGTTTCCGCTGTTTCCGGTGATTCTTCGGGGTTCAGCGGCAGAGTGTTTTCCATGGAATTCATACCAATCCGTGAGACAATTCTTCATTGTCTCATATATGCTCCGCCGTCATTTCATCCCCTCCGCCGCGTTAGCCCTCGCGGCTCCAGCCCCCGCCGCCGATGACGATGCGGGCTGGCTCAAAATCCGTCAGGATCACTTCTCCCTCCCCGACTGGCGCGCCTATCTCAACACCGGCAGCGTCGGGGCCACACCCAATCGCGTCGTCAAGGCCACCAACGACTACCTCGCCAAGGGTGCCAGCTACGCCACCGACGAATATCCACGCTGGGGCTACGAGCCCATGGAGACCCACCGCACCGCCCTCGCCAAGTACCTCGGCACCTCCATGGCGGAACTCGCCCTCACCCACAACGCCACCGAATCGATGAGCCTCATCGTCAACGGCCTCGATCTCAAGCCCGGCGACGAAGTCCTGATGACCGATCAGGAACACCCCTCCGGCCGCGGAGCCTGGCAACTCAAGCAAGACCGCGCCGGCATCCGCCTTCGCGAAGCCCGCATCCCCATCCCTCCCAAAACTCCCGAGGAACTCATCGAAGCCATCCTCAGCCAGGTCCGCCCAGAGACCCGCGTCCTCTCTTTTTCGGCCATCACGACCCACACCGGCCTGCTCTTCCCCGTCAAGCAAATCTGCGAAGCCGCCCGCGCCAAAGGCCTCATCACCGTCGTTGACGGCGCGCACATGCCCGGCCAGATCCCATTCCGCATCGACGACCTCGGCTGCGACGCCTTCGCCGGCAGCCTCCACAAATGGATGCTCACGCCCCCAGGCACCGGCGTCCTCTACGTCCGCGGCGACTTCCAGTCCAAGCTCTGGCCCACCATCGTCGTCGAGGGCTGGCGCACAGCGAAAGACGCCCTCAAGTACATGCAGCTCGGCTGTAACAACCGCGCCGAACTCGAAGGTGTCCTCGAAGCCCTCCGCCTCATCGAAGAGCTCGGTCCCCAGCGCATCTACGACCGCATCCACCACCTCGCTCAATACACCTACAGCCGCGCCATCCAGGTCCCCTATCTCAAGGTCCTCACCTCACCCAACCCGCAACTCTACGGCGGCATGGTGGCTTTTGAAGTCGACCGGCCCGACTACACACCGCTCTGGAACAAACTCGCCCAGCGGAAGGTTTGGACCCTCCGCGCCAACAAGATTCGCATCTCCTCGCACATCCACACCCGCCGCTCCGACATCGATCTCTTCTTCGACACGCTCAAAGAAGTCTACGGCTAACTACGGTTCAACCGGTAACCCACGCCCCGCACAGTAAGTAAGCGCTCCGGATGCGCCGGGTCCGTCTCGATATACTTCCTCAGCCGCACGATGAAGTTATCGATCGCCCGCGTATCCGTATCGCTCTGCACCTGCCACACCTTATCGAGCAGCTCGGCCCGGCTCACCGCCTCGCCTTCATGCTCGAGCAAGTACTTCAGCAGATTCACTTCCATCACGGTCAGCGGTTGCTTCTCGCCCTCCACCTCGATCTCAAGCGTCTTAAAGTCGATCCGCCGCCCATTGATCGTCACCTCATCAGACACATCGCCCTTTAGCCACTCCCGCCGCCGCATCAACCCCTTGATCCTCGCGATCAACACCCCAAGGTCAAACGGCTTCGACAGATAGTCGTCCGCCCCGGCCGCAATGCCCTTCACGACATCCTCAGCCCGTCCCCGCGCCGTCAGCATCAACGTCGGCAGATATTGCCGCTGCTCGCGCAACCGCCGGATCACCTCAAACCCGTCAATCCCCGGCAGCATCACATCCAGCACCAGCAAATCGAACCCATTGCGACCCGCGGCAAACTCCTCGAGCGCATCCTCCCCGTTATCTCGAACGGTCACCTCAAAGCCCTCAGCCTCCAGGTTGAATCGCAGCCCCTCGGCCAGATGTTGTTCGTCCTCCACCACCAGCACCCGCATCAGCTCACCGCTCCCTTGGGTTGAAATTCGCTCTCGAGCTCCATCGTAAACGTGCTGCCCAGCCCCGCGCCTTCGCTCGCCGCATACACGCGCCCGCCATGCTTACGCGCCACGCTCCGCACAATAAACAACCCGAGCCCCGTGCCCTTGATCTTCTGCGAAATCACGCCCGGAATCCGGTAGAACCTTCCAAAGATCCGCTTCAACTCCGCCGGCGGAATTCCCATCCCCTGATCGGCCACTCGCAATGCCACCCGCCGCGCATCGAGCCTCTCCAACTGCAGGCTCACCTTCACATTCCCGCCCGAATACTTGATCGCGTTCTCCACCAGATTACTCACCGCCGATTTCAACTCCTGCGGATCCCCCACCACCACAGCAGTGTCTCCCGTCGGCAACTTGCGCTCCACGTGCAAGCGGTCTTCCTCAAGGTGATGCCGCACACGCGCCATCTCCACGCAATCGGTCACCACATCGGTCAGCGGCACAGCCTGCTTGCCGCGTCCGCTGCGGCTCCCCACGCGGCTCGCCTCAAGGACTTGTTCAATCGTCCCCATCAACCGGTTCGTGTCATCGTGCATGATCCGGTAAAACTCCTGCTTCTTCGGCTCAGGAATATCCCGCCGCTCCAGCGTTTCCAGATACAGCTTGATCGATGCCACCGGTGTCTTCAATTCATGCGTCACTGCGTTCAGGAACGCATCATGCTGCTCGTTCTTCTTGATTTCGCGAACGAGGAAAATCGTATTCAACACCATCCCCGCGATCACCAGCAGAAACACGATCGCCCCAAAGATAAACAGCACTCCCGTGCGCCAGCTCAACACCGCCCAACTGATGTTCAGAGCCACGGTGAGGACAATCGTAACGATCCCCAGCACGCTGAAGAAGATCGCCTGCCGCCGCCGTCCGGGCATCGTCATACCCTCTATTGAATCGCAACTTCGCCGGCCTCACAAAAAGCCGCCAGCCTTTCGGCCTCCGCCAGAACCTGCTTCCGCAACTTTGCCGTCGGCTCAGCAAACAGCTCCACTCGAATTCGCGTCGTCTTCTTTTCTTTCTCCACCTTCCACACGCCCCCCACAAAACCATCGATCAACACGGTCGCCATCACCCGCCCCGCCGTCAGCAACACCTTCTTGCGGTGCTCATCCGGCAACACCCGCGAGCGATTCGCATGCCCCAGCACCAGGTTGTTGTATTCGGCCACGAACCGCACCGGCACCGGCATCTTCCCCTCCACAATCCGGCCCTCCGCCACATCGAACAGAGTCCGCCCCTGCGCGTCCTGATATTCCACCAACTCGCCCCGCATCCCCTCCACAACCTTCGCAATCCCCGCATACCCGGCCCAGGCCGCCACATCCCGCGCCATAGCAGGCCCAAACGCCGCCAGCTACCGCCTCACCAGCTTCTTCTCATCCCGCTTTGCGTCGGCTTTCATCAAGGCATACTTCGCCATCGTCCCCCCGCGCCAAGCCCCCGCCGGAGGCATCTGAACCAGCGGCAAATGCGTTCGTACGCCGTATTCC
The DNA here is from genome assembly GCA_016870995.1 of Acidobacteriota bacterium. Lineage (GTDB taxonomy): Bacteria > Acidobacteriota > Terriglobia > Bryobacterales > Bryobacteraceae > Bryobacter. Next base: position 18,316 of record VFZU01000097.1, read on the forward strand.
ATGGCTTCCTTGTTCCACTGCGGAAACTCCTCGAGCAACTTGTCACTCAACTCGCTCAACGATACGGGCCCCGCTTTCAATACCTCCCGCGCCAACCCGCAAATCGGCTCCACCTCAATTCCCGCCTTCCGCGACCCAAAGAACCCCTGCCACGCCTTCTCGAGCGCGGGCTGGATCACCGGCCTCACCCACCGAAAATCCTCCGCCGTCACCCAATGCAAAGTCGACCGCAACTATGCCGCCCGCACCACCACCTTCGCATCCCGCAACCCCATCAAATCCCCTGCCGCAAACGAACCCATCCGCCCCCACAACCCAAAGTAAGGCGGCGACGCCACCTGCGCCTGCAACCCCACCAACCTCTCAATCACTTCGACGCAACCACCCTGGCAAGCCTCCAGCAACATCTGCCTCTCCGGCAGAGTGCGGTTCAGTTCAGCCAATCCAATCGTCTTCATCACCCTTTTAGGTACGATGATAGCGATGGCAAGACATCCCAAGCCCCCGTTACTGCAGCCCGCACAAAATCTCCGCGAAGCTGGGAGGACTTTGGAACAAGCTCCACTTCTTACAACAGAGGAGTTGGAAGCATTTTATCGGTCAGAAGTTCAGAAGGTTCGCGGTGGAGACCGCATGGAGTATCTCAAAGTCCGCATTGATGATGCCTTGAACGCTGGTTTGGATTACCGCGCATTTCTCATGGGGCATCCCGGTGTTGGCAAGACCACAGAGTTGTTGCGAGTGATTGGCAATTTTTCCAGCCAACTTGAGCCATTGCGGATCAGCATCCTTTCCGAACTGAACCCGGGAGCATTCCGCTACTACGACTTGCTGCTTTTGATCTTAATCCGCGTGGTGGAAAAGGCATCTAGTCACCCGATCGCGGGCTTTGAAGAGCACAATCTGAACGCACTCTTGGATCGAGTCCGCCGCCATCTCTCGACTAAGTGGGCCAAGCACCTCAGCACCTCTGGAGCTGACTGGGGTGGTCCGAACCGGGCACATGGGTAACGGAATAAACCGGGCACATAGGTAACACTTTTGGCTGGAGGGGGAAGCACCCGATGGCCTGGAAAGAGACTTGTGTGATCGAGCAAAGAGAAGAGTTCATCGA
>VFZU01000098.1 GCA_016870995.1 Acidobacteriota bacterium
TCAACTTCAACACTCCCGGCGAGCGCTTCAGCTTGAACAGATAGGGCAAATTGCGCGCCTCGGCCTCCTTCATCATGTTCTCGGAGGCATGCGCCACATCGCCGCGCAACAGCGCTGGCCACGACTCTCGCGGCCTTGCGTCGAGCCATCCCCACAGCACGGGTTGCACAAACTCGCTCGCCGTTTGATTGCCCGCTTGCACATCGACATTCAGCACCAGCTTGGCCGCCGCGCACAAGAAGGCCTGATACACGTGCGAAGGCCGTCCGGGCTTGTGAGGGTTGTAACCCAGACGCGCTTCCTCCTGCTCCCCATACAGCGGCTTCACCGTCGCATCCAAATCAAGGATCCAGGCCGTGCCCAGCAAGGGTTCGTAGGTGCGGTTCAGATGTAAATCCATCCACAACGTCGCCGCATCCTCATCCACTTTGGCGAAGGCCCGCCGGATGCTGTCTTCGCTGCGCAGGCTCCCGAGCCCCAGCAACTGAGGAAGTACAAGGTCGTGCCTCATGCTCGTGATGTGCGAGTAGCGCTTGTGCCCAGACACGACGCTCAACAACATCGTCCCCAGAATCTCCTCCTTCTTCGGTGCGTTCGGCGATGTGTAGGTTAACGGGCAGTCGCGCACCCAATCCTCCCAAAGTCCGCTCACCTTGAGAAACTCGATGAAGTAAGTCAGCGATCCGTGCGCTGTAACCTCGGAATCCGCTTCCCACCTCACGTGCAATGGTCCACCAAGGGTGTCGACACGATGTGGAGCCGGCAGATCCGGCAACCCCGCAAACTCCTCACCCTTTGGGTGAGCCAACTCCCGGCGCTTTCGCTTGGCCATGTGCCTCATTATCCAAGGCTTTGCGCGCTGGTGCGGGCATCACAGCCGGGTTAACTGCCGAATGTAGGTTTATGGGTACAGCTTTTTGCCGAAAACGCGAAAGCCCGACAGCAAACTGGGATTGGTTGTTTTGGTGCATGGAGGCGTCCACGGCACTTTTGAGACGAGCGGGCCAGCCAGCCATGTTTCGATCGTTCGCGAATTGATCGAGCAGGGTTATGCGGTGGTGGCACCGGATTACCGCGGCAGCGCGGGATACGGCACGGCCTATGAGAACGCCCTTGATTATGGGGCAAAAGAGAACGACGATGTTTTGCTGGCGCGGAACTGGATGATCGAGCGATACAAGTTTCTCGGTCCGAACCGTGTGGCGATTGTCGGCTGGAGCCATGGCGGCATGATTGCGCTGATAAATCTGCTGCTGCATCCGGAAGCTTACGCGTGCGCCTATGCCGGCGTGCCGGTGACGGACATGATTGGGCGTCTGGGCTACCAGAACGACGCCTATCGCAAAACGATGACTGACAGCATCGGCAAGGAGGCCCGGGCTAACATGTTGGAATATCGACGGCGCTCGCCGATTGATCACGCCGGCAAGCTCACCAAGCCGTTGCTGATCCATGGAAACACGACGGATGAGACGGTGAACGTGTACGAAGTGGAGACGATGATTGCCTATCTGAAGGCGGCCGGAAAAAATTTTGAGTCGAAAATCTACGAATCGGCTCCCGGCGGGCATCCTTTGGAGAAAAGCGACACAAAACTGGCTCGAGATTCCCGTCAGGAAATCTACGAGTTCTTGAAAAGGTATTTGAAACATTGAAGTTGCAGCAGGGGTGGATCTGGATTTTGGTTGGCGCGCTGACGCTGGCAGGGCAAACGAGCGGGACGTTTAACGGCACCGTGCGGGACGAAAGTGGTGCGGTGGTGCCGGGAGCGCAGGTGCAGGCTCGCAGTTTGACCAGTGGGGACCGCCGGGAAGCGGCGACGGGTGACAAGGGGGTGTATTCGTTGCCTTTCTTACCCCCAGGCGATTACGAACTGACAGTGACCAAAGCCGGGTTTGCCACGGTGACGCAGAAGGCGACCCTGAACCTGGCTGAAGTGGTGGCCGTGGACGTGACGCTGAAGCTGTCGACGACCGCAGAGAAGATCGAGGTGAGCTCGAATGTCCCTTTGTTGCAAAGCGAGAACGCAGCGCTGGGCCGTGTGGTGGAAGGTTCGACGGTGAAGGAGTTGCCGCTGTCTTCGCGGAACTTTACCCAGCTACTGGCGCTCTCACCTGGCACCTCGGGGCCATTAAACGATGCCGGATCACTGGGTCGCGGGACGCAGAACATCTCGGCGGGCGGGGCGCGCCTGGGATCGAACTCGATCTATATCGACGGCGTGGACGCGGTGAACATCCATAGCAACACGGCGAACGAGAATGCCTTCGCCTCGAACGGGCTGGTGGCTCCTTCGCCGGAAGCGATCCAGGAGTTCAAGGTGCAAACGGGCTTGTACGACGCCACCTCAGGTCGCAGCGGCGGAGCGGCGGTGGTTTTGGTGACCAAGTCTGGCGGACCCCAGTTTCATGGGACGCTGTTCGAGTTCTTCCGCAACAACCAGCTCAACGCGAATAGCTTTTTCTTCAACAGCACTGGCCAGAACCGTCCAGTGCTGAAGCAGAATCAGTTTGGCGGCAACATTGGCGGACCGGTGAAGAAGGACAAGACCTTCTTTTTCTTCTCTTACCAGGGCACGCGGCAGCGCAATGGCTTGTCGGGTTCGAGTTCGCTGACCTTGCCCCGATTGACCAATGACCGCTCGCGGGCAGCTCTGGGACGGACCTTCGCTGGAGTGCGCGGCACTCGTGGCGGACCGGCGATTCTTGCCGATGGATCGAACATCAACCCGGTGTCGTTTGCGTTGCTCAATACCAAGCTCGCCAATGGAGATTTTGTGATTCCGACACCGCAAAGCGAAGGCGCTGGTGTGAACTACACGGTGTCAATCCCTGCCCGTTATCAGGAGAACCAGTACATCTCAAACGGTGATCACCAACTGACGTCGATGAATCGTCTGTCGTTCAAGTCGACGATTTCCGCGCAGCCTGCCTTTCAGCCATTGCCAGCGGCGACCGTGCCGGGCTTTGGCACCACGCAGGATTTTAAGAGCCGGATTCTGAGCCTGACCGATACGCACGTGTTTACCCCGAATTTGGTGAACGAGGCCCGCATGGGTTTCTCGCGACTGTTGGGCGTGGTGCAGCCTGAGACCCAGATTCCCTTGAGTTCGATTGGGATGCGCCGGTTTAACTCGGACGACTTCTTTGACATTCCGCAGATCACTGTCACCGGTGCGTTCAGCCTGGGCTACAGCGTGAATGCCGACCAGGGTGTGGCGCAGAATACTTTCCACTGGGTCGACACTTTGTCCTGGACCAAGGGCGAGCACCAGTTGCGCGGCGGCTTTGAGGCGCGCCGCTACCAGGACAATTACTACTCGAACAATCGCATGAGGGGCACGATGACGTTGCAGAGCTTTGGCGATCTGTTGCTCGGCCTGCCGGGTACACCGCTCGCCGAAGGCGGCAATAGAACGGGTTTCAGCAATATCAATACTTCGAGCGTCGCCAGTGGTGTTGCCGAGCGTGCAGACCGTATGACAGACTTTGCGCTCTTCGTGCAGGACGACTTGAAAGTGTCCTCGAAGCTGACGGTGAACCTGGGTTTGCGTTGGGATTATCTGGGGCTTGCCGTCGACACTGCTGGCCGCAACGGCAGCTTTGATACGCGGCTCTATCAGCCGCCTCCGGTGAACGGATCGACTTCGGCCGGGTTTGTGCAGATGTCGAACGCGCGCCGTCCGGTGGCGGGCTTGCCGAACGTGGCCCCGACGCTGGTGGACAACGAGCCGAATCGGAACTTTGCGCCGCGCTTTGGGATGGCCTACCGTGTGACTTCAAAGCTGGTGGCGCGTGGCGGATACGGCATCTACTATGACAGGCTTTCCAATCAGCTCGGTTTGCTCCAAGCTCTGTCTTTGCCGAGCTATGTCCGCACGGACTTGCAGGCTGCCGCCGCGATCAATGCTTCGCTGCAGAATCCCTATCCGAACCTGCCGCAACGTTCGCAATTCCCTGTGGTGCCGCAGTTGTTTTCGCCGCCCTACACGAATCTGCGGCCGGCGATCGGTCTGAATGCGGCGGATCCAAATCTGCGCACACCCTACATGCAGCAGTGGGGTTTGAACCTGCAGTATCAGGCGACCGCGAGCACCATGGTGGAAGTTGGCTATCAAGGCACAAAGGGCACGCGTCTTGCCACACAGCGGCTGATCAACCAGCCGATTTTGGCCAGCCCCGAGCAGCCGATCAATGGCATCACCACCAACACCACAGGCAATGCCGCTCTGCGCGTGCCTTATGTCGGCTTTAGCCCGACGGGCCTCGTGTGGCTTGAGACCTCTACGGATTCCCGCTACAACTCGCTGCAGGCGAGTGTCTCGCGTCGCTTCTCGAAGGGATTGCGCTTGCTGGGCGCTTATACGTTTGCCAAGTCGCTTGATAACAATTCTGGCTCGGGTACGGGCGCGTCGTTTACCCAGACCGACGGAGACCAACTGCGGCTTGGACTCAATCGCGGACTCTCTGATTTTGACCGCACGCATCGCATGGTATTCAACTTCAGCTACAACATCCCGAATTGGGGTTTTGGCTTGAATCGCACTGCGTTTGGTAAGAAGTTCTTTGATGGCTGGCAGGTGTCCGGCGTCTCGATTATCCAAAGCGGCACACCGATCAGCATTCTCGATACTAGCGGTGCCGCGCTCTATGGCACTTCCAATAGCCGGGCAAGCTGGGCGCCGGGCGCAACGGTGGAATCAGCGACGCTCGAAGGCCGCCCTCAGGACCGGCTGAATCGCTATTTCGATACTGTTGCATTTGTGCGCTCCGGCAATCTGTGGGGCGACACCGGCCGAAACATTTTGCGCGGGCCTTCGCAACGGAACGTGGACCTCTCAGTGAACAAGCGCTTCGCGATTACCGAACGAGTGGCCGCTGAGTGGCGCTCGGAATTCTTCAATGTTTTCAACCTGGTGAACTTCGCCAATCCGGGCGGGAGCATCACGGCTGTGAGTTATGGGGTGATCCGCAACACCACTGGAAATCCACGAGTGATCCAGTTGGCGGTTAAGCTGGTATTTTAGCTGTACCCAACTCATAAGGAATCATATTCGGCATGTGTGAACCTCACGATCACTCTTTACCCTTGAGTGAAAACAAGAACCTGCTCAAGTGGGTCGAAAAAATGGCTCAGTTGACCAAGCCAGATCGCATCCACTGGGTGGACGGCTCGGCTAAGGAAAACCAGGAGCTTTGCGACCTGCTGGTGGCTGGCGGCACTTTCACGAAACTGAACGAGGACCTCTGGCCAGGCTGTTATCACGCCCAGTCTGATGTCAACGATGTTGCGCGGGTAGAAGACCGCACGTTTATTTGTTCGCTATCCAAGGACGGCGCCGGACCGACCAACAACTGGGTAGAGCCGTTTCAGATGCGCAAGACGCTGAAGGGGCTATTCAACGGTTGCATGAAGGGTCGCACGCTGTACGTGCTGCCGTTCAGCATGGGGCCTATCGGTTCGCCAATGTCGCAGATTGGCGTAGAGCTTACAGATTCGCCTTATGTCGTGGTGAACATGCGCATCATGGCGCGCATTGGTATGCCGGTCTATAAAGAGATCGACAAGAACGAGAAGCGCGTTGTGCCTTGCGTGCACAGCGTAGGCATGCCGCTTGCTCCGGGGCAGGCCGATGTTGCCTGGCCCTGCAACCCTGAGAAGTACATCGTGCACTTCCCGGAGACTCGTGAAATCTGGAGTTATGGCAGCGGCTACGGCGGCAATGCGCTGCTGGGCAAGAAGTGTTTCGCGCTGCGCATTGCATCGAACATCGCGCGTGACGAAGGCTGGATGGCCGAGCACATGATGATCGTTGGCGTCGAAAGCCCGCAGGGTGAGAAAACCTATGTCGCCGGGGCTTTCCCCAGCGCATGCGGTAAGACGAACTTTGCAATGCTGATTCCGCCGGCAGGCTTTGAAGGCTGGAAGGTTTGGACTGTGGGCGACGATATCGCCTGGATCAAGCCGAATGCCGATGGCGTGTTGCACGCGATCAATCCCGAAGCAGGATTCTTTGGCGTTGCGCCGGGTACGTCGATGAAGACGAATCCGAATGCGATGGCGGCGCTATCGCGCAACACGATTTTCACCAATACCGCGTTGACTCCTGAAAGTGGTGTTTGGTGGGAAGGCATGACGGACGAAGCTCCCGCTGAGCTGATCGATTGGAAGGGCAACAAGTGGACCCCCGCAATCGCCAAGGAAACTGGCGCAAAGGCGGCTCACCCGAATTCGCGATTCACCGCCCCGGCATCGCAGTGCCCCACGATCGACCCCGAGTGGGAGAATCCGAACGGCGTGCCGATCAGTGCGTTCCTGTTTGGCGGACGCCGGCCCAGCACGATTCCGCTGGTCTACCAGGCGTTCAATTGGAGCGCAGGCGTCTATATGGGCGCGACGGTTGGTTCCGAGACGACGGCCGCCGCCGGAGGCGTGATCGGTAAGGTTCGGCGCGATCCGATGGCGATGCTGCCTTTCTGCGGCTATCACATGGGCGATTACTTCCGTCACTGGATTCGCATGCAGCGCGGCCTGACGCAGACCCCGCGAATCTTCCACGTGAACTGGTTCCGGCGCGATGCAGAGGGCCATTTCATTTGGCCCGGCTTTAGCGAAAACATGCGCGTGCTCAAGTGGATCGTCGATCGCACCCGAGGTCGCGCATTCGGCAAAGAAACGCCGATCGGCTATGTGCCGCGTTATGAAGACATCGAGTGGGCCGGCTTCCAGTTCGATAAGGCGAAATTTGACGAACTGCAAATGGTGGATCGCGCCGCGTGGCGCAGCGAAGTGTTAGGCCACGAAGAGCTGTTCATCGATCTGCATGACCACCTCCCACCCGAGGTGATCTACGAGCGCGAACTGCTGATATGCAGGCTGTAAAGCTACCCTGGTACCGGTCGCTCTACGCGCAAGTGTTGCTGGCGATCGTGGCGGGAGTGTTGCTGGGGCATTACGCCCCGGCAGCCGGCGCAGCTATGAAGCCGTTTGGTGATGCGTTCATCAAGCTCATCAAGATGATCATCGCTCCGGTGATCTTCTGCACAGTGGTCATCGGCATCGCTGGCAGCGAAGACATGAAACGCGTGGGCCGCACAGGCGGGCTTGCGCTCCTCTACTTCGAGGTGGTGAGCACGCTAGCCCTCGTTGTCGGGCTCGTGATTGTTAATGCCACACAGCCCGGCGCGGGGATGAATGTCGACATCAAAACGCTCGACACCGGCTCGGTGGCAGCCTACACAGGCCCGGGCAAGATGACCAGCACCAAAGACTTTCTGATGAACGTGATTCCATCGACGATGGTCGATGCCTTCGCCAAGGGTGAAATCTTACAGGTTCTGCTGATTGCGATTCTCTTTGGGATTGCGTTGCAGCAGGTGGGCGGCAGAGTGAGCAACGTTTATGCGCTGATCGAGAAGACCAGCGAGATCCTTTTCGCCATCGTGAAGATCATCATGTACGCCGCTCCGCTAGGTGCCTTTGGGGCGATGGCGTTTACGGTGGGCAACTACGGATTGGGAAGTTTGCTCTCGCTCGCCAAGCTGATGGGCACGTTTTATATCACCTGCCTGGTGTTCGTGTTTGTGGTGCTGGGCGCGATTGCCCGTGTGCATGGCTTCAACATCTGGAAGTTCTTGCGATACATTCGCGAGGAACTGCTGATCGTGTTGGGTACCAGTTCCAGCGAGGCGGCACTGCCGCGGATGATGGCCAAGATGGAGAGCCTTGGCGCGGGCAAGTCCACTGTGGGCCTGGTGATCCCGACAGGCTATTCGTTTAACCTTGATGGCACTTCGATTTATTTGACGATGGCGGCTGTGTTCGTTGCGCAGGCTACCAACACGCCGATGACGCTCTGGCAACAGTTGACCTTGCTGGCTGTGCTGCTGCTGACTTCGAAAGGTGCTGCCGGTGTGACGGGTAGCGGCTTTATCGTGCTTGCCGCCACACTTTCAGCCGTGGGCAATGTTCCCGTTGGCGGCCTCGCGCTGATTCTTGGTATCGACCGCTTTATGAGCGAAGCCCGCGCCTTAACGAATGTGGTCGGCAATGGCGTAGCCGCAATCGTTGTAGCCCGGTGGACTGGAGATCTCAACGAGAAGATCCTCCAGGAACGCCTAGGGTAGCCGCTCCAAAACGAGCAACCAATCCTCGGCGCCGGGCGGTTGAAACTCCTTCATCCCTACGGCGGCGACCTCACCAATCGAACCTGCTTTTTCTCCGGTACGCGGATTGAGCCACCAACCCTGCAATTTACCCCCCTCGATGCGATCCATGCGCAAAGTGAAGGGACGGCCATTGCTTGAGTAGGCGTAAACGTAATTCTTGCCGCGAGCGATCGCGATGTACTCGTCACCGAAGCCTTGCCCGCTGGCGAGGAGACTTTGGCTGGGGATGCGATCTTCGATCGGGCGCTGTTCAAGCAGGCGCTTGAGGTGGATCAGATGTTTAGCCCCGGGCAGTTCTAACTGCTCGCGCCAGGTCTGATCGATGGCCGCGCCGATGGCGGGCCGCAGCGCGGGATCGCGAAACTGCCAGATGCCATGGGCGCCATAGGTGTGCCCGGCTGCGCCCGCCAGAATCGCCCAATACGCGTGCTTGCGCACATCGAGCGCATCGAAGCGGCCTTTCTGCTCGGGCTTCCAATCGACGGGATGGGTTTCATAGGCGGGCTCGCCATCGACGACGGGCTTGATGGGGCGACGGTCAAAATCAGTCCGGATCATCTCATGGACGGGATTGTCTTTCAAGTTGTGACCGGACTGAATCATGTTGAACCCAAGCCAGGTGTCCTCATGGAACCACGTGGAAGAGGACCATCCGCCGTTGGGATGCCAGGAGATCAGATGTGTGGGATCGGCGCTCCGAATCCCCGCGGCCATCTCACGCCAAACCGGTTCAAAGCCGCCTCCGTTGCGGTCGCCACCGAGTATCCAGACGATGTTCTTGCGGCTGCGGTAGCGGTTGCCAAACCACTTGCCATAGGCCCGGGCATTCGAGGTGTTGAGGATCGAGTTACGGTTGCCCGGCCTTGTGAATACCTTGTCGCCCCAGGCGGGCAGCAAGCCGACGTAAAGACCGTGCGCAGCCGCCTGATCGATAACCCAATCGACATGCCGATAGTAGTCTTCGTTTTGGGTTAGAGGGTCGCCTTGTTTGAGGAAGGGACGTTGGCCATAAAAGTTGGGTTCATTGCGTGGCGTGAATTCACTGAAGGCGCTCGCCATGATGACCGTGAAGCCTTGTTCGGCTCGTCGCTGCAGATAGTACGTCGCATCCTCTTTGCTCAAGAAGTGAAAGAGCTCCCAAGCGGTGTCAGCAAACCACAAGAACGGCTTGCCATCGGATTGCTTGAAGGAGTGGCCGTTGGCCTGCAGCACTGGAACCTCCGCGGAATGCAGCAGGATCGAGAACGGAATGAGTATCCATAGCCGAGAGAGCATCCTTGTCAGGCTATCAAGAGCATAGAATGGCTATGTGCGCAGCATTACTTTATTGATGGCTCTCGCGACGGGCTTGGCGGCGGCCGACGCCGAGTTCTTTGAAACTCGGATCCGGCCTGTGCTGGCGGGGCAGTGCTATGGGTGTCATTCGGGGCAAGTGAAGCAACCGATGGGCGGCGTGAGACTGGATGGGGCCGAACATGTGGCACGCGTTGTGGTTGCTGGACAACTTGAAGAGAGCCGCTTATGGCGCTCTCTGACGCACCGGCATGCTGTGAAGATGCCCCCGTCAGGCAAGCTACAAGACCAGGTGCTGGCAGACTTTCAGAAGTGGATTGCAGAAGGTGCCGTTTTCCCCAGCAGTGTTGGTAGGACGCCAAGCAACTGGGCCTTCGAGCCGCTGCGGCCCGGTAGCGCAAAGATTCAACTGCCAGCAGGCGCAAAGATGCTCGACAGAGGCGCGCTGCTGCGCCGCGTGACTCTCGATCTGACGGGCCTCCCGCCAACGGTTGAAGAACTGAAGGCGTTCTTGAACGATGCCCGGCCGGACGCTTATGGCCGCGTTGTGGAGCGGCTGCTTGCTTCGCCGCACTATGGCGAACGATGGGCCCGACACTGGCTCGATCTCGTGGCCTATGCCGAAACGAATGGGCACGAATACGACAATGACAAGCTGGCGCCCTGGAGATATCGCGACTATGTGATTCGCGCCTTCAATCAGGACTTGCCCTATGATCAGTTCGTTCGCGAGCATCTGGCTGGCGACCTGATGAAGAAGCTTCGCCTCTCCGCCGACGGTGCTGCGGTCGAGAGTCCGCTGGCAACCGGGTTCCTTTTCTTTGGAGAAGTGTTGAACAGCACCACCGATCCGGTGAAGAGCCGGGCCGATGATGTGGATCATCAGATCGATGTGTTGGGCAAGACGTTCACGGGTCTCACCGTGGCCTGCGCGCGTTGTCATGATCACAAGTTCGACCCGATCCCCACCGCGGAATACTACGGGATTGCGGGTGTGCTGCACAGCACGGACTATCGCGAGGTGCTGCTTGATTCACCCGAGCGTCGGCGCGAAGTGGCTACGATGCGGCGCGGCGGAGTGCTTGCGCCGGTGGCATCTCAAGTGACATATCGCAAGGGTGACTCCGTATTTGCCAATTTCAATGAAGGGTTCGGCAAGTGGCGCCGCGAGGGCGAAGCGTTTGGCAATGGGCCCGTCGACGCGGCCGCCAGTTCGCTGGAGGCTGGAGCGCCGGAGTTTGTCGGGACGCTGACCTCGCCTGAGGCCGCCATGAGTGATCAGCAGTATCTGCACGTTCGGATCAGTGGCACCAAGCAGAAGATCGAAGGACGACCCTCTGAAAGGACACCCCTCCGATTGACCCTGGTTTGCGCCGGGTACAAAGCAAGACACGTTGTCGCCGCTGGACTCGAGCCGAAGTGGGAAACGCTTGTTCTGGTTCTTGAGCGCAACCGGCGCTGCTACGTCGAGCTGGTGGATCACTCCCGCGAGGGGTGGCTAACAGTGGATGAAATTGTGTTCTCCGATCACGCCACGCCACCAGAAACTACTGGCGGCGCGACGCGGCAGGGGCCGCTGCTTAGTATCGCGAACTTGCCGCCGAGCCAGTTTGGCGTGAGCGCCGCTGAAGGGGAAGGCAAAGACGTGCGAGTGCACGTGAGGGGCAACGTGCATCAACTTGGGCCCGTAGCTGCGCGCGGATTTCTGAGTGCCGTCGTTGGTCGAGAGCAGAAGCCTGTGGTGACGGGGAGTGGCCGCGCCGAACTGGCAGAAAGGCTGACCGGACCTGGTCAGGCCCTGCTCGCCCGCGTGATGGTGAACCGGTTGTGGAAGCATCACTTCGGTGAAGGACTCGTGAAGTCGACCGACAACTTTGGCGTGATGGGGGAAATGCCTCGCGATCGCGATTTGCTGGATGGGTTGGCGCGCGAGTTGATTTCGAGCAACTGGAGCTTGAAGCAGATGCACCGCCGCATGACATTGAGCGACTACTACCAAAGCGACGCCCTCAAGCCGAGGCGACTCGAAGCAGAAGCCGTTCGCGATTCAGTGCTGGCTGTGTCAGGAAGGCTCGACCCTAAACTCTTCGGCCCCAGCATTACGCCCTTTATCAGTCCCTTTCAGAACGGGCGCGGGCGGCCGGCGAGCGGGCCTCTCGATGGCGACGGGCGGCGGAGCATTTATGTGCAGATCCGTCGCAACTTTGTGCCACCGCTGTTCACGGCGTTTGACTATCCGCCGCCTGCTTCGACCGTTGGCGTGCGCGGCACGAGCGCCGTACCGAGCCAGGCGCTGATGTTGCTCAACAATGAATTTGTGCATGCTCAGGCAAAGCTGCTTGGGGGCCGCCTGACGGGAGACCTCAACGAGCGTGTCGAGCTGCTTTATCTGAAGACCTTTGCTCGCCGCCCGGAGCCCGAAGAGGTGACGCGCATTGCCGAGTTTGTGACGGCACAGCAAGGCCGTGGCGAGGCCGACGTTTGGGCCGACGTGGTTCATGTGATGTGGAATAGTCCGGAGTTTGTTTATGTCCGTTAGCAGGCGTCGTTTTCTGAATCGAGCCGGGTTTGGGCTGGGTGCGGTTGCCCTGCAAGCGATGGCTGCAACCCGCGCCCCGCACTATGCTGCCCGGGCGAAGCACGTCATTTTTCTTTTCATGGATGGCGGCCCTTCGCAGATGGATACGTTCAGCCATAAGCCCAGGCTGGAACGGGACCATGGCAAGCCGTTGCCGTTCACTCCGCCGGTGACGCAATTCAACATCGGCAACAAAATTCTGGGTTCGCCGTTTCGCTTTGCGCAGCATGGGCAAAGTGGTGCGTGGGTAAGTGAACTGTTTCCCGAGGTGGCCAGCTGCGTTGACGATATGACCTTCGTGCACAGCATGGTCGCAGACCACAGCGAGCATACGGCAGCGAACTATTTCATGCATTCGGGGTCAGGTTTCCAGGGCCGGCCTGGCATGGGAGCATGGCTCCATTACGGGCTGGGCAGCGTAAGCGAAAATCTGCCGGGCTACGTCGTGATGGAGTCGGGTCTGGTGCCGCCTGGTGGGCTCGATCTCTTCAACAGCGGCTTTCTCCCAGCAGTGCATCAGGCAACGTTGTTCCGTCAAGGCGAGCAACCCGTAGCCGACCTGCAGCCGCGCGAAGCAACGGGTGAGCTACAGCGAAAGAAGCTCGATTTGCTACGCGATCTCAACCGCGGGGTTGGCAAGCGCTTTGCGGGATCGAGCGAAGTGGATGCCGTAGTGGCGAATTACGAACTGGCTTTCCGGATGCAGTCTGCCGTGCCGGAGCTAACTTCATTTGCCGGGGAGACTGAGGCCACACGCAAGCTATACGGGATTGATGAAGAGGATACGCGGGAGTTTGGACGGGAGTGTCTGCTAGCGCGAAGGATGGTGGAGCGCGGTGTGCGGTTTGTGGAATTGCTGACGCCCTTCCGGCGAGGGATCGATCGTTGGGATCAACATACCGATCTTGAGAAAGGGCATCGCGTCAACGCGAAGGCCGTGGACCGGCCGATCGCCGCGTTGCTGAAAGATCTGAAGAGCCGGGGATTGCTCGATGAAACACTTGTGATCTGGGGCGGGGAATTCGGCAGAACCCCGACCGCCCAGACCGATGACAAAGGCTCCATGGACCACGTGGGCCGCGACCACAATCCATACGGATTCACCATGTGGATGGCCGGTGGCGGCACCAAGCCGGGCTTCAGCTACGGGCAGACCGATGAGTTCGGCTACTTTGCGGTCGAGAACAAAGTGCATGTGCATGACTTGCATGCCACCGTGCTGCACTTACTTGGACTCGACCACAAGCGGCTCACCTATCGCTACGGTGGTCGCGATATGAGGCTGACAGACGTGCACGGAGAACTCGTGCGCCCGATTCTGGCTTAGCGGAAGAACAGTCGCAGCGTAGCTGAGACGTTTAGCGGAGCACCTGGGTATACTTGCGTGTCGTAGATGCCGGCGACGAAGTAACGCTCGCGGTTAAACAGGTTGTCGGCGTTGAGGCCCACCTGATAGAAACTGCGGCGATAGGAGATCGCACCCGAAAACGTGGAGAAGCCGCCGAGCTTGAAGTTCTGCGTGTTGGCGTTATCGACAAACATGGAACTCAGGTAGCGGTTGCCGATCGAAGCCGTGACGCCGTTGTTCCAAGCCTTGGTGAGCCACAGGTTCGTAGCATGGCGCTGGGTGAAGCGCGGCCGGAAGCCCGAGAGATTCACAGTGCGGTTGGCGGCGAAGAAGTTGTCGAAGCGGGGTAGCGTGTAGCCGTAGTTGGCGATCAGGCGGAAGCCCTTGCCGATGTTGCCGTTGATGTCGAGATCGAGACCGCGCGAGGATTGCCGGCCAGCTTGCTCAAAGTTGGCGTTGGGCAGAGCGATGACGACGTTCTGGCGTTTGATTTGGTAGAGGGCCGTATCGACTTTGAAACGTCCGCCGAGGGCCTGGATGCGATGGCCGACTTCGAAGGCACGACCGGTTTCAGGCTCGAGCTGACGTCCATCGGCAGGAACGTTGTTGACCGGCTGGAAGGACGATGAGCCGGAGAAGTAGAGTTGCTGGTTTTCGGCCATCAGGTAGGTGAGGCCTGCGCGGTAGGTGTAGGCGTTCTGAGTGCGGCGGAATTCCGGGCCGCGCGCGCTGGCGACTCCATTGGCGAAAGGATCGTTGCGAGTGATGCGGCGGAAGTCGTCGAAGCGGCCACCGATGTTCAGGCGGAGACGCTTGGACAAGTGGATAAAGTCCTGCCAGAAGAAGGCGTTGATGCGGTTGGTGAAGAAGTCCCGACGGCTCAGCGGAAAGTCCGCGAAGGGCGTGAAGGGATCCGTGCGAGTGGCAAGGTTGATCGGCGCGATGTTGACGCTGCGGCTGGAAGAGCGGTCCGTGAAGTTGTAGAAATCCTGATACTCGTAGCCGCCAACCACAGTGTGCTTCATCCCGGCTAGCGTGAAGTGGCCGAGGACGTCGGTTTGATTCAGAACCGGGCGGCGATGGTGCTGGAAGTACAGCAGGCCGCGATTGACGGCGTTCTGCGCCGGGACGTAGGTCAGCGATTCGGCCGAGAAGTATTGGTCGTCGGTATAGCGGAAGAGGAAGCCGTTGCGGAATTCCCAGTTCGGCGTGATGTTGATGTTCAGCAGGACGTGGGACTGGCTATCGAAGACGCGGCCGAAATCCTGAGACGTGTTGAAGCGGAAGTCCTTGGGGAAGCCAGGAATTGCGGCCACGCCGATGGGGATGCCGGCGTCGGTGGCGAAGCGGTCGCGGTTGAAGGCCTGGTGAAGCGTGAGGCGAGCGCGATCGGTAAACAGATAGGTCAGCGAGGGGCTGAAGTTGATCCGCTTGGCGGCGGCATGGCGCCAGCCGTCGGAATCTTCGAAGCTGAAGTCGGCCCGGTACAGCAGACGCTGCCAGTTGCCGACGGGGCCGGTTGCACCGAGGCCCACCTGGTGCGTGTTGAAACGGCCGCCGCGATAGAACACGTCGTAGGCGCGGTTGGCGGCAGGCTTCTTGCGGATGATGTTGATCGCACCGCTCAGCGCCTGGCCTCCGTAGAGAATCGAACTCGGTCCTTTGAGTACGTCGACCTGTTCGACGTTGTTGAGCTGCGTGTTGATGCGGTTGCCTTCAAGCCGCATGCCATCGACGAGCTGCACATCAGCGATGTTGAAGCCGCGGATCGTGTAGTACTCATACATGCCATACCAGCGCGTGGCGGAGACGCCCGAGACGTTCTGCAGCGCGTTGACGAGATCGTTAACGCCGCGTTGCTCAAGAACTTGAGAGCTGACGCTGGTGACCTGGATCGGGATCTCAAGGTTGGGAACGTCCATGCGGGTGGCTGTGGTTTTACCGGCGACGTCTTCGACGGTCACAGTTGTCGAGACTTCGGCCAGGCTGAGGGTGAAGTCGATGTTGTCGAGAGAAGACTTGGTCTGAATCACCTGCTGCAATTCTGCGAAGCCAGGCTTGAGGATGCGGAGTGTCGAGGTGCCAGCAGGGACGGCGGTAAATGTGTAGCGTCCGTTGCTGTCCGACTGTGTGTAAACCGGCTTGACGCCGGGCCGGGTCAGGGAAAGGGTGGCGGCATCAACGGGAAGCTTGTTAGCGTCGAGGATTCGACCAGAAAGCGTGTGGTCTTGGGCGGCTGCCAAGCTGAAAGTGAAGGCCGCAGCGAGCAGAAGTCTGAGCAGCATTGATTTTTAGTTTTGCAATCACTGTTGTTTTTTGCCAAAAAAAAACTTATGAGCGGATTGATTGAGCCTATGAGCGGGCGATTCGGTGCTTTTCCATGGCTTGGAATCTTGAGAAGCTGGTAGACAAAATGACTCGCACCGAAATTTGGGTTCGGAAACAGTTGATTCTCTTCCACCGCTGGATGGGGGTAGTGTTTAGCCTCCTGTTTGCGATGTGGTTTGGCTCAGGGCTGGTGCTGATGTATTGGCCATACCCAGGTGTCAGTGCTGAGTCGAGGCTAGAGAAGAGTACCGCCATTGAGCCCGAGCGGGTATCGGTGTCACTTGAGGAAGCCGCCAAGCTGGCGGGTGTGGCCAAGCCTGACCGTGTGCGATTGACGATGCTCGATGGTCGGCCTGTGTACCGATTTCATATAGGCAGATCTCAGAAAGTCATTTACGCCGATCGATTGGAACAATTTACAGGCTTGTCGCAAGAGGCGGCCCTGGGTGTAGCCAGCCGCTGGACTGGCCAGGATCCGGCTGTGGCTCGATTCGCAGGAGCGAAGACGGAAGAAGACCAATGGACGCTGAACAAGGCCGTGCGCCCGCTACGTCCGTTTTTGAAGTTCAGCTGGCCGAATGGTGAAGAAGTTTACGTGTCCCAGGTGAGCGGAGAGGTGATGCAGCACACCAGCCAGGCGGACCGGATTGGCGCATGGCTCGGAGCGATTCCGCACTGGCTGTACTTCACGCTGCTTCGCAACGAGACCGCGCTGTGGCGGGCAATAGTAATCGCGCTGTCGCTTGCCGGGACGATCATGACCGTATTCGGCATCGTCGTGGGTGTTTGGCTGTATTCGCCCAGCAAGCGCTTTCGCTTCGCCTCAGGGCCGTCGAGCATTCCCTATGCCGGCTGGAAGCGTTGGCACACCATTATCGGGCTCGTCTTCGGACTGGTGACGTTCACCTGGATCCTGAGCGGCATGTTCAGCATGAATCCGATGCAGTGGAGCCCCGAGTTTGGTCCAGAGGCTGAAATGACTCGCAGCCTGCAAGGTGCTGGCTGGAAGAGCAACTTGTTTGCCGGGGAAGCAGTGGGTTCGGCGTTGGGGCGTGCTGGCGTGTCTCAAGTGAAGGAAGTGGAATTGGCTGTGGCCGACAGTCGTGGGGTTTATTTCTTGCGGACTTCAGCCAAGAGCGTGGTTCGCATGGAAGCTGGCGGCGAACCCACGCGCGGGGTGAGCTTTGAATGGGCCAAAGAACAAGTTTCGAGGGCGATGCCAGGAGCAAAGTTAGTGGAGTCTCGGGTTGTGACTGCTTACGAGAACTACTACATCAGCAGGGATGGCAAGTTGCCGCTGCCAGCCTACTACTTTGAGTTCGATGATGCAGGCCGGACCATGCACTATGTAGATGCCTCGACAGGAAAGCTGGTCGAGAGCTTCGTGACTCTTTCACGTTGGAACCGTTGGCTCTACCACGGGCTTCATTCTTTCGATTTGCCGTGGCTATACGCAAACCGGCCCAGCTGGGATCTCGCTGTGATCCTCCCGATGCTGGGCGGTTGCGCACTTTGTGTGACAAGCGTCTGGATTGCCTGGGTGAGGTTGAGGCGCAAAGCGACCCAACTCAAAGTTGCGAAACTTAGCGCACCAGCAGCCTGACGGTGTTCGAATCTTTGCCGTTGACGCGGACCCGGATGTTGTTCGATTGTCCGGGTGTAAATTGCGCACCGAGTCGGATCTCGATCGAGGTCATACCCACAAAGCCGGGCGTGGCGATCACCTTGAGAGGTGTCACCGTTTGATCCTTCACGATCACCTCGACAGGGTCGACCAAGGGGAGTTCGTTCCCTCCGGGGAGTGCAAATCCGGCGGGTAGATTCACACGGAAGCCGCCCAGACCGGTGCCAAGCAAACTGATTGTCTCGTTTGCCGCCGGAGGTGCGTCTTCAGTAATCGTGCTGCCATTTGCACGGAAGGCGAGCGCGAAGGGGGGAACCCCTTCGGACTCAGTGCCTGCCAGGCTAAACAGGCCCGGAGCATTGCGAACCACCTCGAAGTCGGCGCTGACATCCGGTTGGCCGGTGCGAACGACAGTGATCTTGTTGGGGCCGAGTGGCAAGTCAAAGGGTAGCTGCGCATTGATTTGCGCGCCAGAGGCATAGCTCAAGGGCAACAGCCGTTCCCCGGCGCGGACAGCGACTTCAGCCAGGGTCTGCACTTGCGGGGACCGCGGGCCGGTCTCTTCTTTGGGAGTCAGGTTGACGCCGTAAATCGTGACCAGCGAGCCGGGAGCGACCTTACCGCGATCACCAGCATCTTGCGGACCGGTGCCGGCCGAGTTCTTGATGCCCGCTGGGTCGAGGAAAGGAATTCTATCCAGTTCGGCAACCACTCCTCGAGGCCCACCCATCGTGATGACTGCTGAATTGAACAATCCAGCCGTGTCGCCAGACCAGCGGCGGAAACGGAATCCATTTGCTGCGCGCGCTGTCACCGTCACTCGGGTGTCAAGGTCATAGAAATTGTCCACAGAGGGAGGCGCAAGCGTAAAGGAAGCTCCCTCGGGCGGATTCCCCGTCGTGCTCAAGCGATACATCTGTTTGTAGTTGGCCATCAGGCGACGGAGTTCGGGTTCGAAGCCGACGGTGCGCTCTGCCGGGGCGCCATCATTCCAGCCAGTAAATTCGAGACGAAGGACATCGGCTTGAGTGACGCTGGGCGTCGGAACGATGCTGACCGATTCACCAGCCAAACGCTCCACGGCGCAAGGCGTGCTGCAGGGGCGACCGTCAATGGTGACTGGCAATCCTGGCGGGTTGGTTTCGATGGAGAGCTTGTTGAGCGGCTCGTAAATTGCGGTGAGATAGAGTCCCTTATCCACCATTTCTTGTGTGATACGTAGGGTGTGCGAAGCCGGTGCTCCGTTCGACCAGCCTCTTAATCGCCAGCGCCGCCCATTCGCATCGACCGATTCCGGTGGCGCGACAACGGTGACGTCCTTATTGATGCCGAAATGGAAGTTGTAGGTAGGCCATGTCCGGTTGTTGATCAAAAGAGGAAGTGGAGTTGTCCCCAAAAGTGAGACACGAGACTAGACTCAGAAAATTCCAACGAGGAGAATTTGAGTCATGTCTGAAACGCGAAGGAAGTTCACGCGGGATTTTAAGGTAGCGGCGGTGAA
>VFZU01000099.1 GCA_016870995.1 Acidobacteriota bacterium
GATGCGCGCCGCAGAGGGGAGCCCCCATGGGGGCTCCCCTCTGCCTCCCTCAATAGAGCCAAATCTGCCAGACTAAGTGTTACCCATGTGACCGGATAGAAGTGTTACCTATGTGCCCGGTCGGACAGGTGTTGGAGCAGGATTACAAGCCTTCGAAGTTGCGCAATTATTTGCGGCATGAGTTGGATGTTTATTTGCGGGGGCGTGGTAGCGAGCGGCGCAAGGAGCCGCCGATGGCGTACGTGCAGGCCGAGGGGTATGTCTGGTATCAAAAGGGCTCTCTGGTGATGTACGCGCTGAAGGACTATATCGGCGAAGAGCGGTTGAACCGGGCGCTGAGGAGCTGGCTTGAGGCAGTGCGGTTCCAGCCGCCGCCGTATACGAACTCGATGGAATTTTTGGCGGCCTTGCGGAAGGAGACGCCGGAGGAGTATCAGTATCTGATCAAGGATATGTTTGAGAACATTATTCTGTTCGATAACAAAGCGGTTGAGGCGACTTATGCGAAGCGGGCGGATGGGAAGTTTGACGTGAAGCTGAAGCTGGCGACGTCGAAGTTGCGGGCGGATGGATTGGGGAAGGAGTCAGCGATTGCGATCAATGACCCGATCGATGTGGCGGTTTTCGCTGGAGAAGAGAGCAGCGAGAAGACGCTTTATCTGGCGAAGCATAAGTTCAGCAAGGGCGAGACGGAATTGAACGTCGTGGTGGATGAAGAGCCGACACGGGCGGGCGTGGATCCGTTTATCAAGTTGATTGACCGGAAGCCGGATGACAATATAGTGGCGGTGGCGAAGCGATAGGTTCGATGCCTGGTCTGGTGCAACACGCGTGCTTTGGATGCCGCAAGGTATGCAACAAGCCGTACTCTGAGCAATCTGGGACTGAGTATCCATGCCCGAACTGTGCACAACTGCTGCACGTGATGGGGACGGCGTTTCGTGCGCCGAAGCGCTCGGATGAGTCTCAGTGGCGGAAGGTAGAGGAGTTGTCGCGAGCCGGGATCTGGTTTGTTTTGAACGGGGGACGGAAGCCGCAAGTACTTCAGGAAGTGGCGCAGTTTCTCGAA
This sequence comes from Acidobacteriota bacterium, assembly GCA_016870995.1. GTDB lineage: Bacteria > Acidobacteriota > Terriglobia > Bryobacterales > Bryobacteraceae > Bryobacter. Next base: position 1,070 of record VFZU01000099.1, read on the forward strand.
GCCAGAGCGAAGGCGAAGCAGAGCAGGGGCGAGCGCATACTCGCGCGTATAGGGAAGCCAGCGCGAGCGGTAACTCCCAAGGATCAATGTCGTCTTCACGAGTTGCAGATCGGTGGCAATCGGAAGTTTGCGCTTGCTGGTCGCGAGTTAAAACCTTGGATGACTGTCATGTTTCGAGATGGCGATGAGTGGTGCGCAGGAACGTTTCGCATTACCGACAATGGCGGCAATTTGGTTGAGCCGCATCTCCAGATTTGGGGTGGCAAAATTCTCATTATCGGGGCGCAGACCGTGCTGCGTTGGCCTGAATCGTGACGGATAGCAGGGTGAGTTCTGGATAGAAGATTTTTTCGCAGAGGTTGCGTCACAACGGAACTCGACCGCAGAGAATCTACTCTAATTCACTATGCGCATGGAGAACTTGAAGCGGGCCTCGCGAGTTGTTGTGGCGTTCTTGATCCTTGCCAGTAGTGGATGCATGCGCAGGGATGGACAGAATTCTGATTGCAATTGGCCCGGGGTGGCTCCCAGCCAAACGTCGACTCCTCGGCAAGTGAGCGCTGATGCGGAATTTGCGGAAGACATGGCGATTCGATATGGGGACGTTCATTTTGGAAATGACCCCGGCAGGGCCGATGCGATTCGAAGGTGCCAGGCCAAGTTGTATCAGGAGATTGCGAAGACTCACAAAGTGTCTGTGGCGGAAGTTGAGCAGTCGGTGGGGCGAAATCGGGAGCATATCGATGCAGCTACCTACTTGCGGTATCTTGCGCTCGCTTGGGCCATTGCGTTCCTGGTGTCGCGGCTGATCTGGCAGAAGTATCCGCCGGGCGAGCATGGTTGGATGGCCGGCGTCGTGATGTGTTCGTTTCTTGGGATCCTGTTTGCGTTTGGGAGTACGATTCTGGGCGAGATGTTGGCCTGGGTTGTGGCGGGCTACCGAATTGGAAACGATCCTTTGAGCAACCGAGCATTTCGGTTTTGGTGGGTTTTCCATCGGCGCGAAATGTTCGCGCTTTTGCTGGTTGCGTTTGGGATCGCTGCAACCTGGACGGGAAGAGTGGCTAGTCGCGGTAGGAAGGATCCTGCTTGTCCAGGAGACGCATGAGGGCGTCGAATTCTGGGTTGGGGAGGCGGGAGTAGCCGTCGCCGCCTTGGGTGGAGAGGAATTTGTCGCTGAGGGCGGCGGATTTTTTGCGGACTTCGTCAGAGGGGATGACGAGCTTGGCTCCGGTTGCCTGGGCGGCGAGTTGGACCTGGCAGGCTCGCTCTAAACGGAACATTCTGACGAAGGCTTGGGCCACTGTGTGACCACAGGTAAGGAGGCCGTGGTTGCGGAGGATGAGGACGTTGTTGTCGCCGAGATTCTGGCCGAGGCGGGCGCGTTCGTCGAGGTCGAGAGAGGGGCCCTCGAAGTCGTGATAACTCACCTGGTTGTCGTAGCCTAGGGCGTACATGGAGATGGGGAGGAGGCCCGAGCCGATGGCGGCGATGGCCATGCCGGCGAGGGTGTGGGTGTGGATGATGCAGCGGAGGTCGGGGCGCATCATGTGAATCGCAGAATGGATGACGAAGCCGGCGGGGTTGATCTCTTGCGCGGGGTCGCCGAGGATGTTGCCGTCGGGGTCGACTTTGACGAGGTTGCTTGCTGTGACTTCGTCGAAGCGGAGGCCGTAGGGGTTGATCAGGAAGTGGTGGTCGGGGCCGGGGAGGCGGACGGTGGAGTGGGTCCAGATGAGTTCGTCCCAGCCGTAGTGGTGGAGGAGGCGGTAGACGGCGGCGAGTTCGCTGCGGAGGTGTTGTTCCTGAGCTTCCATGGGCTGGCCCTATTGTATGCAGTGCAAAAAGGTTCAGGTTCGTAAATTGAGGAGTTGTGTTCGTCTGGCCGCGCCAAGAAGGAGCAACGATGCGAAAACCAGCCCTGATTTTTATGTTCTCTGTGTGTACCGCGTGAGGACAAAATCCGGTGGTGAGCGAAGTGTTGAACAACTATGGATTGACCAATGCGGGCACCGTAGCGCAGGGGGCGATCTTTATTTTGAAGGGGACCAACCTGGCAGATCAGGAGGCAGCGACGCTGCAGAGTGTGCCTTTGCAGACCAGCTTGAGAAGTGTGCAGATTCGAATCGTGGTGGGCGGAATGACGACGTTCGCGCCGCTGTACTACGCGCTGGCACGAGGCCGATTACGGTGGTGAGAAGCGCACTGGGAGTGCTTACGCTAAACGGGGCCGGGACGGGAGCGGCAGCGGTGCATGATCAAAACTATGTGCTGTTGAGCAACACCAATGCAACGAACCCAGGGCAGGCGGTGATTTTCTATGGGAGCGGCTTGGGGCCGACAACGGGCAATGAGACGGTGTCGCAGACCGGGGCGAATGCCTCGGGAGATCTGACAGCGATTCCGATCACCGTGCAAATTGGAAGCCGCACGGCGCAGGTGCTGTACCGGGGGAGGACGGTGTTTCCGGGGCTGGATCAGATTAACGTGCTGATACCCAGTCTCGATGCGGCGGCGTATGGCTGCAATGTGCCGGTACTGATCACGACGAATGGTGTGGTGGCAAACGTGGGCACGATTCCTGTGGCGCAATCGGGGACGACGTGCCCGGCTGCGGCAGTGGGTGGGGGGAATTCCGGAGTTATGACCAGGCAAGAAGAAGTGAACCGATGGATTGCCGCGGGGACTTATAAGACCGGGGGCGTGGGATCAGGACGGAGCACTTCTTATGCGATCGATGATCTCAATGGAGGAGCAGCGATCATTACCAAGCAGGATACGTTTTCGGCAGCGTTCACACAGGTGGGCGGAGCGGACCTGGGACGGATGCTGCGGGCGGAGTTACCAGCGAGCTACGCACAATATACGCCCACCGTTGGAGGTTGCGTTGTCTACAACACAATTCCGCCAGACCCCTGGCCGCAGATCACCCGGAGGGCGCTCGATGCGGGGCCCGCGATTGTGTCGACCGGGCCAAACGGAGTGGCGGTGGCGGAACGGAACAATCAACAAGTGGGAGGGCTAACTTATTCGGCGAGGAATTTGTCGAACACTGATGTGAACGCGGGGCAGTATAGCTTTACGGGAAGCGGAGGGCCGGACATTTCGGCCTTCCAAGGGAACCTCGAAGTGTATCCCGACCTCGTTGTGCTGAATAGCCCGGATGATTTCAGAACGATCAACCGGTCGAGTAGTTTGACAATGAGGTGGAATGGGGGCGATCCGCAGACGAATGTGCAGATCCAAGGATTCAGCTTCACGGTATCGAGCACGGGAATTCCGAATGGAACACCGACGGTGTTTTTGTGCCTGGCCCCGAACACCGCCGGGCAGTTCACGGTGCCGGCGAGCGTGTTTTCTCAATTGCCAGCAAGCACTTCGTTTATGTCGTCTGGTTTGACGATTCTGGTGCGCGGTTCGATCGCAGTGGGATCGGCAAGCCGCGGGAACCGGGTGCAGATTCCGAATCTGGATTATAGGACGGCGGCGAACAGTTGGTCGTGGGCGTTCTCGCCGCGGTATCAGTAGGGGCAACCCAAGGCGCTGAGTTGATATGCTGAGGGTCGAAAACAGGAGTTTACAGGAATGAACGAACCAAAGTCTCGTCGATTTTTTATGGGGGCGGCTGCGGCTGCTTCGGCAATGCAGGTGATGGGCGCCAATGACAAAGTGAACATGGCGATTGTGGGCCTGGGTGGGCGTGGGAGTTCCCATTTGGGCACCTATCTGCGGCTGCCGGAAGCGCAAGTGGTTGGGCTTTGCGATGTGAACCAGGCGGCGCGGGAGAAGGCGCAGGCAGCGGTGTCGCGGGCGGGAATTGAGAAGGCTCGTGAGTATGAAGATATGCGGGAGACGTTCGCCGACCCGAAGGTTGAGGCCGTGTCGATCGCGACGCCGAACCACTGGCATGCGCTGGCGGCGATCTGGGCGATGAAAGCGGGCAAGGATGTGTATGGGGAAAAGCCAGCTTGCTACAACATCCACGAAGGACTGAAGCTGATTGAAGTGTCGCGGGCGACCAAGCGGATGATGCAGGTGGGTTCGCAGCACCGGAGCAATCCGTTCAAGATCAAGGCGATGGAGGCGGTGCAGGGCGGACTGATCGGCAAGGTTTATGCGTCCAAGGGCCTGTGCTACAAGCGCCGGGCTTCGATCGGAAAGAAGGCGGATTCGCCGACGCCGCCGGGAGTGAATTGGGATTTGTTCCTGGGACCCGCGCCGATGCGGCCGTTTAACGAGTTGCGGTTCCGCTATAACTGGCACTGGTTCTGGGACACGGGCAATGGCGACATCGGTAACCAGGGCGTGCATGAGCTGGGACTGGCGCGATGGGCGATGGGTGATCCGGGGTATCCGAAGTCTGCGTTCTCCTGGGGCGGCAAGTATGCGTACGACGATGATCAAGAGACGCCAAATACGCAGACGGCAGCGTTTGATTTTGGCGGACGCGAGATCACGTTTGAGGTGCGCGGGTTGTTGACCGGAGGCGAGGGATCGGCACCGCCGCCGCGACGAGGCGCAATGGCGGCAGCGGGAACGCCGACGTCGACGGCACCGACGAATGGCACGCCAATCAGCGTCATGACGGGCAACCTGATTTATGGCACGGAAGGCTGGGCGGCGATGAGCGACCAGGGATTCCAGGCTTTCAAAGGCGAAGGCAATGAGCTGGTGATGGATCTGAAGCCGGAGCGCGGAACGGGCGGAGACCCGACGGCACAGCATATGCAGAATTTCCTGTCGGTAGTGAAGAGCCGCAATTACAAGGATCTGCACGATGGCGTAGAGAATTCGGTAATCAGCGCAAACATGTGCCACCTGGCAAATATCAGCTATCGCGTGGGCCGAAAGCTGACGCTGGCCGAGGGGCCGAAGTTTGTGGGCGACGCCGAAGCGAATGCGATGCTGACGCGGCCGAAGTACCGGAAAGGGTTCGAGGTCTAAGCTAAAGGCTCAATTCTAAAGTGCCGATGGAGCAGAGGTGAAAGCACTTCTGCTCCATTTGCTTTTGGCGGGGCTTGCCTTGGGCCAGGCGAGGGTGGTGGCGTTTGGGGGGCGAAGTGAATTCGGGAGAGCCGAAGGTGATTTTGTCGGCGATTGTGGAAGGGTATGCGAAGAAGCATGGACTGGTGCCGACCGAGGAGGAGTTAGCTCCGTTGCGGAAGCTGATGGGACCGCCGGTGAGGGGTTTGGATTTTGGGTACCAGATTGCACTGCATCACAACCTGAATGTGGCTTTGTGGCCGAAGCATGGCGGGAGGCTGGTGCTGTCGGCGTTTGGAGTGCATTTGGCGGCAGATGCGCTGCTGCGGGAGTTGGCTGAGATGGAGAAAACGGGGGATGTGAAGTTTTTTGATGCGGAGGCGCAGAAGAAGGTAGTTGCCTATCTGACGACGTATGGCGGAGATGGGGCGGTGACGGGGGAGAAGGCGCGGGCAACTTTGGCGGAGGTTTCGGCGAAATTAGGTTCAAGGTCCGATGGAAAGCAACGATAAGAAGGAGAACCTAAAAGACGGAGAGTTTGCCATGGCGTTGTCCATTTCCTCAAATCCCGCTGTGCGCGTGGATTCCCAACCTGTATCGCAGGACTTTTCACAGAGTTTTTCAGAGGGGCTTGGAAAGCTGTCGAGTCGCTTGCTGAAGAGCGGCGTGGGGGCGCGACCGGCGGAATATGGGGAGCAGTTTGAACAACGAGTGAAGGCGGCGGAGCTCTCAAAGAGTGTGCGCAATGCAAACGATTCGGTGGCCGAGGCGCGAACGGCGAGTGAGGGTTTGGGGCGCGTGGAGGAGTTGTTGGGCGAGGCGCGAAGCCTGGCGTTTGGGGCGATCAATAAGCCGGGGCAGCGGGAGCGCGAACAAGATCAGATCGAGTACTCGAAGAAGTTGCGGGATATCGATGCGATTGCGTCAAATGTGGTGTTTGGAGGGGGGCCTTTGCTTGAGGCGAGTGCCAGTTTTGGGGCTTCTGGCGGGTTGTCGAAGGTGGACTTGAGCAGCTTCCAGGGGTCGATCGGGGCGATCCAGGTGATTGACCGGGCGATTGTGGAGGTGACCGATCAGCGAGGGTTGCTAGGGATTTTTCAGACGAGCAAGTTGAGTTCGATTGGAAACCTGTTGCGGGGAGGAGTGGGCGGGTTGGTGTCGTCGACGGCAGTGGTTCGTGATCGAGTGGTTGCGGTGAACCTGGCGACGAGTGCGGTGGCGAAGTTGGGGGAGGAGACGGGGTCGAGTGTCTTGAGTAGCAACACTGCGGCGGCGCGGATTCTTGAGTCGTTTGTGGGGAGGTTGTAAGTGAAACAGTTAGAGCTGATGGTGACGTTGCTGGATCAGGCGATTTTGGGTATTGAGCGGGGGCAAGTTGAGGATCTGCTGGATGCACAGTTTGCGATTTATGGGATGGCGCAAGGGGCTGCGCCGATTCGCACGCATGTGGACGAGAAGATCGTGATGCTGTGTGAGTATTGTTTGGACTGCCTTTGCCATGGGCGGCGCGAGGAGGAGTGGGCGGCGGTGGCGATGTTGACTGAGTTGCGGCGGGGGTTTGCGGCGGCGTTGGCGAATGGGGTAGTGGCGCGCGAAGTGGATGAACTGGTGGATGTGACGGTCTAGCTGGGGTTAAGGGTAGCTTCCCCGCCCTGCGTTCGCTGGCCGGATTTCTTGCTAGCGAAGGCTGTGAGTCGGCGGGCGGATTGATTCCTATTGATGTGCAGGAATTGTAGTGAGTTTGCAAATTGGGAAACGGCCGGAATTGGATCATCACTGAAAAGTAATTGAATCTCACTGACAAACCTGCAATCAGGGATCTATGAATAAGCAAAGCTTGAATTCTTTGAGTATGGTTTGCCTATTGGGTGGTTTTGCGTCGATCGTGGGTTCGATCGTGATGTGGAATATCAGTAAAGATCCAGATCCGGCGCATGGAGAAAGGTTTGGGATTTTCATTGGTTTGTGGGCACCGACCTTCTTCGCGCTGTCGAGCCGCTTGGAACGATTGGCGGAACGGTTAGCGAAGTAAAGCGGATTTTAGGCAATACTTCCACACTCTTGGTAGGGTCGACAGGAATGGTCATAGTGTAACTATCGTGGCCGAAGCATTCACCTCATCGGCCAAGAGTCACAAATCACGAACTTCAGAGATCTACCGCTCAATGCATATCAACGCTGGTAAGTGGAAACTTCAGGAATTCTGAAGGGGCTGCGATCGGAGAAGATGTCTTCGAAGAGGGCGAGGGTGGGGGTGTGGATGTGGGAGTTCGTGGCGAGTAAGTTGCGGCTGGTGATGAGGTGGTGGGGAGCACCGTGCATGTCGGTGGCGGTGCCACCGGCTTCTTCGAGGAGTATCTTGCCAGCGGCCATGTCCCAAGGGTTGAGGCCGAATTCCCAGAAGCCCTCGAGGCGGCCACAGGCGACATAGGCGAGGTCGATGGCAGCAGAGCCACCGCGGCGGACGCCGTGGGAGATCATGGCGAGCTGGTAGTAGAAGTGGATGTTGATGTTTTGGTGACGCTTGCGGCTGGGGAAGCCGGTGGCGAACAGGGAGTCTTCAAGACGCTGGGCTTTGGAGACGCTGAGGCGCTCGCCGTTGAGATAGGCGCCGCCCGACTTCTCGGCGGTGAACATTTCGTCGCGGGTGGGGTCGTAGATGACACCAGCGATGAGCTCGTTGTCTTTCTCAAGCGCCATGGTGACATTGTAAACGGGGTAGCCGTGGGCGAAGTTAGTGGTGCCGTCGAGAGGGTCAACGTACCAGCGGTAGCCGGAATCAGAGCTTTTGTTGTTGCCTTCTTCGGCGACGATGGCGTGGGTGGGGAAGGCCTGGCGGAGGCGGGCGGTGATGTGGAGTTCGCTTTGGCGGTCGGCGATGGTGACGAGGTCGGCGTCGCCTTTGAGTTCGAAGCCGATCTTCTGGGCCCGTAGATCTTCGATGATCCCTGCGGCTTCGCGGGCGATCTGTGCGGCGGTTTCAGCGTATTTGGTCATTCGTTAGGAGAGGTCGGCGAGGTACTTGATTTCGTCTTTGTAGAGCATGAGGCTGGGCCCTTCTGTTTGAGCCAGGCGGACAATGCGGGCGTCGAAGATTTCGACAGTTCCATTGAAGAGCCTGCCGTTGAGCATTTTGACAGAGACAGGAGTCTTGGCGGCGGCGAGCTTGCGGAGATAGCCGTCTTCGGCAAGGGTTTGCAGGGGGGCTTTGGTTTTGGCTTTAGCCATGGCTAGAGGGTCTCTTCATAGTAGCCAGTGCGGGCGGAGACCCGCAAACCCGGTTGCTTGAGTTTGACTTCGAGCTTGTGGAACTTGTTGCGTTTTCCGGTGAGATTCTTGGGGTAGTAAGCAAGCAGGTATTGGGTGCGGAGGTCGCGGAGGATTTCGTCGAAACTGTTGGACAATTTTTCGTAAGAGGCGGGCAAGAGAATGCGGCCGCCGCTGCGCTCGGCAATGAGTTGGAGGGCATTTTCGCCACCGCGGTTGCGGCCGGCATCGTTGGTGATGGGTGTGACTAGGATGGGATAGACAGCAGCCTGGGCGCGCTGGACGGCGATGTTGGCGTTGTTGAATTTTCCGAAGCTGGCAGTGTCGCCACCGTCGGATACGCAGATGATAACCTTGCGGCCGGGACGGCCTTCGAGCTCTTCACTGGCCAGCGAAATCGCGTCGTAGAGGCTAGTGCCAGCGCCCGTCTTGATGTTGCGGATGGCGTTCTCGAGTCGCTGCATACGGCGAGTGAAGCCGGCGATTAGATCGACGTTGTGATTGAAGGTGATGAGGGCGAGGGAGTCCTCTTCGTTGCCTTCGTTGAAGAGGCTTTTGGCGAAGCGGAGGGCGGCGTCGGTTTCGTACTTGAGATCTTTGGCGACGCTGGCGCTGATGTCGAGCATCACGACGACGCTGAGGGGTTGGGTGGTGGAGCGCTCGAAGATTGAGGTCTCTTGCTCGACACCATCGTCGAAGATCTGGAAGTCCTCTTTATTGAGATTGCCGATGAGTTGGCCGTATTGGTCGCGGGCGCTTGCGAGGATACGGATGAGTTTGACGTCGACGCGGATGACGGTTTCCTGCGCGAGCAGGGGCATGGATAAAAAGAGACGACGGGTCATTGGGCAGGACGCGAAAACGTAGCTTCAAGGTAGCAGACGCAGGCGGGCTCGGCCGGGATTCAACGAGTTGAGCGTCGGCGCTCGAACCGCTTGCGAGCGGCGTCCATATGGACAAAGTTTTCGATGACCCAGCGGTTGAGCTGGTCGAGGACCTTGGAGAGGGAATGACCAAGAGGGGTAAGAGAGTATTCGACGTGGGGAGGAACGGTTTGAAAGTCCTTGCGGGCGACGAGGCCCCGGTATTCAAGATCGCGGAGGGTCTGGGTGAGGATTTTCTGGGAGATGCCGTCCGCGCCGCGTAGGAGCTCGGCATTGCGGCAGGCGCCCTTGTGGAGGAGGGGGAGGATGAGAATGGTCGACTTATTGCCAAGGAGGCCGAGAACCTCGCGGCAAGGGCAAGCGGCGAGCCAGGGGTTGGGAATTTTCGCTTTGCGAAGAATGGGTTACATAGTTACCAAAAGGTGCGTACTTGTGATTTGGAATCGACCAAGGAAAGATGAGGTATGCAAGTCGCAAATGGTGTTTATCACTTCCCCACCGGGGCGTTTAACTGGTTTGTGCTGGAGGAAGGGGGGCGGGTGACGCTGGTGGATGCGGGATTTCCAAGGGCACTATCAGACGTTTGTGGAGGGACTGGAGAGCATGGGGAGGAGCGTGAAGGATGTGGAGGCGATTGTGATTACGCATGCGCACGGGGATCACGTGGGGTTTGCCGAAAGGGTGAGGGTGGAATCTGGGGCGAAGGTATTTGTGCATGAGGCGGACCGGGAGGCGGTGGGGCGGGCACGGCAACTGCCGTGGTGGGCTCTGATCTCGAACACGTGGCGACCGCATTTGGGGATGCAACTCATGATAGGGGCGTTGAACGGAGTGTTTTGGGGACCTGGCGTCGAGAAGGCGGTGGGTTGCCGAGATGGGCAGGTGTTGGATGTGCCGGGGCGGCCGCGGATGTTGCATTTGGCGGGGCATACGGCTGGAGCATCGGCTTTGTATTTGGAGAAGGAGCGAGTGCTACTGAGCGGGGATGCACTGGTGACTCTGGACTTATTCAGCGGGGCCAGGATCGAACCAGATGTAACGCGACCGCAAGTGAATGCCGATCACGCGGAGGCGCTGCGGTCGAGAAACAAGCTGGCCGAGCTGGGTCCGGTGACTTTGCTGCGAGGGCATGGCGCGGTTTGGAAGGGGGATCTGGAAAAGATCAAGCGAGCTTAACGATGGAATCGTCCCAGTCGCCTTCGACCCAGACTTCTCCGTCTTCGAAGTATTCTTTCTTCCAGATGGGGACGGTTTTCTTGAGGCGGTTGATGCCTTCGAGAGTGGCGTCGAAGCTGGGGCGGCGGTGGGGGGAAGCGGCGATGATGACGACGCTGGCTTCGCCAATCTCCATGCGGCCGAGGCGGTGGATCATGGCGATGCGAGAGATGGCATGGGCTTTGGCGATCTCTTCGCCGATTTGGGCCATGAGCTTGATGGCCATGGGTTCGTAGCACTCGTAGTCGAGGTAGCGGGTGGCGCGGCCTTTGGAGTTGTTGCGGACGACGCCTTCGAAGGTGCAGAGAGCGCCGTCCAGCCCCTGAAGGATTTCGCGGCCGAGGGATTGGGAGTCGATGGGTTCGCGGGTGATGGCGAAGAGGTGGCCTTCGGGGGTGACGATGCGCTGGGTGTATTTTGTGCCGCCGCTGACGGGAGGGAGGAAGGCGATTTCGTCACCGTCTGCGAGGAGTTCGCCGGGTTGGGCGAATTGTTGGTTGCGGGCGAGGGCGATCGAATCGGCGAGACCTTCGAGTTTGGGGAAGCGTGAGACGTAGTGGGCGAAGAGGGATTCGATGGTGGCGCCGTCGGGGAGGTCGACGGTGTCCTCTGAAGGTTCAGCGATGTCTTTGAGGAGGCCGAAGAAAAGGACGCGGATTTGCATCTAAAGTAAGCGTAACGCGGCTCCGCCGGGTTGGCGAAGCCGCGTCGAGGAGAAGAGCTAAGCGGAGGAGATTAGCGCTTGCGTGATTTGAGCCAGGCGAGAGCGGCGAAGGCAGTGCCGGTCAGCGCATAGGTGGTGGGCTCAGGGATGGCGTTCGGGTCGCCGCCAGGAGGCGGTGGGGGAGGCGGGGGTGGCGGCGGATTGTTGGTGCCGAGGGTTCCATTGACCCGGAAGAACACAGAAGAACCAAAGGCGGGAGCATCCACAGCCTGAATGCGGATGCTGTAGGGAGTGTTTGCCAGGAGGTTGTAGGTGCGGCGCGAGTAAACGGGTGCGTTGCCTACGTCCGGAGTGGTGAAACAATCCTGAGGAGCGAGACCACAACTGGTGAATGGATCGAAGATGCTGCCCTGAAGCGTGAGGCCGAGCAAGGTGTTGCCGTTGAAAACGTTGTAGGTTTCCCCTGGGTTTTGGCCATCGACGACATCGAGAGTGCCGGCGTTGAGGAGGCTGAAAGTCCATGGGCCGGCGCCTGGATCAAGATAGGCATTTGCACCCGAACCGCCGGCAACACCATTGGTGCCGTCGACAGATGGGAGACCCGTGAGGACGTGGTACCAGGAGCCGGTGGAGACAGGCGCGGCGCTGATGGGAATGGATGAGAGGAGAGCGGCGAAGAGAATCAAACTTCGTTTCTGCATGGTATGACTTTGGGGCAAGTTGGGGGTACGAAACAATTGGGGCGTTGCCTTAGCGAAATGGGAGAGGACTATCCTTAGTGGATGGGCCTTAGAAACTGAGTTGGTGAAACTCTGTCCGGGAGTGGGGAAGATGATCCCAAGAACGGACAGTGAGAGCCTGAGATTGAGAAGATTTTGTTGCAAGCGCAGGATTTTTGGCACGGAAGGGCGTTTGCATGCGTATTAGAAACGAGTGAAGAAGCTGGCATGAGCGTAGGGCAAAATCAGGTGCGAATCTTTGTGTGCGACGACCAGATCGACGTAAGTGAGGCGTTGCGGCTGCTGCTGAAATCCAATGGTTTCGCGGTGGAGACGTTTGACGGGCCAGGGGCGCTGATCGAGGCGGCGGGGCAAAGGGCAGCGAATGTGATTCTGCTGGACATGAATTACACGCGGGATACGACGAGTGGGGATGAGGGGCTGGATTTGATCGCGACGCTGCGGGAGATGCGGGTGCCGGCGGCCTTGATTGCGATGACGGCGTGGGGGGATGTGAGCCTGGCGGTGAAGGCAATGCAGCGGGGGGCGAGCGATTTTGTCGAAAAACCTTGGGATAACGCGCGGCTGTTAAATCTGGTGAACAAGTGGGCGGCGGCGCGGCCGGCCGAGAAGAAGGCGCTTGCCAGTGCGCGGCGGGTGCAGCAGAGCCTGTTGCCGCGCGGGGCGGGCGGGGATGACATGGTGCAATGCGCGTGCCGGTTTCTGCCAGCGCAGGAAGTCTCGGGGGATTATTACGACTTCTTTGAGAAAAGGCCGGGGCACTTTGGGTTTGTGCTGGCCGATGTAAGTGGGAAGGGTGTGCCTGCGGCGATGCTGATGGCGAATTTGCAGGGGTTGTTCCGGAGCCATGCGGATCGCGGGGAGGCGGGGGTGGTGCTGGAGGCGGTGAATGCGCAGTTTCATGAGTCGACGACGCCGGACAGTTTTGCAACGGCGTTTTATGCAGATTTAGACGAGACGACGCGGGAACTGCATTATGTGAATTGCGGACATCCGCCGGCGTTGTTGCGGCGGGCCTCGGGGCGGCTTGAGATGTTAGAGGCCGGGGCGACGGTGTTGGGGGCGTTTCCGTTCTTTCGCGCGGCATCGTCAAGGGTAAAGCTGGAGGCGGGGGACCGGTTGCTGGTTTACAGCGATGGGGCGGTGGAGGCGCCGAGCGCGGCGGGCGAGGAGTTTGGCGAAGAGCGGCTGGTGCAGTTGTTTGAACAGACGGCGCATCTGAAGCCGGAAGAGGCTTTGCCGGAGCTGGAATCGGCAATTCAGCGGCACTCCGGGGTGTCGTTGTTTGACGATTGCACCCTACTGATGGCCAGCCTTCGTTAGAATCAAGGTATCTCCATGAATAAAACGAGCAATCCTGCGGAGCTGGCGGAGATCTCCAAGCGTGTGCGACGGCACATCCTTGAGATGATCACGGCAGCCAAAAGCGGACATCCCGGCGGTAGCTTATCCGCCACTGAAGTCGTGGTTACACTTTTCTTCGACATCATGAAGCATGACCCGGCGAATCCGAAGTGGAAGGATCGCGATCGCTTCATCCTTGGCAAGGGGCATGCCTGCCCCGTGCTGTATTCGACAATGGCCGAGGCGGGTTATACGCCGGTGGATCAATTAACGACGTTCCGTCGTCTGGGTTCGATCTATCAGGGACATCCGGACGTGCGGTTTATCCCGGCGCTCGAAGCATCGACGGGCTCGCTGGGCGAAGGTCTAAGCGTGGGCCTGGGTATGGCGCTGGCCGCGAAGCTGGATGGCAGCCCGTCGCGGACTTTTGTGGTGCTGGGCGATGGCGAAATCCAGGAAGGTCAGGTTTGGGAAGCGGCGATGTTCGGCGCGTTCCACAAGATCGACAACATCGTCTGCATTGTTGACTACAACAAGATTCAGTTGGATGGATTTGTGAAAGACATCATGCCGCTCGACCCGCTCGTTGATAAGTGGACGAGCTTTGGCTGGCATGTGATCGATATCGACGGCCATGATATTAACGCGGTGCAGAAGGCGTTCCATGACGCCGAAGCTGTGAAGGGCAAGCCGGTGGTGATTCTTGCCAACACGGTGAAGGGCAAGGGCGTGTCGTTCATGGAGAACAATCCGAAGTGGCATGGATCGGCCCCCTCGAGAGAAGAGTGTGAGCTGGCATTGAAGGAGCTTGCGTAATGGCCGTATCAAGGAAGTACGAATTGAAGATTGGGCCGGCGACGCGCGAAGCGTTTGGCAAGGCGCTGGTGGAGTTGGGCCAGAAGAACCCGAATGTCGTGGTGTGCGACGCGGACTTGTCGAAATCGACGATGACGACGTTTTTCGCCAAGGAATTTCCGGAACGGTTCTTCCAGTGCGGCATTGCTGAGGCGAACATGGTGGCGATCGGAGCCGGGTTGTCGGCTGCGGGCAAGATTGCGTTTGTGTCGAGCTTTTCGGCGTTTGTGGTGAACAAGGGCTTTGAGCAATTGCGCGTGACAGCGGCTTACCCGAATGTGAATTTGAAGGTGGTGGGTACGCATAGCGGCATCTCGATCGGCGAAGATGGCCCGTCGCAGATGTCGATTGAGGACCTGAGCCTGGCGTGTAACCTGCCTGGGTTTGTTGTGATGGCTCCTTGCGACGAAGTGTCGATGAAGGCTTGCATCCATCTGGTGGCCGATCATGTGGGCCCGGCGTTTGTGCGGGCTGGCCGATCGAAGGCAGCGCATGTGTATGAAGCAGGCGCGAAGTTTGAGATCGGCGGCAGCAATGAATTACTGAGCGGTAAGGATGTGGCGATCTTTGCGAACGGTTTGCTGGTGGCCGAGGCCTTGAAGGCGGCGGAACAATTGGACGCGGCCGGGATCTCGGCGCGGGTGATTGACCTGTACAGCATCAAGCCAATCGACCGGGCTGCGCTTGAGCGGGCCTCGAAAGAGTGCGGCGCGATCGTGGTGGTGGAAGAGCATCTGAAGGATACCGGTATCGGCACGCGCGTTGCGCAGGTGTGCGCGGAGACGACGCCCTGCATCATGGAGTTTGTCGGCGTCGATAACACGTATGCGGAGAGCGGCACGCCCGAGGCAGTGATCGAGAAGTATGGATTGCTGGCCAAGAACGTTGTCGAAGCGGTGCATAAGGTGCTTGCTCGCAAGAAGTAATGCGCGAGAAGGCGGCATTCGCGGAGTTGCTGCGTCAGCATGAAGAGCTGACGCAGCGCTTCGCGCGATTGCTGCATGACGATGCGGGGCAGGTGTTGACGGCGATTGCGTTGCAGTTGTCGGCGCTGGAAGGTGTGGATGCGGGCGAGCTCGAGACATTGCAGGGGACGCTCGATGAATTGCTGGAACGGTTTCGGGATACACAGGCGGGATTGGGCGGGGCGGTGGTGGCAAAGCGGGGATTGGTGGCGGGGTTGTCGTTGCTGGCGCGGTCGAGGAAGGGATTTACTGTGATGGCGGCTGTGTCGCCGTCTTGGCCAGCGGGGGCGATGCTGGCGGGGTTCCGGATTGTGGAGGCGCTGGAGCCGTCGCGCGCGGTGGTGGATGGGTCAGGGATGGTGCTTGAAGGGGCGGGGGCGGTGAGCGAATATGTCGAAATGCTGGCGGAAGTGGGTGGGTTGGTGATCCAAAGCGGGCCGCGAACGAATACAATCAGGATTCAACATGCGAATACGGGTCTTAATCGTTGATGATCACAAGATCATGCGGGACGGGATCAAGGCGATCCTGAAGCCGGCAACGGATCTTGAGGTGGTGGGGGAGACGGATTCGGGGGTGGAGGCCGTGCAGATGGTGCGCAAGTTGAGGCCCGATGTGGTGATGATGGACATCAATTTGCAGGGGATGAGCGGGATTGAGGCGACGACGGAAATGTTGCGGCATCACCCGGAGACGCGGGTGATGATGTTGTCGATGTATGACGATGAACATTCGGTGATTAGCGCGGTGAAGGCGGGGGCGCGGGGATTCGTGTTGAAGCGGGCGTCGGATGGGGATCTGATTCAGGCTCTGAAGATGGTGGCGATGGGTGGGACGTATTTGAGCCCGCGGGTGTCGGACCGGTTGCTGGAGCGGATTCAGAAGGGGACGGTGGATGAGAGCACGCAGGCACTGCCGCTGGCGGATCTTTCTCCGCGGGAAATACAGGTGTTGCGGCTGGTGGCTGAGGGGAAGACGAGTAAAGAGATTGCCGTGATGCTGGATTTGAGCGTGCAGACGATCCGGAGTTATCGCAAGGCGATGATGAAGAAGTTGAATGTGAATAATGTGGCGGGGTTGACGCAGTTGGCGCTGTCGACGGGGTTGACGCGGGCGCAGAGCTTTGTTGCAGGCGAGGGGTAATTCCGCCCTGACTTGGGTCCTAGTACTGGTGTATCATTTGAAAGTTGCGTCCTAATTCCTATACAGCACTCATTGTGCTCCTGGCCGTGTTGTGGCCAGGGGTTGCGTCTGCTGCTGCCAAGAAGAAAACGAGTGCGAAGCGCCCTGTTGTGGCGGCGAAAAAGAAGCGCGTGGCGGCCCAAAGGGCTGTTTCGCGTAAGAAGCGTGTACCCGTGAAGGCCGTAGCGAGCCAGCCGAAGAAGTTTGTGACGGTGCCGGTGGTTGCGGAATTGAAGGCTTGTTCGCTAAAGGATCGCAAGGCGGCTGAACAGGTATTGTGTCTGAATTGCGCCGAACAGGCGCTTTCTACCGCACATGCGTTCACAGGGTTGCGCTACCAGCGGGGCGGGACGAATCCGCATGTAGGCTTTGATTGCAGTGGGTTTGTGCAACATGTGTTTGTGAATTCCTGCGGCCGGACTTTGCCAAGGACAGCCCGGGAACAGTTTGAGGTGGGTGATGCGGTGGAGAAGGAAAATCTGCAGCGGGGCGATCTGGTTTTCTTCTCGGGGCGGCAAGGGTGGCATGTAGGGATTTATACGGGAGACAATTCGTTTATCCATTCGCCGAACCGGCGGGATTCGATCCATGTGACTTCGCTCGATGAGCCTTACTGGAAGGGCCGGTACAAAGGGGCTCGGCGGGTGACGACGAATATCGCGCCCATATCGTCGAGCGAAACCGGGATCGTTCAGACGAACTAGCCAGCTGCCGGGCTGAGAGTTTTTCTGGATTCGACGCACTACCTCTATGCATGAGAGTCGTTTTGCGTCTGCGGGGTCATTCCGGCTGGTTGCGGCGGATTGAAACTGCGAATCCAGTGGTGGAACTGACTGCGGAAGAGAAGTTTCGACGGTTGGTGAATGCAGCGCTGGCGACGCCTTATTTTGCAGTTGTGTATGTCAAGTTCTGCAATTACGAATTTGGCCAATGCTGCCTTTCTGGGCTTTTAGGGGAGGAGTGCAGAGGAGGGGATGTGCCCCTCCTTTGCATCCAGTAATGTAGAGTCCCACCGCCG
>VFZU01000100.1 GCA_016870995.1 Acidobacteriota bacterium
CTTGTTCGTGCTCGCCCCAGCTTCCAGGATCCGCGCGATCTCTTCATTGCTGTACCGCTTCTTCTTCATTGATCTCTCCTTTCCTCTTGAAAGATCCTATGATTTCCGCTGGTACGATTTTAGGGCGTCAGGTCAGCACTAGGACAATGGGCGGCTGGAACGATTGCACGGCACGATGCAGCGAGAGTTGGCGGTGGAGCCAGCGGATAACTGGCGCAAGGAACAAGTACGGATGGACCGCTTTCGATTGGAATACAACGAAGAGCGACCGCACGAGGCTCTCGGGATGAAGACCCCGGCGAGTTGCTATCAGCCATCGACAAGGTCGTACACGGGAAGCGGCAGGAAGCAAACTATGAGGACTGTGAACGCGTGCGGAAGGTGAAGCAACGCGGGATGGTGCACTGGAAGAATCGGGATCTGTATCTAAACCACAACCTCGAAGGACGCTGGATCGGGCTGGAAGAAATCGGCGATGGCTGGCAATTGGCGTGGTTCCACGACTATCCGGTGGCGCTGCTCGACTCTCGACTAGCGCAGTTCCGCGAGATCCCGAAAATGATGCGCGCCGCAGAGGGGAGCCCCCATGGAGGCTCCCCTCTGCCTCCCTCAATAGATGGAAATCTGACAGATTAAGTGTTACCTATGTGACCGGATAGAAGCATTACCTATGTGCCCGGTCGGACACCCCTTCATATCAGACACCCAAAGCTCCCCTTTGCCATTTGTCCATGAAAAGTGGGAAAGATTTGGCGAGACCGTTAGCTCAGTAGCTTCGACATCATCGAAGCTACTTCCCATTGAGCTATTTACTGTGACGACTACCTCTTTGGCGCAGTAGGCAAGTCCATCATCACTCAGCGCAGTGAGGCGAGTGGGAACTTCGTCCTGGTTCAGCCTCTCTGTCAGCAATGTTTCCAGTCCGGTCTTGACATCAATGGACACTAAGTATTTTGACAGCTCTTTCCGATATCGGTTTTTGGGGTCAGGCCTACTTCCGACCACGAATAGCCGCCCATTCGAACTCCATAGTGTGGCTGCAGTCGGCTCGCTGAGTGCAGTCTCGCATCGAGTGATCTTTCCCAAGCTTGGGACTGCCACTATAATTCCAGGGGGGCATCTGGGCCATCAGGGGCTGCATAGTACGGCTTTAAAAATGCTATCGCCTCTCCATCGGAGCTGGTACAAAGAAATCTAGGCGGTCTTCCACTAAGACGCCCTCTAAGTTAAATGGATGGCCCATGGATGCCCCGCTGAATCGGGTTTAGTTCGTCGAAAGATGCTCCGTATACGATTACTCCATTGAGTCGTTCTCCGCGGGCACAATCATTGTAGAAAGGCGCTGACCCATGGCAAGAAGAAGAAGCCAGGGCTGCACTTCCGATAATGAGCATTTCACGTCTTGACTTGGGCGACATCATTCTCATCCTACCTGAGCGCATCGCCCAGAACAGGAATTACCGGAGTACTCCACCCGGTGGCACCAGATGGCAGCATGAAGTAACCACCTCTTCACCCGAGGCCCGCAGCCCTCGGTATCCGAAGATCAACCGCTAAGTGCAGATAAGAAACAAAGTGTATGAATCGCCAAATACAAAGGGGCCAACCCCTTTTCGGGATTGGCCCTCATGCAATTCTTCAGCTAAAAACTAGTTAGAAGCCTGATCGCCTTCGGCCCCTTCGCGGCCTTCTTGCAATGCCTTCAACTTGTCTTCACGGCGCTTGGCGCGGTCTGCGGCGCGGCGAACCAGCTCGCTACCCACCAATTCCAGCTTGCAGGTCTCGGCGCCATCGCCCTGGCGAAAGCCCACGCGAACGATACGCGCGTAGCCGCCATTGCGTTGACCAAAACGTGGCCCGAGCTTGTCAAACAACTTCTTGACGCTCTCGGGGGTCAACAGGAATGCCGCAGCCTGGCGACGCGAGTGAAGCGTGCCTTCCTTGGCAAGGGTGATCATCTTTTCAACCAGCGGCTTTGCAGCCTTGGCCTTCGGGATGGTCGTTTCAATTCGTTCTTCGAGCACTACCGCTGTCACCAGGCTCCTCAGCAGCGCCCGGCGCTCGCTGAGGCTCCGCTTGAGTTTGAAGCCGCCCTTACGATGTCTCATTTCCTAACTCCTTCACACTATCTTTCGTTTTAGAGGTCATCGTCGCCCATCGGCAACGGCTCCATGCTCATTCCACCTGGCGGTGCGATCAGGCGGCCACTTGCGTCGATCTTCATGCCGAAACTCAACGACAGCCCACCCAGAATTTCCTTGATTTCGTTCAGCGACTTGCGGCCAAAGTTCTTCGTCCGCAGCATCTCGGCTTCGGTCTTTTGAACCAGGTCGCCGATCGTCTGAATGTTTGCGTTCTTGAGGCAGTTGTAAGAACGAACGCTGAGTTCGAGCTCTTCGACCGAGCGGTTCAGCACTTCGTTCATCTGCCCAGCTGCGCGCTCCACCGGCTCCTCGATCGACTCCAGAGTTTCCTCGAAGTTCACGAAGATCGTCATGTGATCCTTCAACAGCTTGGCTGCCATGCCGATCGAGTCGGCCGGCGAGACAGCGCCGTTGGTCCACACTTCAAGCGTCAGCTTGTCGTAATCTGTCATCTGTCCAAGCCGTGCGGCTTCGACGTTGTAATTCACCTTGCGCACCGGCGAGTGAACCGAATCGATCGGGATGTAGCCGAGCGGCAGATCCTCATCGAAGTTCCGGTCTGCGCTGACATAGCCGCGGCCCATCTTCAGCCGCATTTCAATGGTCAGCGTACCGCCGTCGCTCACAGTGGCAACGTGCATATTGCGATCCAGCACTTCGACATCGCTGTCGGTCTCGATCGAACCGCTCAATACTTCGCCCGATCCATTCGACTGAATTCGGACTGTCTTGATGCCTTCTCCCGCCATTTTGAACGGGATCTGCTTCAAGTTCAGGATGATGTCTGTCGCATCCTCAACGACGCCGGGGATGGGCGAGAATTCATGCGCCACACCCTCAATGCGAACGGCTGTGATCGCAGCACCTTCGATCGAGCTCAACAGAGCGCGCCGCAGCGCGTTCCCGATCGTCGTGCCGAAGCCACGTTCAAACGGCTGCGCCGTGAACATGCCATACCGCTCGCTCAGTGTTTCCGTATTGGCAACCAGACGCTTTGGCTTTTGAAAACCTCGAAACATGCGCCTCCTTGTAGTGAGAAATTGTTAGAGTATCGCCAATTACTTCGAGTACAACTCGACGATCAGCTGTTCGTTGAGTTGAATCTGGACCAGGTCTTCCCGCTTGGGCGCCTGCGTAATGCGCGCCTTGAAGTTCTCGCGGTCGACATCGAGCCAGTTAGGGGAAGGGTAATGCGCTGTGGCGTCGCGCGAAGCAATGATCGAAGTCACCTTGCGGCTCTTCTCCACAACTTCGATGTTGTCGCCCGGCTTAGCCTGGAATGACGGGATGTTGGTGCGGCGGCCATTCACGGCGATGTGGCCATGGCGCACAAGCTGGCGCGCCTGAGCGCGGCTTGTGGCAAATCCAGCCCGGAGCACGACGTTGTCGAGACGGCTCTCAAGCATGCTCAGCATGTTGTCGCCGGTGACGCCCTTCATGCCGCTGGCCTTCTCAAACAGATTGCGGAACTGGCCTTCGAGCACACCGTAGTAGCGGCGCGCCTTCTGCTTTTCACGCAGCTGGAGGCCGTAGCCCTGGATCTTTGACTTGCGGTCCTTGCCATGCTGGCCGGGAACGAAGTTGCGCTTTTCGATGGCACACTTTTCGGTGTGGCAGCGCTCGCCCTTCAAGAAGAGCTTCATGCCCTCACGCCGGCAGAGCCGACAAACGGGGCCATTATAACGAGCCATGTTTCTTTTCTTTCTCCTGGTTACCTGAGTGAATTCGGATCAGGTGCAGTTTACGACCGCTCTTGGCCTTCGTCCTGCTTCAAATCACGAAAAAATCCAACTACAAAAAAACTGCTTGCGAACCGCGAGACGCGGCTGCGCACTAGACGCGGCGGCGCTTTGGGGGACGGCAGCCGTTGTGCGGGATCGGGGTGGTGTCCCGGATACTACGCACTTCGATACCGACGCTGCCCAGCGCGCGAACGGCCGATTCACGGCCTGCGCCCGGTCCAGACACCTTCACGTCCACACTGCGCAACCCGGCGTTGTCTTTCGCCTTGGTGGCCGCCGTGAAGCTCGCCTGCTGTGCGGCAAAGGGAGTGCCCTTGCGCGAACCGCGAAAGCCGAGCGAACCGCTCGAGCTCCAGCTCAGCACGTTGCCCACCGGATCGGTGATCGTGATGATGGTGTTGTTAAAAGAAGCCTGAACGTGAACGAGCCCGACGGGAACGTTCTTGCGCTCTTTCTTCTTGAATGTTTTCTTCTTGTTGCTCTTCGCTTGCGCCTTAGCCATGGGGATTCCTTACTTACTCTTACTCGGTCCGCAATTATTTCGCCGGCTTCTTCTTGCCAGCCACCGTGCCCTTGCGCGGCCCCTTACGGGTGCGGGCATTGGTGTGCGTGCGCTGACCGCGGGCCGGAAGGCCACGGCGATGGCGCAGGCCGCGATAGCTGCCCATTTCCATCAAGCGCTTGATGTTCATCGAGACTTCCTTGCGCAGGTCGCCCTCGACGGCGCCTTCTGATTCGAGCAGAAGACGAATCTTGTTGACTTCTTCCTCAGACAGATCGGAAATCTTCTTTCCGCCGTCAATTTCGCAACGATGCAGGATCGAGGCCGCACGGGTGCGACCAATTCCGTAAATGTAGGTCAGGCCAATCTCTGCCCGCTTCCGGGCCGGTAAATCCACGCCAGCGATACGCGCCATATACTTTCGTTCTCCTTACTCTTTCCCGAACTCTTTAACCCTGCCGCTGCTTGTGCTTCGGGTTGGAGCAAATCACGCGCACAACGCCTTCGCGGTGGATGATCTTGCACTTGTCACAAATTTTCTTGACCGACGGACGAACCTTCATTGCCTTAAATCCTTCGCCTTTTCTTCAGCTCGTTAACAGCTTCACAATTCGCCCCCGCGATTTATCATGCGGGGACAACTCCACCAAAACTCTGTCGTTGGGCCTCAGGCGGGTGAAATTCAACTTCACCGGGCTGGCCGGGTGCCCAATCACTTGAGCCCGACTCTCCAACTCCAACTTCACCGCTCCGTTTGGGAGCAGATCGAGAACTTTCGCCTCAACCGTTTCAACTTCAGCCACTTAAGGCCTCGTCAAAACCCACGGCCCATCCGCCGTGATTGCTACTACATGCTCAAAGTGTGCTGAAGGCTTCCCATCGGTTGCCACAGCCGTCCACTTATCGCTCAAAACGTTTGTCTCCGGCTTGCCCAGATTCACCATCGGCTCGATGGCGAGAACCATGCCTTCCTTCAACTTCGGGTTTTCCTGCTGCCGGTCCACATAGTTAGGTACTTGCGGCTCCTCATGCAACTTCGTCCCGATCCCGTGGCCCACAAACTCGCGAACCACCGTAAAACCATTCTTCAAAACATGTCCTTCCACCGTCCGGCTGATGTCAAACAACCGGTTGCCCGGTTGCGCCTGCTGAATCGCCAGTTCCAGGGATTCTCGTGTGACATCGAGCAGCCGCTGCGTTTCGGGTGAAATCTCGCCCACCGCCACCGTCACCGCCGAGTCGCCATAATAGCCGTCCAGCGCAAGCCCCGTATCAATCGAGACAATATCGCCCGATTTTAACTGTCGCTTGGCCGACGGCATCCCGTGAACCACGACTTCATTCACCGACGTGCAAAGAACGTACGGGAATTTTGCTCCCGCAGCCTCGGAATAATAACCCTTGAAAGCGGACTTGGCACCCGCATCCCGAATCATCTTCTCAGCCTCAACTTCCAAATCCATCGTCGTGATGCCTTCTTTCACGATCCTCGAAAGCTCACTCAAAATCTGGTAAACCAGCAGGCCGGAGCGGCGCATTTTCTCAAGCTCCGACTGACTCTTGCGAATGATTGCCATTACAGGCCCTCACCGCTGGCCGAATCAAATTCGGCATCGTCCGCTGCTGACTGGATCCAGTTCACAATCTCGTTCGACAAATCCTCTGGCTTTCGGTCGCTGCCGTCCACCTCAAAAAATCTTACGTGCGCCGCAAAGAACTCAAGCACTGGCATGGTCTGTGCGTCATACGCAACCAGACGCTGCCGGATCACCGACTCCTTATCATCCTCGCGAATGATCAGGCGGGCACCCTCGATGTTGCACCTTCCAGGCACAATCGGGGGCTTCAACCGGATGTTGTAGAGGGTTCCACACTGTGGGCAGACGCGACGCCCCGTTAATCGGGCTGTAATCACATCATAATCCACTTTCAAGTGGATTACCAACAGGCGAAGACCGCGCCCCTCCGCCATGCCCAGCAACATGCGGGCCTGGTCGATGGTTCGCGGAAACCCATCCAACAAAACTCCAGCCTCACAATCGGGCCGATCCAGCCGGTCCTCGACCAGGCGAATCACCAAAGGATCAGGAACCAGATTCCCTGCCTTGATGACTTCCCGGACTTCGAGTCCCAGGGCATCACCGAGTGCAATATGCTCGCGAAGCATATCGCCAGTCGACACATGCGGCAGACGCAGCCTCTCGGTTAAGAGTTTTGCCTGCGTACCTTTTCCCGAACCAGGCGGACCGAATAAGACCACCCCGGTCGGGTTACGCTTTCCAATCACAAAGCCTTACACACTGCTCCGGCGGCCACGAATGCGACCCGCCTTCGGCGTGAACCCTTCATAGTGGCGCATGATTAACTGTGCTTCCACCTGATTGACAGTGTCCATCGCGACGCCCACCACGATCAGCAGCGAGGTGCCACCGAAGTAGAATGAGACGCCCAGACCGTCGAGCAGCCAGCGCGGAAAGGATCCGTCAATAAAGTTGCCGATGAGCGGCAAGCGCTGCAATTTGATACCCGAGATCATCACTTCAGGCAACAAGCTCAACAGTGCCAGATACAGACCGCCCACCACCGTGATGCGAGTCAGAATCCGGTTCATATAATCTGCGGTGTTCTTGCCAGGCCGAATGCCGGGGATAAACCCGCCAAACTTGCGCATATTGTCGGCCGCTTCGTTCGGGTTGAAGATGATCGAAACGTAGAAGAAGCAGAAGAACACGATCAGCGCGGTGTACAGGATAAAGTACAGCGGCTGGGTATGGCCGATCGATTCAAGTAACCCCGACATCCATCGGTTGTTCTTGATCCATTCGACTTGTAAAAAGGTTTGCGGGAAGGTCAGCAAGCTCTGCGCGAAGATCACCGGGATCACGCCACCGGCGTTGACCTTCAGCGGCAGGTGAGTCTGCTGTCCACCCATCACACGACGGCCCACGACGCGCTTGGCATACTGCACCGGGATGCGACGTTCGCCGCGCTCCACCAGCACAATCAAGCCAATCACGGCGATCATCATCACGACGATGACAATCAGCTGGAAGGGGTTCCACTGCCGGGTGATGAAAACGTTGTTGTAAACTTCTTCGATTGCCTTGGGCAATCCAATCACGATGCCGGTGAAGATAATCAGCGACATACCGTTGCCGATCCCGCGCTCGGTGATCTGCTCACCCAACCACATAATGAAGGCCGTGCCTGTGGTGAGGGAAATCATCGTCATCGCAATGAATCCGAAGCCCGGGTTCAGCACGAAGCCGCCACCGGAGGAGCCGGCCGATTGCAGTGCCATGGCAATGCCAAAGCTCTGGAACAGGGCCAGGACCACTGTCAGATAGCGGGTCCATTGGGTGATCTTGCGTCGCCCCACTTCGCCTTCCTTCGACAGCTTCTCAAGCGTAGGCACCACCACCGTCAACAACTGCAAAATGATGGACGATGTGATGTACGGCATGATGCCGAGGGCGAAAATGGTCAGACGGCGGAACATGCCGCCGCTAAACAAATCGAAGAAACCGAAGATGCCGCCCGCGTTTTGCTTGAAGTACTCTTCAAGACGATTGGCGTCAATCCCGGGGGTGGGAATGTGACCGCCCAGCCGGTAGACGGCGAGCATGGCAAGCGTGAACAGAACCCGATTGCGTAAATCGGGGATCCGGAACACGTTAGCGAAGGCTTCGAAAAACTTCATGGGGATTTAGGTCGATCCTTATAGGAACAGGTTCAACTGCAACTTACTTTTTCTTCGACGCTTTGCGCTCGAGAGCAGCATCGCGCTTGGGGTTCTTGATCGGCGCGGGAACAAACGGCGGAATCACTTCCACCGAGCCACCAGCGGCTTCAATCTTGGCCTTTGCGGCTTCTGAAAACTGATGGGCCTTGACGCTGATCTTGCGGGTGATTTCGCCGGCGCCGAGGATCTTCAGACCCTTTTCCAGCTTCTTCAACACGCCAGCAGCCTTCAGGCTCTCCGGCGAGAACTCAGAACCCTCGAGTTTGTCGAGACGGCTCAGGTTCAATACAACATATTCTTCACGGAACGGATTGGTAAAGCCGCGCTTCGGCATGCGGCGGTGCAACGGCATCTGGCCGCCTTCAAAGCCGCGCATCTTCGAGTAACCCGAGATCGAACGGGCACCCTTGGCGCCGCGACCGGAATACTTACCGCGGCGGGTACCCATACCCTGACCAACGCGTTGTTTCTTTTGCTTTTGCCCTGCAGGCGGATGGAGATCGCTTAAATTCATGGCTTGCCTATTTCTTAACGCCTATTCCTTCACAATTGCCAGCAAGTGCGGCACCTTCAACACCATGCCGCGAAAGGCCGGCGTGTCAGGACGCTCCACCACGCGGTTCATCTTTTTCAGGCCCAAGCTGCGCACAATCGACTTCTGCGTCTCGGGGCAGCAGATCGGACTGCCGATCAGCTTGATCTTGATCGTATTTTCAGCCATTACAGCTTCTCCAGACTGACCCCGCGCATATCAGCGGTGGCCTGCTTTTCGCGCAGTTGCTCGAGAGCGTTCACGGTCGCCTTGACGGCGTTATGCGGGTTGCGCGAACCCAGATTCTTGGTCAGGATGTTCGGGATGCCGACGCTTTCGATCACGGCGCGCACCGGGCCACCAGCGATCACGCCAGTACCTTCGGGAGCCGGCTTCAAAAGCACGGAACCAGCGCCAAACCGGCCCTGCACGGTGTGCAGGATCGTCGTCGGCAGGGTGTGAATCTGCCGCAGGTTGCGCTTGGCCGCCTCGATGCCCTTCTTGATGGCCGAAGGAACTTCCTTCGCCTTGCCGGTGCCGTAGCCGACAATCCGCTTTTCCGGATCGCCCACCACAACCAGAGCTGCGAAGCTCATGTTCTTACCGCCCTTGACTACTTTGGTGACGCGGTTAATCGACACAACTTGTTCTTTGAGGTTCAAGCCGCCCGCTTCCACTCGCTTAATGCCATTTGCTGCCATGCGTTTTTCCTTTTCGGCTTCCCTTCAACTAGAACTCAAGCCCGCCCTCGCGAGCGGCGTCTGCCAGGGCCTTCACCCGGCCGTGATACAAAAACCCGCCACGGTCGAATACGACCATGTTGATGCCAGCGGCCTTGGCGCGCTCGGCTACCAGTTTGCCAACCACCTTGGCTGCCTCGACGTTGCCGCCGGACTTGACCGAGGTGCTCTTTTCAGCGCTCGATGCCGCTGCCAGCGTCTTGCCGCTGCGGTCATCGATCACCTGTGCGTAAATGTGATTCAAGCTGCGGAACACAGCCAGGCGCGGACGCTCGGCGGTGCCACGAACACGCTTGCGAATACGAGTATGAATACGGCGGCGAACTGCGTCGCGATCTACCATGGATTTCATTGTGCTTTAGTACCTTTCCTGATGGGATCGGGGCTTATTTGCCCTTGCCGCCGGCGCCGCTCTTGCCGACCTTCTTACGCAATACTTCACCGGTGTAGCGGACACCCTTATTCTTGTACGGATCTGGCGGACGCAGGGCGCGCATGTTCGCTGCCACCTGGCCCAGCAACTGACGATCGTGACCCTTCAGAACGATGTGGGTCTGCTTGTCCACCGTCATTTCAACGCCCTTCGGCAACAGGAACTCGATCGAGTGGCTGTAGCCGAGCGTGAACACGGCAATGTTGCCCTTCACTTCGCAGCGGTAACCGATTCCGACGATGTCGAGTTCGCGGGTCCAACCGGCCGAAACGCCAACGATGGCGTTCGAGGCCAGGGCGCGAGTCAAACCGTGCGCCGCAGCCTGCCTGTCGCTTTCGCGGCTGATCTGCACCGTACCGTTTGCATTCTCGATCGTTACACCCTGCGGAATGGGAACCACCAATTTACCCTTGGGGCCTTCTACCACGAGCTCGCTGCCGATCTGGAGTTTCACACCAGACGGCAGAGCAATGGGCTTTTTACCTACACGTGACATAATTCGTTTCCTTCAATCGCTCTCGTTTTCTTAGTAGATCGTACAGAGCACTTCGCCGCCGACGTTCGCCTTACGCGCCGCCTGGCCGGTCATCACACCCTTGGGAGTCGTGAGGATGTTGATCCCCAAACCACCCAACACCTTCGGCACTTCGGCCGAGCCGACATAGATTCGGCAACCGGGGCGCGAAATGCGCTCCAGGTGCGAAATCACGCTGTCGTTGGTGGGCGTGTACTTCAAATAAACCTTGATGGTCTTCTTGGCGCCTTCTTCAGCCAGCTTGAAGTTGAGGATGTAGCCCTCTTCCTTCATGATGCGGGCGATTTCGAGCTTCAGCTTGGAGGCCGGGATATCCACTTTCGAGTGACGGGCCTTGATGGCGTTGCGCACTCGCGTCAGCATATCTGCGATGGGATCGGTCGTCATCCTGTTGTTCTCTCTCTCTTCGTTACCAGCTCGACTTCGTCACGCCAGGCACTTCTCCGGCCAGCGCAAGCTGACGGAAACAAATGCGGCACAGATTAAACTTGCGCATGTAAGCCCGCGGACGACCGCAGCGGCCGCAACGGTTGCGGTGCTGGGTTTCAAACTTGGGCTTCTTATTGTCCTTGGCGATTTTCGCAGTAGTTGCCATCGTGGTTCTCTGTTTCTTCCTCTTACTGGCGGCCTGTTATTGCCGGAACGGCATGCCCATGAACTTCAGGAGCGCCAACGCTTCGGTGTCGTTCGTGGCCGTGGTCGTGATGCAGATATTCATACCCCGGGCTTTGTCGACCTTGTTGTAGTCGATTTCCGGGAAGATCAACTGGTCCTTGATTCCGATCGTGTAGTTGCCACGGCCATCAAACGACTTCGGGTTGATCCCGCGGAAGTCGCGAACGCGCGGCAGCGCGATGTTCATAAAACGGTCGAGAAACTCATACATGGAATCGCCACGCAGAGTCACCATGCAGCCAATCGGCATGCCTTCGCGCAGCTTGAAGGCTGCGATCGACTTCTTCGCTTTGGTAACGACAGGCTTCTGGCCGCTGATCGCGCTCAGTTCCTGCACCGCCACGTCCATCAGCTTGGCGTTGCCGGTGGCTTCGCCGAGGCCAAGGTTGATCGATACCTTGTCGATTTTCGGGATCGCCATCGGGTTCTTGTAGCCGAACTCCGCCTGGAGTTTCGGAACTACCTGCTTGTTGTAGACTTCTCTTAACCGCGCTTTCATTTCTCTACCTCATTCGTGTTGGGAGGGACCTGGCTAAGTTCAACGCTTTCGCGAGACTTACTTGGAATCCAGCACCTCACCGGTTTTCCGCGCGATGCGCGTGCGGCGAGTTTTACCACCCACCGTCTCCACTTTGCTACCGATACGGGTTGCAATGCCGCCCGAGGTCAGGATCATCACGTTCGAGACGTGAATCGAAGCTTCCCGTTCCTGGAAGCCACCCTTGATGCCCTTGGCCGGGTTCGGCTTGGTCGCCCGCTTGATCATGTTGATGCCTTCGACAATCACACGGCCCAGATCACGGTCGACCGAAACGATCTTGCCCGTCTTGCCTTTGTCCTTGCCGGCGATGACCTTGACCATGTCATCTTTCTTCAAACGGATCCGCTTCGGAATCCCCGCCTTCTCAGAGGCGTTCATTTTGCTCAGGGATGCCATGTGACTACACGACCTCCGGAGCGAGCGAAACGATCTTCATGAACTTCTTGTCGCGCAATTCGCGAGCCACCGGTCCGAACACGCGCGTGCCCACCGGCTCGCCGAGTTCGTTGACCAACACAGCGGCATTGGAATCGAAACGGATGTAGGTGCCGTCCTTGCGACGGGCTTCCTTACGCATCCGAACGATGACTGCGCGCACAACCTTTCCCTTCTTCACTGAGGAGTCCGGAGCTGCTTCCTTAACGCTGGCCGTGATGATGTCGCCCAAACCGGCCGTGAGACCTTTATCGCCGCCGCGCGGCAGAATGCACTGGAGCTTACGCGCGCCGCTGTTATCGGCGACTTCCAGCATTGTTCTCATCCCAATCATGTCGTGTTCTCCGTACTCTCTTTACGCTTAATACTACTTTTGCTTCTTTTTGGCCGCCGCGGTCCTGGCGAGACGCTCAGGCGAAGACTCTTCGACGATCTGAATGCGAACCGCCTGGCGAAGCACTTCCTTCAACGTCCAGCGCTTCAGCTTGCTCAACGGCCGGCTCTCAATGATGCGAACCTGGTCGCCCAGCTTGGCCTTGCCTTCTTCGTCGTGAGCGTAAAACTTGTTGCGGCGGGTCAGAATTCGCTTATACAGCGGATGCTGCACCTTGCGCGTGACTTCGACGACAATCGTCTTGGCCATCTTGGTCGAGACGACTTC
Organism: Acidobacteriota bacterium; assembly: GCA_016870995.1. Classification (GTDB taxonomy): domain Bacteria; phylum Acidobacteriota; class Terriglobia; order Bryobacterales; family Bryobacteraceae; genus Bryobacter. The sequence goes on from VFZU01000100.1 coordinate 12,683, forward strand.
GCCGACCTTTTCCTGCTTGTTCGGTTGCTTGATTTCAGCTTCGCTCATGGCTTACTTGCCTTCCTTCGCGGCGTTGATTTCCGTCTCGCGCAAGATGGTCAGGATCCGGGCACGGTCCTTCTTGAGCTCGCGCAGCTTCTTGATGCCTTCCATCTGCCCCATCGACATCTGAAAGCGCAACCGGAACATGGTTTCGTCGCCTTCGGCCAATTGCTTTTTGAGTTCGGCCGCATCGAGGCCGCGCATTTGTTCTGCCTTCATTCTCGTATTCCTCGATTAAACCGCCGAGCGCAGCACAAGCTTCGTCTTGATCGGCAACTTCATGGCCGCCAGACGAAATGCTTCCTGCGCCGTTTCAAGCGGCACGCCTTCCATCTCAAACAAAATTTTGCCCGGGCGGATCACAGCCACCCAGCCATCCGGAGCACCCTTACCGGAGCCCATGCGGACTTCGGCCGGTTTCTTGGTCACTGGCTTGTCCGGGAAGATCCGGATCCAAACTTTACCGCCACGCTTGATGTAGCGGGTCATCGCGATACGTGCGGCTTCCAGCTGGCGGTTGGTGATGTAGCCGCAGCCCAAAGCCTTCAGCCCGTATTCGCCGAAGTCCACACTGGAGCCCCGATAAGCCATTCCGCGCATGCGGCCGCGTTGCTGCTTGCGGTATTTGACTTTCTTTGGCATCAACATAGGTCGTGTTCCTCTTTAGTAATTTCTTCTAGGGCTCTTTAACTCACTCAGCCAGTTACTCGGCGGCTGGAGTTTCGCCTTCTGCAGCCGGGCTCACCGGCGTTTCCGCCTCGCCTTCCGGCTTCATTTCCTGTTTCCAGGTCGGCGCGGGAGGAGCCATCGGCGGCAGAATCGGGCCACCGCTCTTGAGCGTGGACGGCACTTCCGGAGGCGTTACCACCACACCGGAATCAGCCACCGGCGGCACTGCCGCTTCCTGCTGACGGGGTCCGCGGCCATCGGCGCCACGACCTTCATAAGAAGGACGGTCGCCACGCGGACGATCGCCACCCGGACGGCGGTCACGATCGCGATTGTCGCGCTTCGGACGCGGTTGCGGATCGTTGTCGTTGCGCAACATCACGCGGCGCTGACCTTCGCCAATATCGCCCTTGTAGATCCAGCACTTCACACCAATCACGCCATAAGTCGTGTTGGCTTCAGCAAAACCGTAGTCGATGTCGGCGCGCAGGGTGTGCAGCGGCAACTGGCCATGCAGGTACCATTCGGTACGGGCAATTTCAGCACCGTTCAAGCGGCCGCTCACGCGAACCTTGATGCCCTTGCAGCCGAAGCGCTGCGCGCTGTCGACGGCCTTACGCATCGCGCGGCGGAACGCCACGCGCTTTTCGAGCTGCAGCGCGATCGATTCGGCCACCAGCTGCGCGTCGAGTTCCGGCTTGTGAACTTCCTGAATGTCGATAAAGACTTCGCGGTTCGTCTTCTTGGCCAGATCCTGCTTCAGCTTTTCGATCTCAGCGCCCTTGCGGCCGATGATGATACCGGGCCGGGAGGTGCGGATTGTGATGCGAAGCTTGTTGCCGGGACGGTCCACTTCAACCGAGCTCACGCCGGCGCTCTTCAGGCGGCTCCGCAGCGATTCCATCAGCTCCAGGTCTTCGAACAACAACTTGGCGTAGTCCTGCTTGGCGAACCAGCGGCTCTTCCAGGTTTTGGTGACCCCGAGACGGAATCCAAAGGGATGTACTTTTTGACCCATGTGTTATGCCTCAGCCTTTACTTCCGTGTCGGCTCCATCGGAGACCTTCACCACAATGTGCGCGATGCGCTTTTGATACCGGTAGGCGCGGCCCATCGGGGCGGGGCGGATGCGCTTCATGCGCGGCCCTTCGTTGACATAGCACTCGCTGACCGTCAGGTTGTCCACATCGATGTCGCTGTTTTTGTTTTCGGCGTTGGCGATGGCGCTGCGCAACAGTTTTTCCACCACGGGAGCCATGCGCTTGTTCGTCATCTTCAACACGTTGATCGCCTCGCCCGCGTTCAGGCCGCGGATCAGGTCGATCACCAGGCGGCACTTTTGCGGGCTGACGCGTACGTAACGGGCTTCTGCTTTCGCTGTCATATACAAGTCCTATTTGCCTTTTTCGTTCGACTTCGCCACGTGACCTTTGAACGTCCGGGTCGGTGCAAATTCGCCTAACTTGTGGCCCACCATGTTTTCCGTCAAATAGACCGGAATGAACTTCTTGCCATTGTGCACGGCAAAGGTGTGCCCGATGAAGGTCGGCATGATCGTCGACCGGCGAGACCAGGTCTTGATGACCTTCTTCTCGTTGCGGTCGTTCATCCCTTCCACTTTTTCGATCAGGTGACCGTCAGCAAACGGTCCTTTTTTGAGGGAACGGCTCATGGTAGTTAGCTCTTCTGCTTCCGGTTGATGATCATCTTGTCGGTGCGCTTGTTATTGCGGGTCTTGAATCCGCGAGTCGGCTGGCCCCAGGGCGTAACCGGGTGACGACCACCCGAAGTACGACCTTCACCACCACCGTGCGGGTGATCGACTGGGTTCATTGTCACGCCGCGGTTATGCGGACGCTTACCAACCCAGCGGCTACGACCGGCTTTGCCGAGCGTCTGGTTTTCGTGATCGAGGTTACCCACCTGGCCAACCGTTGCATAGCAATCGATCAGCACCTTGCGCACTTCGCCCGAAGGCAACTTGAGCAGGCAGTATTCGGTTTCCTTCGACACAACCTGGGCCTGGGCACCGGCGCTGCGCGCCATCTGTGCACCCTTACCAGGGCGGAGCTCAATTGCGTGGACCACCGTACCGGCTGGGATGTTCTTGAGCGGCAGAGCATTGCCCACCAGGATGTCGGCCTCAGGGCCGCTCATCACCTTGGCGCCGACCTTCAGGCCGACCGGGGCAACGATGTAGCGCTTTTCGCCATCCACGTAGTGCAGCAGTGCGATGCGGGCCGAACGGTTCGGATCGTATTCGATCGAGGCCACCGTGGCCGGGATGCCGGCTTTGTCACGCTTGAAGTCGATGTCGCGGTAGGCGGTCTTGTTACCACCGCCGCGGAAGCGCATCGTCGTGCGGCCAGTCGAGTTACGACCACCGGACTTGACTTTGCCCTTCGTCAGGCTCTTTTCGGGCGTCTGCTTGGTGATTTCCTCACGCGTCACAACCGTGCGGAAGCGGCGCGTGGGGGTAAACGGGCGATAAGACTTAATCGGCATTAGACGACCTCGGAGTATTCAGGGACCTTCTGGTCCTTTTTGAGTTTCACGTAGGCCTTCTTCCAATCCGAACCGTAGGCGGCGAACTTGCCACGACGGCGCAGCTTGCCTTCGTTGATCTCGGTGCGGACGTCTTCAACCTTCACCTTGAAGATCTTCTCGACGGCCTGTTTGATCTGGGTCTTGTTGGCTTGCGGATGCACTTCAAAGCACAGCGTACGTTCGCCGTCCTTTTTGATGACACCCTTCTCGGTCACGATGGGCCGGGTAATTACTTCGAATAGAGTCATTTACTTCAATGCCTCCGACAATTTCTCGGCGGCCGACTTGCTCACCAGAACGTTCTTGTACTTCAGCAGATCGTAAGTGGTGACATCCTTCGAGCTCACCAGCTTGACGCCAGGGATGTTGCGCGAACCGAGCGAAAGGTTGCGGTTGTCGCCGTTCTCAACGAGCAGCACCGTCTTCGATGCATCGAGCTTGCTGAGCTTGGCGGCGAGGTTCTTCGTCTTCGGATCGCTGAGCGTGAAACCATCCACCACACGCAGTTCGCCGTCACGCAGCTTTGCGGTCAAAGCCGAGCGGAGCGCACCGAGCACCATCTTCTTGTTCAGACGGTAGCTGTAGTCGCGGGGTTGAGGTCCGTGCACCGTGCCGCCGTGGCGCCACAGTGGCGAACGGATGCTGCCCATACGAGCGCGGCCAGTGCCCTTCTGCTTCCACAACTTCTTGCCAGAACCAGCCACTTCGTGACGGGTCTTGGTTGCTGCCAGGCCCTTGCGTTGGCCGGCCATGTAATGGCGGACCGACTCATAGAGCAGGTGCTCGTTCACTTCGGCGGCGAAGACTTCTTCAGCCAGTTCGAGCGAGCCCACCTTTTGATTTTCGAGATTGATAACATCTACGGTTGGCATCGTCTTAGCCCCTCGCCTTTGCACGACGGATCATGACGTAAGAGCCATTGGCCCCGGGCAGTGCACCCTTCACCATGATTACGTTCTCTTCGGTGTCCACTTCGACGATTTCCAGATTGCGCACCGTCACATGGTCGGAACCCATGTGGCCGCCCATGCGCATGCCAGGGAAGACACGCGACGGGAAGCTCGAGGCACCGATCGAACCAGGGGCGCGATGGAACATCGAACCGTGGCCGCCAGGACCGCCACGGAACCCGTGACGCTTAACGACGCCCTGAAAGCCGCGACCCTTGGAGATACCGATAACATCGATCTTCTCGTTGGGCTTGAAGTCTTCAGCGGTGATCTTGTCGCCAGCCTTGAAGTCGCCGTTGCCACGATTCAGACGAAACTCGCGGCTGTACTTCACGCCGTCGGCTCCCGCCTTCTTTAAATGGCCGGTTTCGGGCTTGTTGATGCGAGCCGGCTTGACGTACTCCATCAGACCAAGCTGAATGGCGTCGTAGCCGTCCGTGGCAGGCGTCTTGCGCTGCGTGACAACGCACGGACCCGCCTTCACCAATGTGACAGGTACTACCTGCCCATCGGCGCGGAAGATCTGCGTCATGCCGATTTTTTTACCTAAAATTCCTGGGCTCATGGCCAACCTCTCCAGGTCCTAAACTGTCCTAAAATCTGTTTTACTTCTTGCCGAAAGCTTTGATTTCGACATCGACGCCAGCCGGCAGATCGAGCTTCATCAGCGCATCCACCGTGTCCTGCGTGGGCTCGAGGATGTCGAGCAAACGCTTGTGCGTCCGGATTTCAAACTGTTCCCGTGACTTCTTATCCACGTGCGGCGAGCGATTCACCGTGTAGCGGTTCCGCACCGTGGGAAGCGGGATCGGCCCGGCAATCACCGCGCCCGTACGGCGAGCCGTGTCGACGATTTCCGTCGTCGATTGGTCCAGTACGCGGTGATCATAAGCCTTGAGGCGGATGCGGATTCGTTCTTTGTTCATCTGTCTTGTCCTGTTCGGATCTCTTGTCTTCCAGTACTACTCCATGATTTCCGACACCGTGCCGGCGCCGACCGTGCGGCCACCTTCACGGATCGCGAAGCGCAGACCCTTGTCCATGGCGACCGGCGTGATCAGCTCGATTTCCATCTGGACGTTG
>VFZU01000101.1 GCA_016870995.1 Acidobacteriota bacterium
GCAAAAACCAAAGCTTTGCGGCTTCCGGCGGAGCTCTGCCCGGCCGCAAAAACCTTCTCGAATGCCTAAGAAACGATCAAGAAAAAACCAGAACTGACGAACAGGGGCTTTTTCAACAGGCTCTTAGAGGTGCCCGGGCTCATCGTTTCTGCTTGAAAGGCCGAGCTCAAGAGGTCGAGGCGTGCGTATACTCCGCAGCAAGCAGAAAAGCCTTCGAACCTCAGGCCCTCACCATCACAGGTAATTACCGGATCCCGTTGGGCGATCAACCGCTGCAACATTCCCGGTGGAGTGTAGAATCTCGATTCCACGACACGCGCTATTGCGAGGGCAAGGTCGGCAGTGCGACGTGGCGCGTTGATTCGGCCTTTGAATAAAGGTGAAGCAGAGGCCGAGACAGAAGAGGCCGCAAGAAAGATTGCAGAGTTCGTTACCGTGGATTGGGCTGCGAACTTGTCTGTGTGCAGAATTGTCTGAGCTGCCGTAACTGCCATGCGAACAGTTCGCAGTTTCGCATATTGGTTGAAGCTGAGTTAGCGTACGTGGAGTTGGATGCCGGGTTGGGATTCGGATTGGCCGATGCGGAGCTTGACGGTGTAGGTTCCGGGTTGTGTGGGGACTCGGAAGTTGATCTGTAAGAGGCCGGCGGCGCCGGGGGAGGTGGCGGCGAAGAGGAGTTGGGCGGGGGTACCGTTGAGCTCGAGGATGGACGCGGGGTTGTTGCCCTGGCCGGTGGCGTAGAAGATGGCAATCGAGCCGGGGGCGGCGGGATTGGACTCGGAATTGAGTTGGCCGTTTTGATTGACGGCGTTGGGGAAGAGGCCGGGGTGGGCTGCGGCGACCGGGATAAGGAGTTCGTTGCTGGACTCGGTGGCGCGGGTGACGCGGAGGGTAGCTTGCTCCGCTGTCATGTTAAAGGGGACCTGAAGGTTGATTTGATTCGGGCTTGAGAAGAAGGGTTCGATTGGCGTGTTGTTCAGCGTGACGGTTGCGTCGGGGCTGAGGCTGTCGCCGTAAATGGAAATGTATTCGCCGGGGGCGATTGCGCCGCCGAGGTTGCTGAAGGCGTTAACCACGCCGTTTGAGGCGAGGGTGGGGATGGCGGGGAGACCGCTGGAGAGGGCCCAGAGTTCGTTCGAGGGGCCCGAGTTGGTGGTGCCGCCGAAGAAGAAGTTGGTGCCGCGTTCGGCGGCGTAGGCGCCCTGGTGGCGGCTGCGGGCCGAGGGTCCGGAGGTGGGGAGTTGGTCCCACATGCGGGTGGAGGGGTTGAAGAGCCAGGTGTCGTTGCGGCCGCTGCCGCCGTGGAGGACGATGCGGTTGCGTCTGGAATCGAATGAGAAGCCGTAGTGTTGACGTCCGGCGGGGCGGTTGGAGGGAGTGAGTTCGGTCCAGGTGTTGGTGTTGAGGTTGAAGGACCAGAGGTCGCCGAGGGGGCATGGACCGGCACCGCTGGCGCAGCCGCCATAGAGGAACATCTGACGGGAGGCGGGGTCGATGACGGCGTGGTGGAGGCAGCGGCGGAGAGGGCGGTTGCTCGATGGGGAGATGTTGGTCCAGCGGTTGGTGCTGAAGTCGAAGGCCCAGGTGTCGTCGAAGCGGCCTGAACTGGTGAAGCCGTGAGAGATGATCATGCGATCGGTGACGGGATCGAGAACGCCGGAGTGGCCGTAACGGTTGCTGGGACCGGCGTTGTCGGTGGCGAGGAGGGTCCAGCGGTTCGTGGTGAGGTCGTAGGCCCAGACGTCAGAAAAGAAGCCGCGGGCTTCGCCGCCGAAAATGACGAGGCGGTTGCGCTTTGCATCTGTGACGAGGGTGTGGCCGAAGCGGGAGGGAGGGAGAGTACCGGTGGGTTCGATTTTGCGCCAGGCGTTTGTTTGTAGCGAGTAGGCCCAAAGGTCGTTGAGGGCTTGATTGTCGCTGCCGCCGAAGAGGTAGAGCGTGGCCGATTCCGCGTGGTAGGTGATGGTGCCATCGACGCGGGCGGAGGGGAGGGGCCCGGTGGGGTTGAGTTGTTCGTAGCGCTAGTCCTGCGCGGTGAGCGTGAGGGCGGCGAGGAGGAGGGCTGGTAGGCGCTTCCTACCACGCAGTTGGCTCGGGCTGGCGAGAAAGTTACGCGATGATTTCTTTTGCGACATTTCCGGCGACGTCGGTGAGGCGGAACTGGCGGCCGCTGTAGGGGTAAGTAAGGCGAAGGTGGTCGAGGCCCATGAGGTGGAGGATGGTGGCGTGGAGGTCGTTGACGTGGACCTTCTTCTCGACGGATTGGTAGCCGAATTCGTCGGTTGCGCCGTAGGCGGTGCCGCCTTTGACGCCGCCGCCGATCAAGAGGGTGGTGAAGCCTTCGTTGTTGTGGTTGCGGCCGTTCTGGACGTTGATGCGGCCGGCGACTTCGGTCCAGGGGCGGCGGCCGAATTCGCCACCGATGACGATGAGAGTTTCTTTGAGGAGGCCGCTCGATTTGAGGTCGGCGATGAGGGCGGCGATGGGTTGATCGGCTTGGGCGGCGAGGCGGCGGTGGACGAGGATATCGTGATGGGAATCCCAAGGTTTATCGTTGCCGAAGTAGACCTGGACGGCGCGGACGCCGCGCTCGACGAGACGGCGAGCGACGAGGCAGCCGCGGGCGAAGTCGCCATCGCGGGTGGCGGACTTGATCTTCATTTCACTGGTGTCGCGCTGGCCGACGATGCCGTAGCGTTCCCGGATGGCGAGAGGTTCTTTGTCGACATCGAAGGCGTCGAGGGCCTCGGACTGCATGCGGTAGGCGACTTCCATGGACTGGATGCGGCCTTCGAGGAGGGCGTCTTTGCCGGCTTCGCGGAGCTGGAGTTCGTTGAGGGACTTCCAGAGTTCGACCTTGCGGCGTTGCTCGGCAATGGTGCCGCCGCGGGGACGGATGTGCTGGATCATCTTCTCGGGTGTGAGCTCGTCGCAGGGGACGTAGGTGCCTTGATGAACGGAGGGCAGGAAGGCGGAAGACCAGAGTTGAGGGCCGACGTCGGGGACGCCAGCGCAGAGGGCGATGAAGCCGGGGAGGTTTTGATTCTCCGTGCCGAGGCCGTAGGTGAGCCAGGAGCCCCAGGAGGGGAAGCCGGGAATGATGCGGCCGGAGTTCATCTGGAGGATGGCTTGCGGGTGGGCGGGGAGATCGCAATGCATGGAGCGGATGACGCAGATGTCGTCCATGTGTTGCGCGGTTTTGGCGAAGAGTTCGCTGGCTGGGAGGCCGGATTGGCCGTATTGCTTGAAGGCGAAGGGCGAACGCATGAGCGTGCCTTTTTCCTGCTTCGCTTTGGGGTAATCGCCGGGGATGGGCTGGCCGTGATACTTGTCGAGGGCGGGCTTGGGATCGAAGGTGTCGACCTGGCTGGGGCCGCCGTTCATGAAGAGGAAGATGACGTGCTTGGCCTTGGGAGTGTGGTGGGGAGTTTTGGGGTCCATCGCCGAGGCTGCGAGGCCGATGGCGGTGCCGAAGCCGGCGGTGGTGGTTTGGAGGAGTTCGCGTCGTGTCATTTGCTTCTGTTTGCCTCTAGTTGACGAATACGAGTTCGTTGGAGTTGAGGAGGACCTGGGCGTAATCGCGCCAGGCGTCCTTGCTGGAGTTGAGGAAGGCGAGCCCGAGCTCGACTTCTTTGGGAGTTGCTTCGCGGCTGTAGAGGACGCGATAGGCTTCGCGGAGGCGCTCGGTTTCGTTGCGGATGGGCTTGAGTCTCTCGACAAGGGCTTGGGCGCGGGCTTCGAGAAATTCACTGTTGAGGAAGAAGAGTTGTTGGAGTGGAGAGGCGGTGGTGATGCGCTGCTCAGCGGAGAGGTTGGGATTGGGGAAGTCGAAGAGAGCGAGCGTGCCGTCGAGCTTGCGGCGGCTGACGTAGCCGTAGAGGGAGCGGCGGTGGTTGGCGGGTTCGTTCAAGAGAACAGGCTTGCCGCCGATTTTGCGATCAAGCTCGCCGGTGGCGGCAAGGAGGGTGTCGCGCATGGATTCGGCGTCGAGGCGTTGACGGTTCATGCGCCAGAGGAGGCGGTTGGCGGGGTCGACGGCGAAGGCGGCTTCATTGTGGGCGGAACTGGATTGGTAAGTGGCGCTGAGGAGGATTTGCCGGTGGAGTTTTTTGATGGACCAGCCGTTGTCGACGAATTCGCTGGCTAGGTAATCGAGCAACTCGGGGTGGCTGGGTCGGTCGCCCATGAGGCCAAAGTTAGAAACGGTTTTGACGAGGCCTTCGCCGAAGTGGTGTTGCCAGATGCGATTGACGAAAACGCGAGCGGTAAGGGGGTTGGCTGGGTCGGCGATAGCTTCGGCGAGTTCGAGACGGCCGCTGCCTTTGGTGAAGGGTTTGGGGTCGCCCTTGCTGAGGATGGAAAGGAAGGCGCGGGGGGCTTCTTCGCCGAGACGTTCGGGTTGGCCGCCGATCTGGATGCGTTCGTTGACTGCGGTGGCGTTGTCTTTGATGGCGTGGGCGTAGGCGTATTGCGGCGGGAGTGCGGACTGGAGGTCTTTGAGCTCGGCGCGCATGTCAACGAGGTATTTCTTTGAGATGCCTTCGAGCCAACGCTCAACGGTGCCGTCAGTGGTGAAGTAGCCGCGGTTGGGGCCGTAGTAGAGGATGCCGTCTTCTTCCTGCTTGAATTCGCGACCGTAGAAGTCACTGAAGAAGAGGTCGCGCCAGAGGAAGAAGCGTTCGGTGGGGAGGGCGTAAGTTGTGGACTTGGTGTCGGGGTCGTTGGTGGCCTTCGATTGCAAGTTCTTTTCGTCGACTTCCTTGCGTTGTTTGAGAACGGTTAGGGCTTCCTGACGGAACTTGCTGAGGTCGAAGTTTTCGTTTTGCCAGCCGTGGAGGTACTTGTTGTCCTTGGGGCCGGTCTTGAGGTAGCGGACCCAGCGGTCGAGGGTTTCCTGATCGAGACCTTCGGGCTTGCCGCCGGAGAGGACCTGGCGGGCGGCGCGGATGTAGCGAGGACTGTCGGAGGCGAGGGCTTCGGCGACCATCATGGCTTGTTGGTGGAGGAAGGCTTCGATGCGCTGTTTGACGGCTTGAATCTTTTTGTCCTGGTCTTTCCAGGCTTTGACTTCAGCGGCGGGGGCGAGTTCGTATTCGGCGCGTTTGGTCGAGGAGAAGACGCCCTGGAGAGCGTAGAAGTCTTTGGTGGGGATGGGATCGAATTTGTGATCGTGGCACTGGGAGCAAGCGCCGGTGAGGGCGAGGAAGCCGCGGGTGGTGACGTCGACGCGATCGTCGGTGAGCTCAGGGGAGAGGCCGTAGAAGCCGAGGCCGACGCCGTTTTTGGGTTCGATCAGATCGCCGGCGATTTGGGCTTTGACGAAGTGGTTGTAGGGTAGATCTTTGTTGAAGGACTCGACGACCCAGTCGCGGTAACGGAAGGAATTGGGATAGGGGAGGTCGACGTCGGAATCGAGGCGATCGTCGGCGTAGCGGGCGACGTCGAGCCAGTAGCGGCCCCAGCGTTCACCGTAGTGGGGCGAAGCGAGGAGGCCATCGACGACTTTGGCGAAGGCGTTGGGGGACTTGTCTTCTTCGAAGGCCTGGACTTGATCGAAGGTGGGTGGAAGGCCGATTAAGTCGAGGTAGGCGCGGCGGATGAGGTCTTTCTTGTTGGCGGCGGGATTGGGTTTGAGGTTCTTTTCTTCGAGCCTGGCGGCTATGAAGTGGTCGATGCCGCTCTTGATCCAGGTACTGTCTTTGAGGCGAGGGAGCGCGGGTTTGACGACGGGTTGGAAGGACCAGAATTTGCGTTGCTGATCGGTGATGACGTAGGCAGGGCCGGTGGGGGTAGTGGGTTTGGTTTCGGGCCAGAAGGCACCGTCTTTGACCCATTGCTTGAGGACGGCGATTTCAGCGTCGGGAATTTTGGATGCGCCCATGGGCATCTTGAGCTTTTCGTGGGTGTGCTCGATGGTTTGGACGAGGAGGCTCTCGTTGATGCTGCCGGGGACGACGGCGGGGCCGGTTTTGCCGCCCTTGAGAAGGCCGTTGCGGGAGGTCATCGTGAGACCGCCGAGAGGGGCCGTGGAGTGGCAACCGAAACAACGGTTGGCGAGGATGGGGCGGACCTTCAGCTCGAAGTGTTCAGCCTGATCAGCGTAGAGCAGGGATGCGATGAGGATGAGGCCGTGGCGCACGATGGCAGTATGGTATCAGGGTGTGAAGCGAATTTCATCTACGGCGCCTTCGAAGTTTTGGAGGATGAGGCCAGGGGTGGCTGGCGATTCGGTGAGGAGTTTGTTGTTGAGGTAGGTGAGGCGCTTGTTGTTGCGTTGTTCGATTCGCATGGGTTGCCATTGCTTGTCGGTGGGGGTCCAGACTTGGAGGTCGAGGGTGAAGTTTTTGATGGGGCGGCGGAAGCGGAGTGTGCTGGAGGCGAGATAGAGGGCTCCGTTTTGCTTGCCCGGGACGGCGTAGGCGTGGAGGCCTTCGATTTCGAAGTCTTTGTTGGGTTCGAGGTCGTCCATGGGCCAGTAGTTCTTGGTTGGCCTGGTGGGTTTTCTTGCGGGTTTGAATTGGGCGAGCATGGTGGCGAGCTGGGTGAGGATTTTTGATTCGGCGGGGACTTCGAGGCCGGCGGTGCGGGCGGGCCAGGTGGTGTAGCCGCCGAGGGCGTGCTGCTCGGTGGGAGGGATGTAGCCTTCGGCTCCGTTGGCGAGGGTGATGTTCATGAGCTTGGTGAAGCCGGTACGCTCGCGTAGCTTGAGGCCGGAGATGGCGTAGACTTCGTTGGGCCAGGTGGCGATGGCGAGGGTGCCGATTTGAAGGGTCTGGAGCTTGAGGGTGCGGGTTGGCTCTTTGCTGAGATAGATGGCTTCGCGGGCGTAGACTTCGGGTTGGTTGCGGGGTTTGTCGACGAGGAGTTTGTTGGCCCATTGGAGGCGTTCTGGTGTGGGGAGGCGGCGGGAGAGGGTGAGGGTTTGCTCCTGCATTTTGAGGGTGGGATTGGTTTCGAAGGCGATGGACTGGTAGGCCTTGACGGCGTTGTCGACGATGCCGCTGGTGTAGGTGTCGATGGTGAGGTCTTTGAGTTGGGGTTTTGAGTAGTCCATGTACATCATGTCGCCGCTGGTGCCCTGGCTCATGATAGTGACGAAGTTTTTGGGGGCGTTGATGCGTTGCTCGAATTGCTTGGCGAAGACGCCGGGGTAGTCGCTCGAGACGGGCTTGGAATTGAAGTAGTGCATGCCGTAGCTGGCGAGCATGGCGATGGGTTCGCCTTTGGTGGACTGGATGGCGAGGACTGTGAGCGTTGAGTCGACGGGACCGGTGGGGAGAGTGACGTCGGGGTTCTGGTGGCCGGGGTGCATGTTGGCGTGGACGGATTTTTGGCCGAAGGGGTCGGTGAGTTCTTTGCCGGCGCGGTAGATGAAGCTGCGGACGAAGGTGTGGTCGCGATCTTCGACGGCGGCGCTGCCGAGGCGGGCGGGGGTGAGGCGGCTGTTGGCTTCGATGATGGCTTGAGCGAGTTTGGCGGGGAGCCAATGGGCGTAGCGCTCGTCGACGCTGGAGCCGAGGCAGGACATCGCGGCGGGGGCGAAGTGGGTGTGAGTGGCGGAGATGAGCTGGCGGTTGGCGGGGATGCCGGTGGCTTTTTCGGCGATGGCTTTGGCCTGGTCGATGAGCTCGCGGGGCATCATGCAGGAGTCGGCGACGAGGATGGCGGTTTTGAGGTTGCCTTGCTCGAGGACGATGGCCTTGGCGAAGAGAGGAGCCGAGACGGAGGTGGCGGTACGCTCAAGCATGCCGCAGTTGATGATGAGAGGGAACCAATCGGGAGTGATGTCGACCTGGGCGGCGCCGGCAAGAAGGAGAGCAAGCAGCGGGTGCATGACTCGTTAGTTTATCGCTGGAATTCGGCGAGGCCTTTTTCGAGCATGTTGCGCATGGCGGCGGCGGCGGGGGAAAGGAGGGCGATGGCTTTGCGCTGAGCTTCGATGGCTTCCTGTTTGCGGCCGGAGCGATGATAGGCCCAGGCGAGGGTATCGAGGGCGCTTGGGTTCTTCGATTGGGTGGCCTCGACGGCTTTCTCAGCGAAGCGGACGGCATCGGGAGGGCGGCGGAGATCGGGGAAGGGGCACTCGTTGAGGGCGTTGGCGTATTCGTTCCAATCGAGCATAGCGGATTGGGGCGCTTCGGCGAGTTGGCGATAGGCATCGAGGCTTTCGCGGAAGAGATTGCGCGACTGAGTGGGGTTGGTGGTTTCGAAAAGTTTGGCGAGGCGCGTGGAAGCTGCGGCAAGTTGCATGGAGAGGCCGCGATTGAGGGGTTTGGATTTTGCAGTACGGAGTTGAGCCAGGGAGAGGGTGTACATGGAGGCGGCCTCGTTTTGGCGGCCGACCTTCATGAGAACGTCAGCGTGATACATGCCCATGGTGGCGCGTTGGGCGATGAGAGTGGCGTCGGTGGGATTGCGGCTGATGGCGGGATCGAGCGTCTTGCTGGCCAGGGTGAGTTGGGTGAGGCCTTCGGCGGTTTTGCCGTCGGCGGCATAAAGACGACCGAGCATGGCGCGGGAGATGGCGAGGCTGATCTGGAGCCAATCGTCATCGTGATCGGAGCCTTCGAGAGGGGCGAGGTGGCGGATGGAGGACTCGCAGTAGGGCTCAGAAGCCTTTACGTTTTCCGCGGCGGTGAAGGCGCAGCGGCGACCTTCGAGGATGCCGAGGAGCTTGAGGGCTTCGGGGCTTTGGGGGTTGCGTTCGACAACCTGCTTTTGCACTTTGAGCCATTCGTCGACGGTGGAGATGACCTGGCGGTCGCCGCCGGAGAGGAACTGCTGATCGAGCATGCGAGTGACGCTGGCGGCGTTGAGGCGGGCGGTGGCGAGATTCCGGTCGGCGCGTTCGAACTGCTTTGAGAGTTCGTTTGCGCGCTGCTGGGCGAGGTCGCGCTGTTGTTGGGCCTCGAGGGCGAGGGAGTCGGCGCGGTGGCGTTCGGCTTCGGCGCGAGTGCGGGCCTGTTGCGCTTTGGTGAGAGCCTGGCGGGTGACGAGAAGGGTGAGCAGGGTGGCAGCAAAGACGATGGCGGCTGCGGTGAGAGAGAGCCAGCGGCGTTGGGCGAAGCGAATGAAGCGATAGAACGTTTCACCACCGCGGGCTTCGACGGGTTCGCGACGGAGGAAGCGCTCGACATCGGCGCGGAGCATTTCGACGGAGCCGTAGCGGCGGGAGACATCTTTGGCGAGAGCTTTCTCGAGGATGCGGGCGAGATCGAGCGGGATGTCCGGGGAGATCCGGATCTCGTCGTTCATCAACTTCGCAACGGCCTGATCGAGAGGTAGCTTGTCGAGTGCGAAGGGAGTTTGGCCGGTGACTAGCTTGAAGAGGATGACACCGAGGGCGTAGACATCCATGGAGGGATTGGGGGCGTCGCCACGGGCCTGCTCGGGGGAAGCGTAATCGAGCGTCATGGCGTGAGTGACGGGTTGGGAATCGGAATCTTCGAGAACCTGGGCGATGCCGAAGTCGAGGAGCTTGGGGATGCCGTCGGGAGTGATGAGGATGTTGGCGGGCTTGAGGTCGCGATGGACGACGAGGTTGCGATGGGCGTATTCGACGGCGGAGGCGATGGAGCGAAAGAGATTGAGGCGGGATTTGAGGTCGAGGTTGTTTTGCTGAACGTAGGTGTCGAGAGGCTGGCCTTCGACGAACTCAAGAACCAGGTAGGGGTTGCCTTCGGGAGTGATGCCGGAATCGAATAGCTGGGCGATGTTGGGGTGGGTTAGGCGGGCGAGGATGTTGCGCTCGCGGAGGAAGCGGCGGGATTGGCCGGCGATGTGGCGGGTGAGGATCTTGATGGCGGCGCGTTGCTGGAAGCTTGGGTCGTTGCGCTCGGCGAGATAGACGTTGCCCATGCCGCCGCTGCCGATGAGATTGCCGATGCGCCAGTTGCCGAGGAGGGCAGGTTGGGGGGATTGCTCCATTGCAATGGCGGCGCGGGCGATGGTGGAGGTGAGGAACTCGTCGGCACCGGTGTCGGCGGCAAGCAGGGAGAGGACTTCGCGACGGATTTCGTCGCTTGGGCAATGGGCCTGAAGGTATTGCTCGCGGTCGGAGGGAGAGAGATCGGCGACGGCGAGGAAGAGTTCTTCAGCGGCGGTCATGGGTTGATCTCGCGCTTGAGCCAAGCTTGGGCGACACGGAGTTCGCGGTGGATGGTGGAGATCGAGATGTCGAGGACTTCGGAGATCTCTTCGAGTTTCATGCCGGAAAAGTAGCGCATTTCGACGAGGCGGGCGCGAGTTTCGTTGTCGGTGGCCATGCGATCGAGGGCGGAGTTGAGGGAGAGGATTTCGGGGTCGGCATCGGGCTCAACGGCGATGTCGAGGTGATCAGGAAGCTGGACTTTGAAGCCGGCGTTGCGCTTGGCGGCGTTGGTGGAGCGGGCATGATCGACAAGGATCTGACGCATGAGGCGAGCGGCGAAGCCAAAGAAGTGGGAGCGGCATTTATAGTCGGTATTGTTGCTGGCGGCCAGGCGAATCCAGGCTTCGTTGACGAGCGACGTGGGTTGCATGGTGTGGCCAGGGCGCTCACCCTGCATGCAACTGGAGGCGATGCGGTGGAGGTGATCATAGACGAGGGGGGTGAGTTGATCCAGCGCGGAAGAGTCACCCGAGCGAATTTTCTCGAGCAGGATTGTTACGTCGTTGTCCACTTCGTCTTATTGTGAACGGTGCGATGGAAGCGAGCAAGGCGAAGGGGATGGCGAAGTTGGGTTCGGGGACGTCCGTGAGGGAGGAACCACGCGTGATGGAGACGGGAGCACCGGAGGATGTGAAGGCTTCGACGCTGAGGATGTCCATTGTGCCGCCATAGAGAACCTTGACTTCAGCGTTGCCGTTAACATAGGTGCCGGCGTATAGGTACAGGCTGAGGTTGGGTTGAGAGGGGTCGAAGGCGAAGTCGAAAGAAAAGGCTCGATTGATGCTGAGGGAAGAAGTGCCGATGGTGACTCCGTTGCCGGAGGTGTATTGGTATGTAGAGCCAATCAGAGCATAAGGATTGGCAGGGGCGACGTAGCCGCGGAACACAGGATTGAGAAAGGGTTGTGAACCGATGCGGTACATGAGGATCAGGAAGCCTTCGCCCGCGCCCGTTTGACCTGGAACTGTGTTGGCAAAAGACTGGGAGCCGGACAAGTTTAGGTTGTAGCGAACGGTTGAGCCGGTTGTAGTCAGGGATTCTGAGAAGAAAGCGAGTGCCTCAGAGCCACGGACCGCGTTGGGGCCTGGAAGGCCGATCACGGAGAATTGCGCGTCGACGCCGAGTGCGTTGGCCTGCGCTTTGGCCGAGGCGGAGCCTGTGCCGGAAAATGCCCCAAAGACACCTGTATCGGAGCCACCGGCAGTGGTGCTGGCGGTGACGAGGTTGCCCGCGCCGAAGTTGTTTTTGAGATCTTCCAATGTGCCGCAGCCAGGGCTGGCCTGAGCAATGCCGTAACCGATTCCGGTTGAGCGCATGACAGAGGTGGGGCCGAAGGTGGTGCAGTTTGAAGAACTGGGACCACTCGAGATTCCAAAGTTGGAGAAGCTGTAAGCCTGGGTGATGCTGGCGGCCTGCGAGATGGAAGCCAGAATGAAGATGGCAAGAATTGAGCGCATGTGAGGACCCTCCTGGGATAGAAGCGGAATCCGGTGCATTTTTTTTCATGACATTGTTGTTTTTGTGGGTATGCAATTTTTGTTGATCATGACATTGTTGTTTTTGTGGGTATGCAATTTTTGTTGAGCTTGTTGCTGGCGGCCCAGACCGATCCGAGCTTCAAGGTTGATCTCAATCTGATTCGGGTGGAAGTGCAGGTGACGGAGAAGGGGCAACCGGTGATGGGGTTGCGACCGGAGCAGTTCACGGTGCTCGACAACGGAGTGGCGCAGCCGATTGTGGCGCTGATGGCGGAGGAACAGCCGCTGGATCTGGTGTTGCTGGTGGATCTGAGCGGGAGCATGCTGCGGATGCTCGATGAATTGCGGAAGAATGTGGCGGGGGCGCTGAAGCAACTGCGGCCGGTGGATCGGATCGGGGTGATTGGGTTTGCGACGGAATCGAAGGTGGAGCTCGAGTTAACAGAGGACCATGCGCGGGCAGCGGAGGTGGCCAAGGAGCTACGGCCGATTCAGGCAGGCACGGAGATTAACCGGAATCTGGAGCTAGCGGCGCTGTATTTGCTGAAGCAGGCGAGGGTTGGGGCGAAGCGGGTGATTTTGATTCTCACGGATAACCTGGGGGAACGCTTGGTGGCGGATCGGGATGTGGTGGAGCGGATCTGGAATACGGATGTGGTGGTGCATGGTTTGCTGTTTACGCCGCCGACGCTGGTGAACGCGGGGTTCCGGCATGTGGAGGTGTTCAGCGAGCTGACCGGGGGCGAGTGCTTCTATGTCGGGATCAAGGCTGCGGATCTGGCCGGGGCGTTTGAGCGGATGCGGAAGAGATATGCGTTGTTGTACCGGGCTCCGGAGGTGGAGGAGAGCGAGGTGAGGCGGATCGATGTGCGGGTGAAGGGGAAGTATGAAGTGCGGCACCGGCGAGGGTATCGATCGAAGTGAATTTGCTTGACGGAATTTCGATTTCGCCAGCATGTGTCGTTGCGGGGTTGACGATCGGGGCTACTATGGCTAGTAATGTTTTTCATTGTGGTTTTGCTGGCTTTGGTGATGACGTCGTGCAGCACGTCGGACAATACGCCGAATGCGCAGGCCGGGTATGTGAACCCGCGGACTTGCGAGGGGTGCCATGCGGGGATTGCGGCGTCGTACCGGGAGACGGGGATGGCCAAGGCGTTTCACAAGATCGATATCGAGGAAGTGCCAGGGCAGACGTTTACGCATGAGAAGTCGGGGCGGACGTATCAGTTTGTGAAGCGGGAGGACAAGGTGTTTTTGCGGCGGACGGAGGCGGGCGGGGAGAACGCGATCGAGAAGGAGATTCAGTATGTGTTGGGGTCGGGGAATCATGCGCGGAGTTTTATTCATCGGACGCCGCAGGGGCGGCTGATCGAGATGCCGGTGAACTGGTATCCGGAGGATAGGGGGAAGGTGGCGATGAGCCCTGGGTATGACCGGGCCGACCATATGGACATGAGGCGGGCGATCGGGTATCAGTGTGCGTTCTGCCATAACGGGTATGCGAATGCGAAGGGGACGTCGTTGCTGGATGACCCGGTGTTTGAAGGGGATTTGCCAGAAGGAATTGATTGCCAGCGTTGCCATGGGCCGGGGCGGGAGCATGTGGCCGAGGGTGGGCGGGGGAAGATTCTGAATCCGAAGAAGTTGCCCGCGGCGAGAAAGATGGAGGTGTGCATGCAGTGTCACCTTGAGACGACGAGCTTCTCTTTGCCGAATTCGATTGTGCGGTTTGATCAGAAGATCTTTGGGTATAACCCGGTGAATCCGCTCGAGAGTTTTGTGTCGCATTTTGATCATGCGAAGGGTGGGAAGGAAGAAGAGAAGTTTGAGATTGCCGGGTCGGCGTATCGGTTGCGGCAGTCGGCTTGCTTTCGCGGGTCGAAGGAGGAGTTGACTTGCACGACGTGTCACAATCCGCATCAGAAGAAAGCGAATGTGGATGCGGCGTGTGTGAGTTGCCACAAGCAGATTGCCGGGATGGAGAAGCATCCGGCGAAGGCGGATTGCGCGAGTTGCCATATGCCGAAGCGGCGGACGGAAGATGTAATTCATGTGGCGGTGACGGATCACAAGATTCGGCGGCCGGATGGAAAGTTGGACCTGATGGCCAAGCGCGAGGAACGGCATGAGGTGATGGGGAAGGATTCGTATCAGGGGGAGGTGGTGAGTTATTACCCGACAACGCATGCGAGTGATTTGTATCCGGCGCTGGCGCAGGTGATTCATCAGAGCAATTTGAAGAAGGGTGTGCCGAGGCTCGAGGCGGCGCTCGCGAAGGAGCAGCCGAAGGAGCCGGCATTCTACGTTCACATGGCGCAGGCGCTGCATGCCTCTGGCGAGTCGGCGAAGGCGACGGGGTATTACCAGAAGGCGCTCGGGTTGGATGAGAAGTTCTTGCCGGCGTTGCGGAGTATGGGTGCGTCGCAGTTGCGGGCTGGGGATTTGGCTGGGGCGGCGGGGACGCTTGAGAAGACGGTGGGCTTGCATCCGGGGGATTCGCTCGCGTGGCTTGAGCTCGGGCGTGTTTATCGGGGGCAGAAGAAGTTGGCAGAGGCGGCGAGGGCGGCGCGGAAGGCGGTGGAGCTGGAGCCGGAGCTGGTGGAGGCGCACAAGCTGTTGGGAGTGGTGCTGGAGGAATCGGGAGACCGGGTGGGGGCCGAGGCGGCGTTTCGTGCGGCTCTGGCCGAGCAGCCGGATGAGGCGGAGTGCCGGGGGAACCTGGCGAATTTACTGCTGACGAAGGGGGATGCGGCGGGAGCGGAGAAGTTGTTGAAGGTGGCGGTGGTTTCGAGCGCGGCGGCGCGGTTTAATTATGCGGTGCTGCTGGCGCAGCAGAAGCGGTATGACGAGGCTTTGGAGCAGGCCCTGGGTGCGCCGAGGTCGGTGGGGAGCTTGGAATTGATTGGCAATTTGCGGATGGCACGGCGGGAGTTCCGGTTGGCGGAGGGAGCTTTCCGGGAGGGATTGAAGCTGGAGCCCGGCAGTGGGCGGCTGCAGGTGGGGCTGGGGACGGCGCTGGGGGCGATGAACGATTTTTCGGGAGCAAGGCGATTTTTGACCCTGGCAGCCCAAGGAACGGATGCAGGAGCGAAGGCGGAGGCCTCAGAGCTGCTGCGTACACTGCCTCATTAATACGACATATGCCGTCATATACCAACTATTGGTACCAGTACGCCTAAGTGATTGACCTCAAATGACATGATAACAAAGTTTCCCTCTGGTAAAAATTATCGGAATCTTTATACTTAAAAAAGAGCCGCTCATGGCTTCAAAGCAGAAATACAAAAATCAATGTCGATCCATCTTCAACTCGCCCCCAAAAAACCCATGAGGCTGGCCCGTGTACTGCTAGCCGATGATGATCCAACCGCCCGGTTGACACTGCAAACTGTATTGGAATTAGGTGGATACAAGGTGGATTCTGCTGCCAGTGCGGCAGAAGCTATGCATAAACTGGACTCGCAAGAGTATTCGCTGGTGCTTACCGGTCGGGATATGGAAGCGCCGAATAGCGGTGCGCGCGTAGTAGAACACGCAAAAATGATGGATTACCGGCCTGCAACGGCGTATTTTGATACGCATAGCGATGCAGTGGCGGGGGAAAACCCAGAGCGGAAGCCCGTATTGGTAGCACCCGAAGATATTCCAGAGTTGCTTGGCCAGGTAGCGGATTTGATCAGCCGACGTGCTTCGCGGCAGGTAAGCCGGGAGTTGCGGACGGCGAGCTAGGGTTTGCGTCGTAGCAAGACGACGCCGTGAGGTTCGACGGTTGCGCTAGCCGCAGTTTGCGGACCCAGATCCTGGTTGGCCCAGAGATCACGTACTTTATAGGATTTGGCGGGTAGGGTGAGGGTGGACCAGTCTACTTGGATGGTGGCTGGCTGAGTGCCGCGATTGAAGAGGCGCACAGCGTATTCTCCTTTAGCGAGCTTCTTTCATCCAGACTTCGGTTTCGCTGTGTTGCAGTATGCGTCTGGCACCCAGCCCAAGGGGATCCTGATTGATGGCGATGACCTCTTGGTGGAGAAGGATTTCGCGGATTTGAAGGGTCATTGCGCGGACGTCGTGACCGGCGAGAAGGGGCGAGGGGATCATGGCCCAAAGGGAGAAGTGGGTCTTTGATTCGGCCTGGTTCATGCCGCCATTGCCGACTTCGAGCATGTCGGGGTCATTGAAAGAGGCGGGACCGGAGGCCGAGGCGAGGTCGGACTGAGCGAATCCGATGGCGGACATCGAATCCCAGGAGTCGCGGATGTCGAATGTGGTGCGCCAGAGGTGTGCTCCGACCTGGGTGCCCCACTCGGTAACCTTGGCGCGGCCGAACTGGCAAAGGGCGTAAACCATGGGGCGGCCGGCTTTTTGGAGGGCCTCGCCCATGCGCTGGTAGACGGCCTGCATGTCTTCGTCCTTCCAAACGCGGGAGGCAGAACACCAATCGTATT
Source organism: Acidobacteriota bacterium (assembly GCA_016870995.1). Lineage (GTDB taxonomy): Bacteria > Acidobacteriota > Terriglobia > Bryobacterales > Bryobacteraceae > Bryobacter. The sequence goes on from VFZU01000101.1 coordinate 16,074, forward strand.
TGAGGTAGTCGATGCCCCAGGCGGCCCAGGTTTTGGCGTCGATGTCTTCGTGGCCATAGCTGCCGAGGAAGCCGCCGCAGGTTGTGGGACCGGGGGAAGAATAGATGCCGAGCTTCATACCCTTTGCGTGGACGTAGTTGGCGAGGGATCTCATGTCGGGGAAGTTTGAGTTGGGTTGGAGGATGCCCTTATCGTCGCGTTGAGGGGATTGCCAGCCGTCGTCGATGTTGACGTAGATGTAGCCGGCATCGCGCATGCCGGAAGAGATCATGGCGTCGACGGTTTCGCGGATCAATTTGTCGGAGACGTTGGCGCGGAACTTGTTCCAACTGTTCCAGCCCATGGGAGGGGTTTGGGCGAGCTTGAAGCGGGGGACGGGTTTGAGAGTGGGCAGGTCGAGCTTGGGGAGGGATTTGTAGTCGACGGAAGCGGCACGGAAGGAGGGAGCGGGAGTGCCGCGGCGGGCAAGGAGAGGGCCCATGGCCATACGGCGACTGCCGGGGCCACCGGGTCCTCCTGGGCCCATTCCTGGAGGCGGACCGGGCATGGCGGGAGTGATTTCGATGCCGTCAGAGAGGATCTTGCCTTTGGTTTCGCGGCGAGAGATGTTGCCGAACATTTCCTGCTCGACGACGAAGTCGAATTGGTCGCCAGTGACCTGGCCGGAGACGATGGGGGAGTCACCGAAGGGCATGCGTTGGGAGCCGGAGAGCTTGCCGTCAGGGGACATTTTGAGGGACCAGACCATCTCGATTTCGCCCATGGGGCCATTGAGTTTGGCGATCCAAGTGCCGGAGATGTCGGAGGCGGGTGGGGCTTGGGCGAGTAGCGCCGCGTGGAGGAGAAGGAAGAGTGACGGGATCCTCATGTCGATCAGGATGTCAGGAGAGGATCCAAAGCTTTGCAAAGATTTGTGAAGAAGAAATGGAAAAGGGCCCGCAGGTGAGTGCGGGCCCTTCGAGATGGTCGAGAGACTATTTCTTCCGACGGTAGAAGAAGTAAGCAGCGGCCGGGACGATCGTCAGGAACGTGGAGGGTTCCGGAATTGCACCATTGTTGGTCGGGACAGTTGCGTCGGTCGAGAACGCGTGATTGTCAGATTCGAATGAATTGGATGAGGAGTAGAATTTTACAATATCGAACTTGTCAGTGCCGTCGGCGAAGATGTTGATGTAGACGCCGACACTTTGGTTGCCGTTGGCTGCAATGCCAGCGCGGGTGGCAATTTCCTGACCGGTGAGGGTGAACTTTTTAGTGTTGCCATTGTAGAACTCAATCGAGTTATAGGTATCGACGCTGCCGACGTAAAAACCGAAGTAGTTGAGGAGGTTCGCGAATGTTGCGGTGACAAGGGATGTCGAAACAGGACCCACGCACAAGTAATTGGTAGTGTCGTTCGGAGGTTGGGCACAACCAGAGACAGAAGAGCTCTGGATGCTGTTGGCGGCCAAGCCGGAATAAGTCATGCCGTCTTCGGTATAGGTCGGCGCTGCGAAGACGCCAGATGAAAAGTCAATGGTGGTAGCGCCAGCCACTGAAGTGACAAGGCCATGGTTGGCAAGCGGTGTACCGCCAGCATTGATGAAGGTTGCTCCAAAGCAGGCAGAGGCTGCCAGGGAAAGCATTGTAAGTTTGAGTCCAGATTGTCCGACCGGGCACATAGGTAACACTTCTATCCGGTCACATGGGTAACACTTAGTCTGGCAGATTTGGCTCTATTGAGGGAGGCAGAGGGGAGCCCCCATGGGGGCTCCCCTCTGCGGCGCGCATC
>VFZU01000102.1 GCA_016870995.1 Acidobacteriota bacterium
GAGCGTCTCGGCTACAAAACGCCAACTCAAGCTCGTCGCGATTTTTCTGTTGAATTCAAAATTGCTGCGTGATTCAATGGCAATAATTCACTCCCAACGCGCTGTCCACCACGTCCGGAGCGGAACACCCCTTACACCCGATACATTATCTTTGGTATGATTTCAGGGTGATCACGCGTCCTGCAGTAACGGTACTCGCAGTCTGCCTTTGCGCGGGTTTCGGTTGGGCAGCAAAGCCCTCCTCAACCAAAGCCAAGCAGTCTGCGGCCAAGGCCAGAACGGCGACGAAGATAACTTCTTCCAAACGAGTAGTGGCTTATCGCAAGCCTGCTCCAAGAAAAGTGAGCGCCCCGGTCGTGCCCGGTTCTGAGCGGCTACGGTCTGTCCAACAAGCTCTGATTGAACGCGGATATCTCAATCAAACGGCTTCGGGTGTCTGGAATGCGGAATCGATCGAGGCGCTGAAAAAGTTTGAAGCCGACCAAAAGGTAAAAGTGGACGGCAAAATCGACTCCAAGATGCTGATTGCACTCGGGTTGGGCCCCAAGTACGACAACAACTTGAGTCTTCCTGTTCCCAGCGGTAACGGTGGTCTGGTATTTGCGGCAGATCGCTCTGGCAACAACGATCCGCAGCAAGACTAAGACTTTCCTACCAATCCTTTTTTCTAGTTGATCGGGAGTCGCACCTTGGTGACATCTCTCGTTCGTTCTTTCTCGACGCATTTCCCTTGCATACTGTTGTGGGTACTCGTGTGCCTTGAGTTGCAATTTGGGGATCACGATGGTTGCGAGGCACGTTAGACAGGAAGTCTCTCGAGCCGATGCCAACCTCAACCATCTGATTCTACCGACGAGTGTCTTGTCGCTAGATGGCCGGACGGGGACGTTTCGTGCTGGTTTCTTCGCGCACAATCGCGCTCATGGCACCCAGTCGCGCAGCCCTCGGGATCTTCGGTCCGCTCAGAAACGCATAAAGCTCGAGAGCCTGATCGCGCTTTCCAGCTGCCAGAAGCTGCTCGGCACAAACCAATGCTGCATCCGCCAATTGCATCTGCATCCTTCCGGTGGCTTTCGGCAAAGCCGACTGCAAAAGCCTCGCCGATTCCGCACTTCCGATACTGCCAACGGCGGCCACAGCGGCTTCGGCAATGCCAGTATTGGGGTCCTGCATGAGCTTGGTCAAAGGAGCCAGGGCCAATGCGTCGCGCCGCTTGCTAATCGATCCGATCACGCCAATCAGCAGATTACCTTTCAGCTTTCCCAGCGCACCACGTAGCGTTTCGTCTACGGCGGGAGAGAACAATGGCTCTAAGCCATAACGTGCATAGGAGCCAAGCTTCTCATCACCCAATAGCCGGGCCAGCGCTGGAATCGCCTCCACGGCCCCAAGCTCTCCAGCCCGCTGGCACGCTTTAGCTTTTTGAAATTCACTCGCCGTCGGGTCGTTCAACAGTTGAACCAGAGCAGGGCCAGCCAACTTTGCAATCGCCCCTTCCTTCATATGTTCAGGCGGTACGGGCGGCTTCGGCCTGGCAGGCGCGGGGTTTGTAGGTTGTTGTGCCATCGGTTTCTTTCCTTCGTTCGTTTACTCAAATCCGCCAGGGTTCGCGCAATGCGCGGGAACGCATCCGATTGGCGATATCGTCATTGGTGAATTCGCGGTTTTCCACGCTCCAGGTGAGCTTCTTGCCCCGCTGGAACGCGATGAAGGCCGCATGGCAGGTGACATGTGAGTTTGCGGCAGCAGCGGCATTGGCACTTGGGGTCTGGCGAGTACGAACGCAAGTGATGAACTCACGCATGTGGTTTTCGAGTGCCACCGGTGCCGGTTCAGTCGGTCGCAGCAAGGGCTTTATACTCTCCGAGGCCGCAATCCGCGTCTTGTCGCCGGTTTCCACCCAACCCTTGTCGCCCTCGATGCGGAAGCTGCAGGAACCGGTATCGAGCGCCCCGTCCCAGGCGTTATCCCGCATCACGAGTCTGACACCATTTGCATAGCGGCACTCGACACTGTAAGGGCCGGTATTCCCTCCCACCGGTTCGTATTCAACCGGTTGTGTATCGTCGAGTCCCGCGGCCCAATGGCAAAGATCAACGGTGTGCGATCCCCATTCGAGAATCCCGCCGCCGTGAAAATCGTAGTAGTTCCGCCAGCCGCCTTGAACGTAGGTGGGATGATAGGGACGCCAGGGTGCAGGGCCCAACCATCGATCCCAATCGAGTACGCCCGCCGGCGGCAACTCCTGCCCTTCGAGCCAATCACGGCTAGGTAGCGGCGGCCAGTTCACTGAAGGTCCCACGTTGGCATAGAGCGCTGTCAGCGTGCCAAGTGCGCCAGATTGCAACAGCTCGCGGCAGAGTTTGAAGTTCGCCCCATTGCGACGCTGGCAGCCTGCCTGATAGAGACGGTTGTAGCGCTGGAAGGCACGCCCCAATGCCCAGCTTTCCTCGATCGACATCGAACAAGGCTTCTCGCAATAAACGTCTTTGCCGTGTTGCGCGGCGATGATCGAAAGCGGCGTGTGCCAGCGATCACCCGTGGCGATCAATACAGCGTCGATATCCGGTCGAGCCAGCAATTCGTATTGATCGGAATACATCTTGCAATCGCGATTTCCGTACGCCTGATCCACCGTTGATTTAATCGTCTCCCGTCGCTCATTGCGCACATCGCAAATCGCCAGGAACCGGGCGTCAGAGAACTTCAGGATCTTACTGAGATCATGCGCCCCGCGCGACCCAATCCCGATCCCTCCCATAACGACCTTGTCGCTCGGAGCTGTTTGTCCACTTCTCTGCCCCAACACCAGGCTGGGGACAATCATCGGGGCAAGAGATTGCTTCAATACCTGTCGTCTTGTGCTCATTTGTCTTTCTCAAACATATATCACCAGACTCCATAAAAAGCATTCAAATTCGCTAGGCTGGTAACACAATGATTATCGGCGTACCCAAAGAAATCAAAGATAACGAAACCAGGGTTGGCCTAGTGCCCAGCGGTGTTACCACACTGAGGGAACAAGGCCACACGGTTTATGTAGAGACAGGTGCCGGCCTCGGCAGCTCGCTTACCGACGAGGAATATGTCGAAGCGGGAGCAAAGATCTGCACGACAGCATCAGAGGTGTGGTCACACGCTGAACTGGTGGTGAAGGTCAAGGAGCCACAACCCTCCGAGGCAGCCTACTTCCGTCCAGGGCTGAATCTTTTCACCTACCTGCATCTTGCACCTCTTCCCGAACTTACATCGCAATTGCTCGAAGCCCGCGTCAATGCTGTGGCCTATGAGACGATCCGCGAAAAGGACGGCAGCCTGCCGCTGCTGACTCCGATGAGCGAAGTCGCCGGGCGCATGGGCGTGCAGATCGGTGCACAATACCTGGAGGGACCCAACGGTGGACGCGGCATTCTGCTCGGCGGAATCCCGGGTGTGGCCCCAGCCAATGTCGTCATCATCGGCGGCGGAGTGGTTGGCCACAACGCGGCCAAGATCGCGGTGGGCCTCGGCGCTCACGTCACAATCATCGACAAAAATCTGAATCGGCTGCGAGAGCTCGACGATATCTACTCAAGCCAGGTTGTGACTCTGGCCTCGAACTCGTATACAGTGCGCGAGACCCTGCGCCTCGCCGACCTCGTGATTGGCGCGGTGCTGGTGCCTGGCGCTAGCGCTCCAAAGATCGTCCGGCGCGAGATGTTGGCCAGCATGAAAAAAGGCAGTGTTCTGGTGGACGTCGCCATCGACCAGGGCGGCTGCTTTGAAACCTCCCGCCCAACTTCGCATTCGAACCCGATCTTTTACGTCGACGGAGTGTTGCACTATTGTGTGACAAACATGCCAGCTGCGGTGCCTCACACCTCAACGTTTGGTCTGACCAACGCGACGATTCCTTATCTGATGCAGATTGCCAACAAAGGTCTGCAGCAGGCTGCAATGGATTCCAAGGCGATCGCTGAGGGAATCAACACCTACGAAGGCGAGATCGTTTACCCGGCCGTCGCGGAATCTCAAGGCCGCCCCTGGCGCGACCTTTCGAACCTGATTTAGCTTCCAATCGATTCACGCCCAGGCGGAATTGGACGATACGGATCACGTGGAGCCGTTCGGTCAACTCCGCTTCCGGCGGCTATTCTGGTTAGCCGCAACACAGCTTCTAGCCAGCACGTCCCTGCTGGCTCAGAAGGAAGATCTCTCTGTAGAAGAAATCCTTGGCTTGCAGGTCACCAGCGTCGGCCGCAAAGCCCAACAGGTAGCAAATGCCCCGGCCGCTGTGTATGTCATCGCGCAAGAAGATTTACGCCGCAGCGGTGCGGCCAACATTCAGGATGTTCTCCGGATTGTGCCCGGATTGGTAGTAGCACGCATCAACGGAACGACCTGGGGAATTTCCGCCCGCGGCGGCACCAGGCAGTTCGCCAACAAAATGCAGGTCATGATCGATGGCCGACCTGTGTATAACCGGCTATTCTCCGGAGTGTTTTGGGATACGCAGGATCTCATGCTGGAAGACATCGACCGCATCGAGGTGATCCGCGGCGTAGGTGCCATCATGTGGGGCTCCAATGCCGTCAACGGAGTCATTCACATCATCACCAAATCAGCCCGCGATACGCAGGGCTCTCTGATGACCTTGGGAACTGGTGTTCAAGAGCGAGCATTTTCCGCGTTTCGCTATGGCGGCAAGATCGGCGACAAGATTGAATTCCTCGTTTGGGGCAAGCAAAATTACCGCGAATTTTATGGAGCCGGGACCCGGCTTTTTCGCCGAAACCCAGTATCTGCGGAAGGAACTTCGCAGCAAATTGAAGAGCAATCCGCCGAAGAGCAAACCAGCGACGCGTTGCGGGCCGGATTTCGAATCGATTGGCAAAGAAACAGCCAGGAGCAGGTGCAGGCAAGCGGCATGATGTATGCCAGCGACGCTCATGTCGTCGGCTGGGCTTTTGGTCCCAATTCGATGCCGACAAAACTGCTGCTTGGAGAGAACTCTCCCGGCGGCAACTTCCAGCTGAGATGGATCAGAGCAGGTTCGCGGGGCTCTGAAACCGCAGTACAGTTCTGGGCGGATCGAAGCATCCGTGACAGCCGGCTCTATCGAATCCGCCTCGATGCGGCCGACGCAGAAGTACAACATCGCCGCCAGCTTCATGAAAATCACGAATTACACTTGGCCGCTGGGATTCGCTTCAGCGCCGACAGTCTTCTCGGTCGACAATCGTTTCGCTTCAGCGAGAGTAGCCGCACGGATCCACTCTCAAACGTCACCGTTCGCGATGAATGGCAATGGTTCAACCGTCGCCTGACTTTCACGACAGGGATTCGATTTGAACACAATGCCTACACGGGCTTTGAATGGCAACCAGCCGGCAAGCTTCTATTCGCCCCCAACAAATCTCACAGTATTTGGGGAGGCTGGTCTCGCGCAGTTCGGACGCCTTCCAGATCAGAACATGATTCCAGCTCGGTACTTCTCGGACAGAACATTTTTCAGGGCGTTCCGGTATTGTTCGAGTATCAGGGAAATCGTCAGTTTCGCTCCGAAGTCGTCAAGGAATGGTCTCTCGGCTACCGGTACCAGCGCCGCCAAAAATGGTCGATCGATCTCAACGCATTTCACAATCGATTCGATCGATTGGCTTCGTTGGAACTGGGCCAGTTGAATATTCAAACAACTCCCGAGTTCCGCATCAGCCAGAGCGTATTCACAGCCAACGGCAGAGAAGGCGCCTGGCGCGGATTCGAGCTGGCAAGTTCAGCGAGCATTACCTCCTTCTGGAGGCTGCACGGTTCGTACTCCTACCTTTCCCAGTATTGGAGGGCATTGCCCAACTCGAGAGATCCCCAGCGGAGCTCAAGCCAGGATGATCCCCGGCATCAAATCAAAATGCGCTCGTTGTGGAATGTAAGCCAGAACTGGCAATTCGACGTTTCCGCTTACAGCATTGATCAAATTCCGGCTTTTGCCGTGCCAGCTTATGTTCGTGTCGATGCACGTCTCGGGTGGCGGCCAAATCGGATTCACGAACTGAGTTTCGTCGTGCAGAATGCGCTGAATGAGCGCACGATTGAGTTCCAATCTGAGCTTTTTGGGTACGCCGTCCCTTCCAGAGGACCGCGATCCTGCGTTGGACCGTGAGGATGAAGTAAGAGCCAACTGCATTGCTCAAGTTTTCAAAACATTTCGGTGTTCAGCGGGCCTGGGGAATCCTCTCGCTGCTGCTCTGTCTCTTGCCGATTCGTGCTCAAGTCTCACGAGAAGAAGACCTCAAAGCAGCATTGATCGTCAGCTTCGTGCGCTTTACCGAATGGCCGGCTGCCGAGGCACCCATCACCGTCGGCATCATGAACCAGCCCGAACTTCTCGCTGCAGCCGCAAGCCTGAGTCAGGGCAAGTCCGTGCTCGGCCGCGCGATTCAGGTCAGAGGATTGAAATATGCTTCGGACCTCAACCAGTGTCAGGTGGTTTACTTCGGTGGGCTCCAGGGCAAAAAGCTGGATGAACTCCTGGTTCCGGCGCAAGAGCTGAACCTGCTCACGATAGGCGAATCAGACAAGTTTCTCGACGCCGGAGGCAGCATCCACATTTTCCTCGAAGATGGCCGCCTTAACTTTGAAGTCAACCTCACCACTCTGGCTCAATCAAAGCTCTCCATCAGCTCGAAACTGCTCCGGCTTGGCTACACGCGTCGCGAATCGAAATCACCAAAACAGGGAAGGACAAGGCCATGAAACAGGTCCGCACTTCCCTCCACAACTGGTTTCTCAACCTGCCCCTTGGGAGCAAATTGGGCCTGGCGATTCTCGCCACTTCGGCCACCGCTCTCACACTGGCCGGCCTGGCCTTTATAGGCCTCGACATCTACACAACCCACAATCAGGCTCGGAGAGAACTCACTTCGCTTGCAGTCGTGCTCGCCGAAAACTCCAGTGCTGCTTTGAGTCTGGAGGACCGCCGCGGAGTGTCCGAAGTGTTGTCCTCGCTGGCGCCAGACGCACGCATCACCAAGGCGTTTGTGTACGACAAGAATGGTGAGATCTTCAGCGAATTCTCGCGTAAGCAAGCTCCAACGCAAACGCGTTGGCCTGGACCAGTCATCGAAGTCTCTACTCCCGTGCAAGTCGATCAGGAGCGCGTTGGCCAGCTCAAGCTCTTCGCAGAACTTGAAAGCTGGATCACCCTGGCGGCGCGCTACTACTCGATCACGCTCGTGGTTCTGGTCGTTTGCTTACTCGCTGCCTGGGTCGTTTCTCTGCGGCTCCAACGTGTCATCGCAAAACCTGTACTGGAATTGGCGAGCCTCGCAACAGAGATCAGCAAATCGGAGAACTTCTCGCTGCGTCTTAGCCATAACCGACAGGATGAGATTGGTCACCTGCTAACCGCGTTCAATAACATGCTCGACCATATCAGCCGCCGCGACGACGAGCTCGCACAGCATCGCAACAATCTCGAACTTGAAGTCGCCTCCCAAACCAGCATGCTGCGCGAGGCGAATCAACAATTGACCGCAGCCAAGGAAAAGGCCGAAGTCAGCGCCAAGCTAAAAAGCGAATTTCTCGCCAACATGAGCCACGAAATCCGCACGCCGATGAATGGCGTTGTCGGCATGATCCAGCTTACGCTCGACACACATCTTGCACCGGAGCAGCGCGAATATCTCAACACGGCCCGCAGTTCGGCGGATTCTCTGCTGGTTGTGATCAACGACATTCTTGATTTCTCCAAAATTGAAGCTGGCAAGATGCGGCTTGAAGAAGTTCCTTTTCTGCTTCGTGATGTAGTTGGGGATACGGTACGCAGTCTCGCGTTGTTGGCAAGCCAGAAGAGGCTCGAACTACTTTGCGAAATCGATCCCAGGGCGGCGATCTCATATTGGGGCGACCCGTTGCGCATCCGGCAGATCCTGCTGAATCTCCTCAGCAATGCCCTCAAATTTACAATGGAGGGCCGGGTGACGCTCCGGGTCTCCCGCCATGGCGACACGTTGCGATTCGAGGTGCAGGACACCGGCATCGGCATCCCCGAAGAAAAGCAGCGCCATGTGTTTGAGTCCTTCGAACAGGCCGACGGCTCCCATACGCGCAAGTTCGGTGGCACTGGGTTAGGTCTTGCGATCTCGCGGCAGTTGGTCGAGCTGATGGGGGGTGCCATGGCCCTATCGAGCAAAGTTGGCACGGGCAGCCGATTCTGGTTTGTCATCCCGCTCGAAGAAGCTCAACCCCCGGCCGGCTCTACCGCCATAAGGATGCCCGAAGGGTGGAAGGTTCTTGTCCTCAAACAAAGCCAGGCATCGCGCGAAATCATATCGAGAGTCCTGAAGGCGCGCGGGGCCAGCGCCACCGTCGTCGCTTCGCTCGAACAAGCAAGAAGCGCTATGGAGAACGAAGGGCGCTTTGATGCACTCCTGCTCGACCCCGTTTTCAGTATGTCGGCTTGCGCGTCACTGTGGGATCTTCAACAAAGAAGCGGCAAGGCCGTCTGGATTGCCGATACCCTTCGGCTCAACGAGACTCTCGCAGAGGGCCATCGGCTCGGCATGTTGGAATACCTGATTGAGCCTGTGCTTGAAGGTGATCTCATCAAGCTGGCCGCACAGACAACGGAAGTCTCAGCAAACCGGCCAGGAGCGAGCGGCCAGTTGCGGAAGGTGCGCATCCTGCTGGCCGAAGATAACGCGGTCAATCGGATGGTGGCTCGAGGAATTCTCGAAAACCAGGGACATGAAGTGATCTCCGCCAACAACGGCCTCGAAGCCCTTGATCTCTACCGGGAACAGAACTTTGACCTCGTGCTGATGGACGTGCAGATGCCAGAAATGGATGGCTACGAAGCGACACGGCGCATCCGCGCCTGGGACGCTGCAATGGCCAAACGAACCCCGGTGCTCGCATTGACCGCTCATGCCATGGCAGGGGACCGCGAACTTTGTCTGAATGCTGGCATGGACGACTACATCACCAAACCGCTCGACGCCCGCCAATTGATTGAGAAGCTCCAATTCCTCACCGGCCAGCTTGCGCCGCCGGCCTGATTCGACAAAGATAGAAAGCATGCCTCAAAACATGCTCGGTGCCTATGGCGATTGGGCCGCCCAACAGATTGAAGCCCCCGGTCGGCTCTCCTTCCGCCAACCGATGTTTACCGATGTCAATTCCTGGCGTCCCGTCGCTCGCGCACGCTACCAGGAATTACTTTCCGGCCCGGCACCCACGCCAACTCCCGCGGTCATCGTCGAGCATGAGCGCGAATTCGACGGCCTCAAAATCGAGCATCTGAAATGGCAACTTCCCTACGGCCCTCCAACCGAAGCCGTACTCCTCAAGCCAGCCAAAGCCAAAGGCAAGCTGCCTGGAATCGTCGGCCTCCACGACCATGGCGGCAATAAGTATTTCGGCCTGCGCAAGATTACCCGCACCTCGGCGGACCCTCACCCTGTGATGCTCCGCCACCAGACGCAATACTACAGCGGGATGGCTTGGGCAAACGAACTGGCGCGCCGTGGCTACGCAGTCCTCGTCCACGACACCTTCCTGTTCGGCAGCAGGCGGATCCGCCTTGGCGACGTCCCAGCCATCATCCGCAACAACAACGTCGAAGTAAATCCAGAGTCTGAAGAAGAAATCGCCCGGTACAACCAGTTCGCCGGGGCCCACGAGAGCCTGGTCGCCAAGAGCCTCACCTGCGCCGGTTTAAGCTGGCCTGGAGTTTTCGTCAATGACGACCGGCGCGCGCTCGATTACCTCGCTTCCCGCCCGGATGTCGATGCCACGCGTCTCGGCTGTGCAGGATTGTCAGGCGGGGGGCTACGCACAGTGATGCTGACTGGCGCCGACGAACGCATCCGCTGCGCCGTCTGCGTCGGCATGATGAGTACATGGCGCGATTACCTCCTCAACAAGTGCTACACACATACATGGATGTGCTATCTGCCCGGCCTAGCCACCGAGCTTGACTACCCCGAGGTGCTGGGATTGAACGTACCCAACCCGGTGCTCGTGCTCAACAACCGCCAGGACAGTCTCTTTACGCTGCCCGAGATGGAGCGCGCGGATCGCATTCTGGCAGACGTCTACCGCAAGGCTGGGGCCGCTGACCGATACAAAGGCAGCTTCTATGACGGGCCGCACAAGTTCGACTCTGACATGCAAAAAGAAGCCTTCGGTTGGTTTGACCGCTGGTTAGCCGCCTGACCCTAAAGCTGCAATAGTAGAGATATGGCTATTGACCGTCGCCTGTTCCTCGGCAGCGCTGCATCTACCCTTGCAGCCGCCCCTCAAAAAAAGACAAAAACCAAGATGAATCCTCTGCTTGAAACCTGGAAGACACCTTTTGGGCTTCCCCCTTTTGATCGGATCCGTGCCGAACACTTTGTCCCGGCCTTCAGCGAAGCAATTCAAGCGGGGTTGAAGGAAATCGACACGATCACCGGCGACAAGTCCGCACCCACTTTTGCAAATACCGTCGAAGCCCTGGAAAAACAGGGCGCGCTGCTCAAGCAGGTGAATGGTGTCTTTCAAAACCTGACCTCGTCCAACACTTCTGACGCGCTGCAGGCAGCCGAGCGCGAAGTTTCGCCCAAGCTTGCGACTTACTCCAGTGCCATCCAACTCAACGCACGCCTGTTTGAGCGTCTCGATGCAGTCTACAAACAGCGTACGAGCTTGAATCTTTATCCAGAGCAACTCCGCCTCGTCGAACGTTACCACCGCCGGTTTGTTCTTTCCGGCGCCAAGCTCCCACCGGAACAGAAAAAGCGCCTCGCCGCCGTGGACGAAAAGCTCGCTACGCTCACGACGCAATTCACGCAAAATGTTTTGAACGATACCAAGCAATGGACAATGGAGCTCAAGACAGCCGAAGATCGCGCCGGGCTCCCCGCCGACATGACGGTCATCACCCTGCAGCGCCCCTCGGTCGAACCCTTCCTGATGATGAGCCCTCGCCGCGACCTGCGCGAAAAGGCGTTCAAAGCCTGGGCCAAGCGTGGCGACAACGACAAGGAGTTCGACAATAAGGCCTTGATTCGTCAAATTCTCACTCTCCGCATCGAGAAGGCTGCCCTGTTGGGTTACAAGACCTACGCCGACTACATCCTCGACGACGTGATGGCGAAAACTCCCGCCGCGGCTACAGCTCTCATGGAGAAAGTGTGGAAGCCTGCCGTTGCAGCCGCTCACCGCGAAACCGCCGAGCTTGAGGCTGCCATGCGGAAAGATGGCATCTCCGGCCCTCTCGAGGCCTGGGACTGGCGTTACTATTCCGAAAAAGTGCGCCTCGCCCAATACGATCTCAACGAGGAACAGATCAAGCCCTACTTTGAGCTCGATCGGATGATCGAAGCCGCATTCGATTGCGCAAAAAAACTCTTTGGTCTGCAGTTCGTCCGTCGCAAAAATCTCCCCGTCTACGACCCGGACGTCCGCACCTGGGAAGTCAAGGGGATGGACGGTAAGACGATCGGCATCTTCTTCGGCGACTACTACTCGAAACCCAACAAGAACTCCGGTGCCTGGATGAACGTCTTCCGCGACCAGCAGAAGTTCGGCGGCACGCAGATTCCTGTCGTCATCAACAACCTCAATCAGAACAAGCCCGCCCCAGGCCAGCCCTGCCTGATGACATTTGACGATGTGAAGACCCTCTTTCACGAGTTTGGCCACGGTCTCCATGGCCTCTTGTCAAACGTGAACTACCCGTTCTTTGCAGGCACCAGTGTCGCTCGCGATTTCGTCGAGTTGCCCAGCCAGTTGTTCGAGTATTGGGGCGCAGAAAAGTCTGTCCTTGCCAAGTTCGCAACCCACTACAAGACCGGAGAAGTCATTCCCGATGCCCTGATTGCAAAAATCGAAAAGGCTCGCAACTTCAACCAGGGCTTCTCTCAGGTGGAGTATCTTGCAAGCGGCCTGATCGACATGAAATGGCATCTGCTCACCGAGGTGAACAACCTCGACATCCGCGAGCAGGAACAGGCCTGGCTCAAGGAAATCGGCATGCCGCGCGAAATCATCATGCGGCATCGCTCGCCCCACTTCACTCATATCTTTTCGAACGACTACGCCGCAGGTTACTACAGCTACCTTTGGGCTCAGGTGCTCGACGCCGACGCCTTTGAAGCCTTCAAGGAAGCTCGCAATCCCTTTGACCCGACGGTTGCCGGTAAATTACTGAAGTACATTTATTCGGCCGGTGGCTCAGAGGATCCGATGAAGCTTTACGAGTCCTTCCGGGGCCGCAAGCCAGACCCGCAAGCCCTGATGCGCAAAATGGGCTTCGTGAATTGATACGATGGCGGGCATGAGTTCCCGTCGTTCGGTACTGATCGCCGCCGCTGCCCAATCGTTGTCGCAGCGGCTCACCGCCGCCCCGCTCAAGGGCAATATCCGTCACTCGGTTTGCAAGTGGTGCTATCCCAAAGTCTCCCTCGACGACCTCTGCAAGGCAGGCAAGGAGATGGGCCTCGGCTCGATCGAACTGCTGGGCCCCGACGACTGGCCGACACTCAAAAAGCACGGACTCACCTGCGCGATGACCACCGCCCCGAACATCGAAGGTCTCGGCGGTATCACCAAAGCTTTTAATCGTGTTGAGCACCACGACAAGCTCTTCTCTGTCTATTCTGACTGGATTCCGAAAGCGGCCGCCGCCGGCATCGAGAACATCATCTGCTTTTCTGGCAACCGCGACGGTCTCGATGACGAAAAGGGCCTCGCCAATTGCGCACTGGGGATCAAGCGCCTAATGCCTCTGGCTGAAAAACACAAAGTCAACCTGGTCATGGAACTCCTCAATTCCAAGGTGAACCACAAGGATTACCAGTGCGATCACACCGCCTGGGGCGTTGAACTTTGCCAGCGAGTCGGCAGCGAGCGCATGAAACTGCTGTACGACATCTACCACATGCAAATTATGGAAGGCGACGTCATCGCCACCATTCGAGCCAACCACACCTATTTCGCCCACTATCACACGGGCGGCGTGCCAGGCCGCAACGAAATCGACGCCTCCCAGGAACTCCACTACCCTGCCATTGTGAAAGCCATCGTCGACACCGGCTTCAAAGGCTTCATCGCCCAGGAGTTCATCCCCAAACGCCCAGACGTTCTCGATTCCCTTCGACAGGGCGTCACAATTTGCGACGTTTAATTCCCTAATTCGAATTGGATTTAAACTATTTATTAAACGATCCAATGCAAACTTGATAGATCGCGTCTTTGGCATGTATCGCACTGAAATCATTAAACTTAGATTTGCCGTGGTGATTTCGCCAAGGGTCTGATAGACTCACATCACCTTGCAAATACATCTCATTAACCCAAGCGACATTTCCTTCGGCAGAGGGGTCATCACCCCGCGATGGCTCTATGTGCTGGCGGCAGCAACGCCAAGGCATTACGGAGATCCGATTCTTGTTGACGAAACCCTCGTGCAAATCGACTTGTCCACCATCAAGAAAGGCGATGTCGTCGGCATCGGCATCCACACCGCGAACGTACTGAGAGGCTACCAGGTAGGCAAGAAGGCCCGTGAACTGGGAGCCTGGGTGGTTTATGGCGGTATCCACGCTACACTTTTCCCCGAAGAGAGCTACGAGCTCGGCGGCGCTCATGCCGTGGTGAAAGGCGATGGGGACGACGTCTGGTCCAAGGTGATTTCCGATTGTGCTGCCGGAACGCTCGAGCGACTTTATGAAGGCGGCCGCGTCGGCTCAGATCGCTTTCTTGAGGCCCGCTGGGACCTCCTTCCTGACAAGGGCTACATGTGGGCTTCCGTCCAGACCGTACGCGGCTGCCCCAAACATTGTTCCTTTTGTAGCGTTTGGCGCACCGACGGCCAAAAACCCCGCCAACGCTCCACGGATGCCGTAATTAACGAAATTGTAGAACTTCGCCGACGCGGCTATCGGTTTATTACCCTCTCTGATGACAACTTTTATCCGGTAACTCTCACCGATATTCAACTCGCCGAGCGCCAGGGCAACCAGGCTCGCGTCAGCGAATTGAAAAACCTGCGGGAAGAACGATTTGAGCTCATGGAAGCCATGTCTCAACTTCCCTCAGACATGGTTTTCTTCACCCAGATCACCATGGAGGCCGCTGAAGACACTCAGTTTCTCGACGCCATGTCGAAGGCCCGAATTAAAGGTGCGTTGGTTGGCATTGAAGCCGTCACCGAAGAAGGCCTCAAGTCGGTCTTCAAGGATTTCAATCTCGCGGGCGACAACCTGGTGGCACGGCTCAAAGAGTTCAAGAAGCACAACGTCCACGTACTTGGCTCTTTCATTTTCGGCCTCAGCACCGACCGCGCCGAGACCTTCACCGCCACCGCCAAGCTGGCCCTTGAGGCCGACATTACCTTCGCACAGTTCGTCATGATGACGCCGTTCCCCGGCACGGTCGACTTCATGAAGTGGGAAAAAGAGCAAGGCGAAGGCGTCAAGAAGATCGATGGCGTACCGATCACCCGTTACTGGCTGATCCCGCCCGACAAGCGCCCGAAGCTCTACACCCCCCACCCCACGATGAACCCAGAAGAAATCCGGGCGCGCACTCAGGGTGTCTGGGATGCCTTCTATGAAAACGCCGCGATCTGGAAGCGCGCCAACTGCGTAAAGAGCATGAAGGCCAAAATCGCCTTCTTCCTGATCTCAAAGCTCTATCGCCAGATGTACGCTAACACTGGCATCGCCACTGATAGCGCCCGCCGTAAGAGCTCGACGAACTCCGCCAAGTGGCTCACGCTCCCCTTGGTCTGGATCTTCCGAGCCAAGCCCATGCCGGAATTGAAGAAGCCGGAACTCAATACGAACCGGCCCTTCCCGATCCTCGGTTAGTTATTGATCCGCTTTCACCCGAGCCAGCATCTCTGTCATCTCAGCAACCTTGCCGGGCATCTCCCCGGCAAGGTTTTTTTGTTCTCCGATATCGAGCTTCACGTTGTATAGCTGTGTCGACGAGTTCGCTCCCGTCTCGGTATTGGTATTCACCTGGATTGCCGGTCCGGGATTAGCCTCGATCATCTTGTAGTCGCCCTGACGCAGGCTCAGCGCCCGCGCATGCTCCACCAGCCATTCCCTTCCCTTCGGACTTTCTCCCAAAAGCGCCGACATCACATCCTGGCTATCCGGAGCCTCCCCGCTCTTGAGCGATTGCTTCGCGAACCCGGCAAAGGACCGCAAGAAATCCACCTGACCCACCAGCGCATCGCTCACCCGCGGACGAATCCTTGCAGGCCAACTCACCATCAATGGCACGCGTGTACCCGCCTCAAAGTTGCTGTACTTGCCCCCACGAAATGGCCCGGCCGGCTTGTGGGCTCCCAGCTTCGCCACCGCATCGTCTTTGTAGCCGTCATCGATCACCGGCCCGTTATCGCTTGAAAACATCATGATCGTATTACGAGTCAGCTTTAGGCGATCAAGTTGCTTCCAGATCTGCCCCACCGTCCAATCCAGCTCCGCGATGGCATCTCCTCGCGGACCCATTTTCGTCTTACCCTCAAACTTCTTGTTCGGCACTCGTGGCACATGGATGCCATGCGTGGCGAGATACAAGAAGAACGGCTCCTGCTTCGACTCAGCGATGAACTTCTCCCCTTCTTCAGCAAACCGCGCCGCCATTTCCTCATCCACCCACAACGCCTTCTTCCCACCCGTCATATAGCCGATCCGGGATACACCATTCACAATCGCCATATCGTGCCCATGGCTCGGATGCATCTTGAGCAGCTCAGGGTTCTTCTTCCCTGTTGGCTCATCGCCGATCGGCTTCTTGTAATCCACCCGGATCGGATCGGCCGGGTCCAGATCCACGACTCGTCGGTCTTTCACGTAGACGCATGGCACTCGATCTCCTGTCGCCGGCATCAAAAACGCCGAATCGAAGCCAACCTCAAGTGGACCTGGCCGAATCTCGGTATTCCAGTCCACATTGCCATTCCCCAGCCCCAAGTGCCATTTGCCCACCACACCCGTTCGATACCCCGCCCTCTTCATCATCCCCGGCCAGGTGAGCTTCTCGGGATCCAGGATCAACCGTGCATCTCCCGGCAACACACCAGTACCTTTCTTCCTCCAGGCATACTCACCGGTGAGCATCGAGTACCGGCTTGGCGTACAGGTTGCGGAAGAACTGTGAGCATCCGTAAACCGCACTCCGGTCTTTGCAATTCGATCCAGATTCGGTGTTTTCACCGCTGCCGCCCCGTAACACGACAAATCCCCGTAGCCGATATCATCGGCATAGATCAGTACAACATTCGGCCTGGACGCCTGCGCCATCAAGCTGGCCGCACCACCCAATAGAAACTCTCTGCGCTGCATTTCGCTATTTTAGCTGATCTACCCAACAAACACCTTAGGTACTCTTAGTACTACTAGTTTTCAAAATTTTGTTCTATATTTGTCTTGTGAAAACTACTAGTACTCTACTGCTTCTGGCAATAGGCTCCCCCCTGCTAGGCCTGACGATCAACTCCGGTGGAAGGGCTGTCACAAACCAGGGTCTGTTCACCCTCGTTTCGCAAACTATGACGGTCAATTTCAACGATGGCCTGCTGCCTTCGAATTGGCCAGTGATTTACGAAGGCCTTGCGACAAACGTACTAACCGGAAACATCGGCGGTGTTTCTGCCTCCCCTCCGAACAACACATTTGCGTACCTCACCGTCGGCCCCACGCGCGGGGCGACAGTCACGGTCCGCTTCCAGGCGATGATGGATTACTTCGGTTTCTACGTCGGCAGCCTCGACAGCTACAACTTTGTGGATTTCTACCGCGGCACGGACTTCATCCGTACGTTCTCGGGCACTGAAATCGCCTCGATCGGTGGATTCCCCGCCAACGGCGATCAGGGCCGCGGCATCTATGTCAACGTCTATGCGGACAGTGCCAGCGAGCATTTCGATAGAGTCGTACTGCGCTCTACAAGCAATGCGATGGAAAGCGACAACCATACCTTTCGCGCCGTCCAGCGCAGCGTCACAACCGTCTCAAGTCCTGTCCCCGAACCCTCAACCTATCTCTTGATCGGCTTGGGATTAGCGGCAATCGCCCGCTACCGTCGCCCGACTCACTAAATCGGATCGTACGATCTCACCGGTTCTCCGGGGCTCCCCCCAATCCCACTAAGGTCAGCATCTCCCTGAGGCTCGGCTCACCGCCTGAGCCTCTTTGCACACCCGCCACCTTGCCTTCTTTGTCGAGCAGGATGTAGAACGGAAACCCTTCCGCCCCAACCATTTCCGGAAGGTCACTGTCCTGGTTCAACACGACCTTCACATTCGGCCTCGGGTTCTCCTTGAGATACTGCTCCACCTTCGCCCGCTCCCCATCCGCTTCCACTGCCACCACAATCAAATCCTTAGAACGAAACTCCGTCGCAAGTTTTTCGAGCACCGCTTGATCCTTGCGACAGTATCCGCACCAGGTCGCCCAAAGCTGAATCAGCGCTACTTTGCCGCGCAATGCCGAAGGACTGAGCTTTTCCCCTTTCATGCTGGTGGCTGCAAACTCGGGCATCGGCCTCCGAGGCCGTTCCTGCCCGATGAGCATGGAGGCAGCGAGTCCGATGATAAATGTGTGTCGTAGCATCACTTTTAATTCTCGCAGGCAACCGTGCGCGATTCCAAATTAGCAGCTAGTACCATTGCGCCCTAAACAGTACTTACTTTGCCTGAATTGGTACTGACCTTCCCCCTATTTCCGCACACACGACCATATAACTTCCCCTCGCTGGTTTGAAGCGGGGAGATGGGTTTGGGAAGAGGGGGTGGCGATTGAGCCACCTCTTCCCATTTCAGCAATGCAGAGTGCTGCGCTTGCAATCGCAAGCGCATATTCAC
>VFZU01000103.1 GCA_016870995.1 Acidobacteriota bacterium
CTGTTCGTAAGTGTGCGGAAACAAACAAAAGTCGATTTTTACGTTTTTTCAGAAGTCCGGAGCTTCGCCACACCTTCGCTGTTCCGGGCCAAAGTGGGGAGTGCGGAGAGCTGGTGAGAAATCCGGGCTAGCGCCTGCGGGGGATGGGCAGGTTGAATCGATCGCCGCAAAGGCGAGCCCAATTACGCCGAATCCATCAAATGGACTTCGTTGGAGCCAGCGCTGCCAATTGCAAAGAGGTGAACTCGATTCGAGTGGCTTTCAGAGATATGTTCAGAGCTAGCGCTTGCGGCGGGTGAGCATGTCGAAGCGGTCGCCTTGTTCAAGGAAGAAATGAGGACGCTGGGCGTTGTCGTAGATGGCGACCTTGCTGACGCCGAGGACTTCGAATTGATCGCCTTCGACCAAGATGGCAGTGCCTTCGTCGAGGCCGATGCCGAGCAACTTGGGATATTTGGCGATGACTTGCCAGAGGTCGTTTTCGCGGCCGCGCTTGAGAAGATGCTGATCGATGGCGCTGTTGCGGAGGTAGCCGAAGCCACGCTCATGGCCAGGGGACATCATGATCTCGTTGCCAGAGACTGCTCCGCGCACCAAGTAGGAGCCCTGGATGGTGGCTCCAGCAGAGGTGCCGCCGATGATGCCGCCGCGGCGAAGCACTTGCATGAGCTCGTGTTCGGTCTTTGTGCCTTCATAGCTGTCGACGATGCGCCACTGGCGGCCGCCTTCGAAGAAGACGGCGCGGGCTCGTTTGAGTGGGGCCACGAAATCGTCGGTGTCGGCTAGCTTGCGGTCGCGCGTGTGGAGAACGGTGACGTCTTCAAAGCCCGCTTTCTTGAGGATGCTGCCTGAATTCTCGTTGGGTTCTCTTTCAGAGGCGGTAGGAATGTAAACGATCGGGGCATCGGGGCCGCCGGCCTGTTTGAGAAATCGTTCCCAAATCTCGGGACCGATGGCGCCGCCGCCGACGATCATGAGTGAGCCTTTCTGTGGGCCAAATTGAGTTTCAGCCAGAAGGGTGAAAGCGAGCAGGAGGGAGTGCATTAAGAGAGACCTTCGAGCGGACCGGTGGAATCGCCGAAAGACTTTTCAGGAATGCCCATTCTGTTGAGCAAGGCGAGGTGCAGGTTGCAGAAGGGAGTCTTTTCAGGAGCGCGGAGACGGCGCCCTGGGCGGAGGGTGCCCTTACCGCGGCCTGCAAGCAGGAGCGGAAGGTTCTCGACTTCGTGGCGATTGCCGTCTTTGAGCGAGCCGCCGAAGAGGATCATCGAGTTGTCGAGGAGGCTTGAGCCGCCTTCGTCGAGGCTCTTCATGCGGTTCAGCAAGTAGGCGAGTTGCGTGGTGTGCCAGTTGATGATCTTTTCATATTGCTCGCGTGTTTCGGGGATGTCGCGATGGTGGGACAGGCCGTGGAAGTTTCCTTTGACACCCGACAGGAAACTGTAATCCTGAGCGGATTGCGCGTCGCCGAACATGAAGGAGGCGATGCGGGTATTGTCGGTCCAGAAGGCGAGGACGAGGATGTCGAGCATGAGGCGGACATGTTCAAGGTGTGTGTCGGGAACGCCTGGGCGTGGGCGATCCATCGGAAGCTTGCCTTGGTTGATCCAACGCTTTTGCGGGCGGAGGCTGGCCGCGAGGCGTTGCTCGACGGAGCGAACGCTGTCGAAGTATTCGTCAAGGCGGGCCTGATCGGCTTTGCCGCCACGGGCGCGGAGGGCTTTGGCCTGTTCGCGCACCACATCGAGGACGCTTGTGTCATCGCGTTGGAGGGATTCGACGAGAGAGTGGTGCCGGGAGTCGATCCCGGAAACAACTTTTGCTTTTGGATTGCGGAAGAGCCGGTCGAAGGCGAGTTGAGGAATGATCTCTTTCGGTACGGGCGACTTGGGGTCGGCCCAACTGAGGAAGGAGCCGAGAGCACGCGGAAAGCCGCCGCCAGCGGTGTCGATGCCTGTGCGGGGAGAATCGATGCCGAGCTCGAGGCTGGGCAAGGGGGTACTGAGGCCGATGCGTTGCGCGGCGAGTTGATCGACGGTGGTGCCACCGGAATCGAGGTCACTGCCGACGGTGCGTTCGACATAGCCGCCACTGAGCCAGGCTGGCACTTTGGGCCAGTGGCCATTGCGCCCGATGGTGTTTTTGTGCCAAAGATTCTCGATCAGCAGGAAGTCTTTGGTGAGTGATTCGAGGGGCTTGAGATGCGGCGTGATCTCGTATTGCTCGGCGTCGCCGGCAGGAGTCCAATGGTCGGGACGGACGCCATTGGGCATGAACAGGAAGGCTACGCGAAGGGGCGGTTCTTTGAGGCGGTCTTCCCCTGCGGCGGCGACGGATTCAAGCCAAGGGAGGGCGAGCGATGCGCCAGCGCCACGAAGGATGAGACGGCGGGAGAGCATGTTGATACTTGAAAGGCTAACAGAATTAGCGTTCGGCGACTATGACCTGTTGTGGGGACATGGGGACGTCGAATAACTCACGGTGAGCGAGGCCGGAAGCGTCGAGCATGTGGTTGTATTCCGTCATCGTGTAGGCGTCGCCTGAGGGTGTGTTGGCAAGCATCATCATCGAGAATGCAGCGGCCTGGGGCGGTGTGACCCGATCGTCATTGGGAACCATTTCGAGGATGACCAATCTGCCGCCTGGACGGAGCGCGGCATGGAAGCGCTTCATCAGAGCGATGTTGTCTTCGATCGAGAAGTGATGGAACAAATTGGTGACGAGGATCGCGTCGTAGCCTTCAGCCAAGTCGGCGGTAAAGGCACTGCCGGGAAGGAGCGTGAGTGCGATGCCGGCGGCCTTAGCGTTTTCGTTGGTGACTTCGAGAACCGTTGGGAAGTCGAGGGCGACGATTTCGCAAGACGGAGCGCGACGGGCGACTGCGATGCCGAACATGCCAATGGCTGGCGGCCACGTCGAGGACCATGGCGGGAGTGCTGTTTTTCGTGACGAGTTCGGCGATGAATTGGGAAGCTGCGCCCATCATGGGTTGCATGGAGCGGGCGAACTGAACCCACTCGTTGACCTCTTCGCCTGCTAAGGGAACCTCCAGTGCGGTGTAGTCGTTGCGGATCGTTTCTGTGAGGCGCTGCGAGGCTTCGATGATCTTGTTGGTCATGAGGAAGGGCAGCATTGGCGCCATGCTGGCTGGGGATTTTGAATCGAGAAAGATCGCGCTGGTAGGCGTGTGCTGGTAGAGGCCGTCTGATTTTTGGATCAAGCCCTGGATGGCGAGGTCGTCGCAGAGAATTCGAACGCCGCGCTCGGGGGCGTTGACCTTTGCGGCGATGGCGGAGGCAGAGATGAGGCTAGAGCCGAGGTGATCGAAGAGGTTGAGTTCAATGGCGGCTTTGATGGCGGAGCTGCGCCGGTGGGCTGTAAACATCTCCCAGACCAGGCCGGGATTGGGTTGTTCCATGCGGGTGTATATATCAGGTCTGCAAGAATTGGAAAGAGTATGAAAAAGCCAGCTGAGAAAAAGAAGATCAACTATTCGAAGGCGTTCGCTGAGGCGCGGTCACTGGTGTGGCATCATCGCTGGCGTTTGCTGTTGGGTTTGACGCTGATGCTGGTGAGCCGCGGGTTGAGCCTGGTGCTTCCGGCCAGCACGAAGTTTGTGATCGATGAAGTGATTGGGAAGGGCAAGCAGGAGTTGTTGTGGCAGGTGGCCATGGTGGCCCTGGGTGCGACGATGATTCAGGCGCTGGCGGCGTTTGCGCTTGCCCAGGTTCTTGGCGTGGCGGCGCAGAGAGCGATTACAGAGATGCGCAAACGGGTGCATGCGCATATCGAAAGGCTGCCGGTGAGCTACTTCGATTCGATGAAGACGGGGCAGTTGATTTCAAGGATCATGAGCGATGCCGAGGGCGTGCGGAATCTGGTGGGGACGGGGCTGGTGCAGTTGACTGGTGGGCTGGTGACGGCGAGCATGTGCCTGGTGGTGCTGATCTACGTGAACTGGCAGATGACTTTGATTACGATCGCTGTGCTGGCCGTGTTTGGTGGGGTGTTGGCGGTGGCGTTCAAGAAACTGCGGCCGCTGTTTCGTGAACGCGGCGAGATACAGTCGCAGCTGACGGGGCGGTTGAGCGAGAGCCTGGGTGGGATTCGTGTGGTGAAGGCTTACACGGCGGAGCGGCGCGAGAAGTTGGTTTTTGCCAAAGGGGCGCACAAGCTGTTTCGCAACATTGCACAGTCGATGACGGGCGTTTCGTTTGTGATGGCGTTTTCGTCGATGATTGTGGGGGCGATTGGAATGGTGATCTTTCTGGTGGGCGGGGCGGCAGTGATGCGCAATGAGATGACGATTGGGGATCTGTTTATGTACGCCGCGTTTACGGGCATGATGGCGATGCCGGTTGTGGAACTTGCTTCGATCGGAACGCAGATCACAGAAGCGCTGGCTGGGTTGGACCGGATTCGCGAAGTGCTGGATTTGAAGGGCGAGGATGCGGAGGATACCGGCAGGGTGACGGTTGGGGAGATTCGTGGCGACATCACGTTCGAGAATGTGACGTTTGAGTATCAGCCTGGGGTGCCGGTGCTGAAGAACATCGATTTTCATGCGCCGGCCGGGTCGACGACGGCACTCGTTGGTTCGAGCGGCTCTGGCAAGAGCACGTTGATCAGCCTGGTGATGAATTTCAATCAGCCGAAGAGTGGGAAGATCCTGGTGGATGGACGGGACCTGGCGGGGCTCAAGATGCGGGAGTACCGATCGAATCTTGGTGTCGTGTTTCAAGACAACTTTTTGTTTGATGGGACGATTGCCGAGAACATCTCGTTTGCCAATCCTGGGGCTACACGGGCTGAAGTGGAGGAGGCTTGCCGTGTCGCGCATTGTTCCGAGTTCATTGACCGCTTTGAGAATGGTTACGACACGGTGGTGGGCGAGCGGGGTGTGAAGTTGTCGGGAGGGCAGCGGCAGCGCGTGGCGATCGCGAGGGCGATCCTGGCGGATCCGAAGATTCTGATTCTGGACGAGGCGACTTCCAGCTTGGATAGTGAGAGCGAGGCAATGATCCAGACTGCGCTGGGCAGGTTGCGGCACGGACGGACGACGTTCGTGATTGCTCACCGGTTGTCGACGATCCGGTCGGCCGCTCAGATCCTGGTGATCGAGGGCGGGGAAGTGCTGGAGCGTGGGAAGCATGCCGAGTTGATGGGGTTGAACGGACGCTATCGCGAGCTACACGACCGGCAGCATGCGTTCGAGCAGAATCAGTTCATCAACCCGGGCGAAGAATTTAACGAGGCGACTACGCAATCACGGTGATGCCCGTCTCCGTGACGGCGAAGCCGCCGGCACGGTCGGCTGCAGCGTCGTAGCCAGCGCGCGTGCCTTCGGGAACCTTCACATTGGGGCAGACGATGGTTCGGCGGAGGTGGCAGTGCCGGCCGATCTCGGCGTTGACGAGAAGAATTGAATCGTCGATGGCCGAATAGGAATTGACGCGAACGCCTGGCGAGAGGACGGAGCGGTTCACTCGACCGCCGGAGACGATAACGCCGGGCGCGACGATCGAATCCACTGCGACCCCCATGCGATTGCCTTCTTGAGCGAAGACGAACTTGGCGGGCGGGTACATGGGCGGATTGGTGCGGATGGGCCAGGCTGTGTCGTAGAGGTTGAATTCTGGTGTGACGGAGATCAGGTCCAGATTGGCGTCGTAGTACGCGTCGAGAGTGCCGACGTCGCGCCAGTAGCGGACGCGTTTGGCGTTGAGATCGTGAAAGTCGTAAGCGACCACCTTGCGGTGACGGATCAATCGGGGCAGGATGTCTTTGCCGAAGTCATGGCTGGAATTCGGGTCGGAGGCATCCATGCGGAGGGCGTCCAGAAGGATGTCTGTATTGAAAAGGTAGATCCCCATTGAGGCAGAGACCATGGTTGGGTCAAAGGGAGAGCGGGCAGGGTGACCGTGCGTGGGTTTTTCTTCAAAGCCGACGATGCGGTAGGTGGGGTCGATCTGCGCGACGCCGAAGCGGCCGGCTTCTTCAGGGGCAATCTGAATCGTGGCGATGGTGATGTCAGCCTTTTGCTGCTTGTGCCAGTCGGTCATCTCACCGTAGTTCATCTTGTAGATGTGATCGGCAGAAAGAATGAGGACCTGGTCGGGTGCTTCGGCTTCGATCGACTCGATGTTCTGGTAGACAGCGTCGGCAGTGCCGAGGTACCAGTCGTCATGCATACGCTTCATCGGGGGCATGGTTTCGATGAACTCGCCTATCTCGCCAGAGAAGATCGACCACCCGTCTCGTATGTGGCGAGTAAGTTCGAGGCTCTTGTATTGCGTCATGACGAAGATACGACGCAGGCCGGAATTGAGGCAGTTTGATAGCGTGAAGTCGATGATGCGATAGATGCCGCCGAAGGGAACAGCAGGCTTCGCGGTGTGACGAGTGAGAGGCGAAAGGCGCTCGCCAGCACCACCCGCCAGAAGAATTGCTAGTGTGCGATCCATTGCCTGAACCTATCTTATCGAATAAGTCAAGAAATGTTAACGGCTGGATTTCACAATTACATAAACCAAAACGACCAGCAATAAGACAATGACGGCCGAACCGATGAGGACCCAGATGTTAGTGCCTTTGAGGGCGTCCATCGGGCCGCTGGCGGGTGCTGGTGCGGCAGCGGGTGGGGCGACGGACGGTGCCGCCGGAGCGGCAGGCGGGGCCGAGAATAGAGGTGCAGGGCCCGTGGGTTGAGCGCTTGATTTCGGAACCGGGACGCCGACGGCGGGAGCCGAGGCTGGCGGAGGTGCCTGCATCATGCGGGTGAAGTCCCCTGGGCCTGGGGCAGCGGGAGCCGAGGGCGGCATTTGTTGCGGAGGCGGAGCAGCCGGGGCGCGGAAGAAGGCTGTGGCGCCGTCACCGCTGGAGAGGGCATTGGGGTTGATGGGAGCTGAGCCGCCCGAGAGAGGTCCGGCGGCAGGGGGCATTACGTTGGGTGATGCGGGTGGGGCGCTACCAGGGCCAAAGCCTGGGAGGTTGTCGAGGGAGAAAGAACCGCCTCCAATGGATTGCGCGTTGATTGAGGGAGCGCTGAGGTTGCCGGAAACGGAAGGCGCGTAGACATTGCCCGAGTTGAATTGGGGAGTACCGAGGCTGGGCCCGGAAATGCGACCGGAGCTGTCAATGGAAGGGCCGCTGGTGCCGCTCATGCCAATCGAAGGGGCACTGAAAGTTGGCCCACTAACGCTGGGCGCGCTCATGCTGCCACCGGAAACAAGATTCTCCATTGGGTTTGAAGCAGATGCGGGCGGGGGTGCGGGGGGAAGGGGGGCGCTGCCGGGCCTTGAGGCTACCGGCATGGCTGGAGGCGCAGAGGGGGAGCCGCTACCGTCAAAGCTGGGAGTTTGAAGCAATCGTGTGAAATCGCCTGGGGCTTGCGGTGGAGGGCTGGGCGGGGGTGGTGGCCCAGCGGGAGGAACCATTGCGGAAGGCTCCACGGATTTGAACATTCGAGTGAATTCGCCAGCCTGTTGAGAAGGTGGCGGCGCGATCGGAGTTGAGATCGGGTTGAGGGGCGCGGGGGTGTGCTGCATTAGCGGGGACTGAAACATGCGCGTGAATTCGCCTGGCTCAGAACTGGGTGGGGGTGCGGAGGGAGGCGCAAATACGGGCGGGGGCGGTGCTGCAGGTGGCATGGCCGATTGGGCCTGGAACATGCGCGTGAATTCGCCAGGCGGTTGAGCGGGAGGCGGTGCTTGTGGGGGGGCTTGTGGGGGTGGAGGCGGAGCCGGCATTTGGCTGGCCTGGAACATGCGTGTGAATTCGCCGGAAGCTTGCGTCTGGGGTGGTGGAGGGGCAACCGGTGGAGGGGCAACCGGTGGAGGGGCAACCGGCGCTGGCGTCACGAGGGCTGGAAACTCCAGTGTGGCCGCCTGAGGCGGAGGTGGCGGCGGGGCCATTGGAATTGGCGCTACTGGGGCCGGTGGGATGTAGGCTGGAATCTCTTGCGTGGCTGCCATCGGGGGCGGAGCCGGCGCAGCTGGGGCCGGGGGAAAGTCGGGAGGCAAAGGAAGGTTGCCGGCCGGAGCGGGAGGGGGATAGGCAGGCATCGCCTGTGTGGGGGCCTGGGGCGGTGGAGGCGGCGGGGCGGCAAACCCTTCAAACTTGAATGCGCCCATCTGCATCATGGGGTCTGGGGTTTTTGCCTGGCCGAGAGTTGTTAGCCAATCCTTGAGGGTTGCGCCTGCGGGTAGAGGCCGCGTGACGACATAAGCCTTTGCGCCTTCGGCGACGACTTGGAGGATCTGCTTTTCTCCAAAACCGCTGCTGTCATATTGCTTCTTGGCCAACTGAAACAGGCCTTCGGCGTCGGTGCGGATGATATGGATCCAGACCTCTTCACCGGTCATCTTCATCACTGCTTTATAGGAGAGGGCTTCCGGAGAGTCGGAAATGGGGGCGACAAGCTGATATGTGGATTCGAAGGACATGGCTGCGGTTACCTATGAATTCGTGCCTTTATGATAGCCTGAGAACTCATTGGCGATGAAGCAACTCTCTCGTGTTGTCTGGTCCGAAGGAATGCATCTGGCGCCTCATCATTTTCAGGCCCAAAAACGCTATTTCGAGGACTTGATCGATTTCACCTCGCAATCGTTACATTACTCCGCTTACGGCTTTGCCGGCATCGAGTGGAGCGAAGAGGCATTGAAGAATGGGCGCATCGAACTCTTGCACGCGCGGGGTTTCATGCCGGATGGCCTGGCGTTTGTTTGCCCTGAATCGGATGAGCTGCCGACCAGCCGCCCGATCGCGGAACTGATTAGCCCAGTGGCCCGGTATGCAACGGTGTATCTGGCGCTGCCTCCTTATCATCCTGGCGGGGCAAATTGCAGGGACGAATCCACTCGCTATGCACCGGACGAGCGCAAGATGGTGGACGAAAACGGTGGCACGGAAGAGCGCGCCGTAACGCTGGGTCGCAAGAACTTCCGGCTGCTGCTGGAAAACGAAATTACCCCAGAAATCACTTCGATGCCGATTGGTCGTGTCATGCGCGATGGTGCTGGCAATCTAATCTTCGACCCGGACTTTATTCCGCCGCTGGTGACGATCCAGGGTTCCAAGCGGCTGATGGTGATGTTGAACCGGCTGGTGGAAATTCTGGCGTCCAAGGCTGATGCTTTGCGGCCTGAGCGGGCGAGCGCAAAGCTGGGCGGGATGAGCCAGAGGGATGTCGCCAGTTTCTGGTACTTGCATTGCATCAATTCGGCGATTGCGGATTTGAAGCATGTCCTCGAAGTGAAGAAGGGCCACCCCGAGGAACTGTACCGGTTGTTGCTGAAACTGGGTGGGGCGCTTTGTACTTTCAACCTGAAGAAGGATCCGTCGGAGTTGCCGCTTTACGATCATGCAATGCCGGAGAGATGTTTCCCGGCGCTTGATCTACATATCCGAGAGGCGCTGGAAACGATATTACCTTCGAGCGCTCAGCAAATTCCGTTGCAGATGTACGCACCTTATTTATATGAGGGAACTGTTTCGGATGAGCGGACGCTGGCCAAGTCCCGTTGGATTCTGGGTATTCGTGCGCAGACGGCGGAGAGCGTGATCATCACGCGGACGCCGCAACTGGTGAAGGTGTGCTCGAGGGACTTTATCGAAAGGCTGGTGCAGGGAGCTCACCCTGGGCTTGAACTGCATCACATGCCGGTCCCGCCGACGGAGATCCAGATCAAGACGGAGATGCAGTATTTCTCGATCTCGCGGGTGGGCCCGTGCTGGCAGCAGATTGCCCGCATCAAGCAGGTTGGGGTTTATGTGCCCGGGGAGTTTCCCGCACCCGAGGTGGAATTGATCGTCATTGTGGAGGCATAGGCGAAGCCATGCAACAACCAGGATTGATGGAACGCGAAACTCTCGCGGTTCTGTTTCAGGAGCCGCTCACCGCTGTGGTTCGCGTGTGGGCGAATCCGCAGATGACGCAGGACCCATATGGCTTGCGCGAGAGCATGAAGAACGCGCTTAAGGCATCGATTGAAGACGCGCGGCGCAAGAGCTTTTCTGACGAAGAAACGAAGCTGGCGATGTTTGCTGTTGTGGCGTATCTGGATGAGACGATCTTGACGCAAAACCAACCGGCATTTGCCGATTGGCGGCGCAAGCCTTTACAGGAAGAGTTGTTTGGTGTGCATATCGCCGGAGAAATCTTCTTTCAAAACCTGGAAAACATCATGCGGCAGCCGGATAGCCTGACGAACTCCGATCTGCTGGAGTTGTATGCGCTTTGTATCAGCCTTGGTTTCCAAGGGCGCTACAGTGCTGGTGGGCGTGCGGAGTTGAAGCGGATTGTGGATGCGTGTATGGACAAGTGCCGACGCATTCGAGGAGCCATGCCGCCGCTTTCGCCGTCCGGCCTGTTGCCCAATACCGATGCTGTGGTTTCGACGGTCGACCCCTGGTTTCGACGGATGGTTTTTATCGGTGGTGGCCTTTGCGCGCTGGCTGTCGTGGCCTTTGTCGTTTACAAGCTGATGCTCGGCTCGGGTGCCGATGAACTGCGCGCCATCGCGCAAGAGATGACTCGCAGGTAGGCAGGAGAAACGCAAGATGCTCTTCTACGGAATCACGGCAATACTCTGGATTGGTTGGATGGTGCTTGGCTGGTTCATGCCTGAATGGGTGAGCCTCAAGGGCAAGGACGTGTGGTTTGTGCGCGGTTTGTTCTGGCTGATTGGCACTGCGTTGGCAGGCCTGGCCATCTATTTCAAGATCACCGCAGACAATCGCAAAAAGGCTCTGGCGCTGGCTGGGGAACAAGGCGCGGAGCTTGATTTTGTGTTGGCCGAGGCCGATAAGAAGTTGCAGGCTTCGGGCCGCAGCCTGGCATCGATGCCGGTTGTGTTTGTGATGGGTGCGCGGGGATCGGCCAAGACGACGCTGGTGACTTATAGCGGACTTGAGCCCGAGCTGCTGGCCGGATTGGTTTATCAGGAAGGCAACCAGTTGGTGCAGACGCGGACGGCCAATGTCTGGCTTGCGCGTAACACGGTGTTTGTTGAGGCGGCGCCGACGTTGCTTGAGAGCGACAAGCTGTGGAATGCGTTTTCGCAACGCTTCGCGCCTGGTGGCTTTACTGCTATCAATACGAATGCGACGCCGGCGCCGCGCAGTGTGCTGATGTTTGTTGGTGTGGAAGAGTTCTTCCAGCAGGGTTCCGGCGAGATGATGGCGGCAAAGGCGCGCATTCTGAATCAGCGATTGATCGAGATGTCGAAATCGTTGGGGGCGCGCATTCCGGTCTATGTGTTGTTTACCAAGGCCGACCAGATGCCGAACTTTGCGAACTACGTTGCTTATATGAGCAATGACGAGGCGGCACAGGTGCTGGGTGCGACTTTGCCGATTGTGGATCAGCAATCGTCAGGCGTTTATGCCGAACAGGCTGCCAAGCGGTTTGGGGATCATTTTGAAGAGTTGTTCCGCAGCCTGGCAGAGCGGCGTGTGGATATGCAGGAGCGCGACGCGAACCAACAAGGCCGCCCGCCGGTGTATGAATTTCCCCGCGAGTTCCGCAAGTTGAAGCAGGCTGCGACTGCGTTTCTGGTGGATCTTTGTCGGCCGAGCCAGTTGGCGGTGTCCCCGTTTGTCAGAGGCTTCTATTTTTCTGGTGTGCGGCCTGTGTTGGCGACCGATGCGGCGGGCACGCAGCGGCGGATGCCGCAGTGGTTGTTCATCACAAAATTCTTTAGTGAGGTGCTGCTGAAGGACCGCGCTGCACTGGGCGCATCGAGCGCGAGTACGAAGACAAACTCAACGCGGAGGTTGCTGTTGGGATTGGCCGGAGCGCTGGGATTGATCGCGACGGGATTGTTCACGGTGAGCTTCTTTAATAACAAGGGGCTCGAAGGCGAGCTGGCGGAGGCGTCCAAGGCATTGCGCGGCGTACAGGTGCCGCAGGGCGAGGTCCCGTCGCTTGATAGCTTGAACAAGCTGGAGCGGTTGCGCGGCGCCCTCGAGAAATTGCGCGGATACCAGAAGGACGGCGCGCCGTTGATGATGCGCTGGGGGCTTTACACCGGCGAAGAGTTGTTGCCGACTTCGCGAAAGCTGTATTTTGAGAGTTTCCGCAACGTCATGTTCGGCGAAACGCAGACGGCTGTACTGGATTACATGAAGCGGCTGCCGCAGACACCGGGCCCGAACGACGATTACATGACGAGCTACAACACGTTGAAGGCCTATCTGATTACGACGTCGAATCCGGACAAGAGCACGAAGATGTTCTTGACTCCGGTGCTGATGAAGTATTGGCAGGGCGCCAAGCAGGTGGACCCGCAGCGCAATGCGCTGGTGGCAAAGCAATTTGATTTCTATGCGGAAGAACTGAAGGAATCGAATCCGTTCTCGCGTGAGAACGATTCGGCTACCGTCGATAAGACCCGGTTCTTCCTGAAGCAATTCTCGGGTGAAGAACGGCTGTACAACGCGATTCTTGCCGAGGCGAACCGGGCCAATCCATCGATCAATTTCAACAAGCTGTATCCAGATGGAGCCAAGGCTGTGCGTGTCGATAAGGAAGTGCAGGGGGCTTTCTCGAAGGACGGCTTCGGGTGGATGCAAGGTGCATTCAAGAACCTGCCGAAGTACTTCGGCGGCGAGGCTTGGGTGTTGGGCGAGGAAGTGAAGATGAGCGTGAATCTGGCCGAGTTAGAGGCGCGGCTGCGAGCCCGCTACAACAAGGATTATTCGGATCAGTGGAAGGAGTATCTGAAGAGCGTGACCGTGTTGCGGTATGCGTCGCTGAAGGATGCTTCGGAAAAGTTGAAGATGCATTCGAGCAATCAGTCGCCCTTGCTCGCGGCTGTGTTTCTGGCATCGAAGAATACCGAGGTTGCCGAGAAGTCGATCGCGGAACAATTTCAACCGACGCAGTTGCTGGTTGCACCAGGGAGCGTTGGGCAGTTGATCGGCGGCGAGAATCAACCTTATATGGGCGGGCTGTTGCAGCTGCAGGGTTCGATCGAGATGATCTCGAACATGCCGGCCAGCCAGGCGGCGCAGGATCCGGCGGCGGCGCAGAGCCTGGGGCTGGCCACGACGACGAAGTTGACGGCGCGCAATGTGGCGCAGAAGTTCCGGCCCGATCCGCTGGACAAGATTGACACTCAGGTTTTGAAGCTGATGGAAGACCCCATTACCTATGTGGAGAGTTTTCTGCGTGGGTTGGGTCCCGCCGAGATGAATGGCGCCGGGGCGGGATTCTGCAAACAGTTCACCGAATTGATTTCGAAGTATCCGTTCAACCCGAATGCAAAGAACCAGGCGACAATTGCGGAGTTCAATGGAATCTTTGCGCCGCAGACTGGGGCTTTGTGGATGTTTTATGAAACCAAGCTGAAGTCGATGCTGCCGAATCAGGGCGGGGAATACAGGGCAGTGCCGACGCCCGCGATGGCGCTGACGCCGACATTTGTTGCGGCTTTCAATCGCTTCGCGGCAGTGACTTCGACGGCATACGGGATGAACCCGAGCCCGAACTTTCGCTACTCGGTGAAGTTGAACCCTGAAATGAAGCGGGAAGTGAAGTTGTCGATCGATGGGCAGAATGGCGAATTCAAGAACGCTTCTTCCGCTGCGAAGTCGTTTCTCTGGAACGGGCAGGGCGTTGGCGTGCGCACGACGATCGTTGGCGGTGGCACGGTGAGTTTCGACGGGCCGCTCGGCGTGTTTCAATGGTTCAACGATGCGGAACGATGGAATCAGAATTCAGCCACTTCCCACACGGTGCTCTGGTATCAGCGCTCTGGGAGTAAGATCATGACCGACGACCAAGGCAAGCCGTTATCGATGACGCTGGATCTTGAGATGGCGATTCCGTTGTTCCGGAAGGGATATTTAGCCGGGTTGCAGTGTACGAGCAACGTGGCGCGCGCAGGAAACTGATGCAACAGCAGCAACTGGGAAAGTACAAGTTCGAACAATTTCTCGGCGGTGGCATGTCGCATGTCTATAAGGCTCGCGATACGTTGATCAACCGCGTTGTGGTGGTGAAGATTCTCACCGACAGCGGGATGCACGACGAAGACACCAAGAAGCGTTTTTTGCGCGAAGCTCAGACGGCAGGGGCGATTTCGCACGAGAACATTATTCGTGTTTACGATTTTGGTGAACACGACGGCCGCCCGTATATGGTGATGGAGTACCTCGAAGGCAATGACCTGCGGGCCTCGATCCAGCAAAAAGAATTGCCTGATGTTTTGTCGAAACTTCGCGTGCTGGTGCAATTGGTGCGGGCTATGAAGCACATCCAGGAATTGGGAATCGTGCACCGGGATCTGAAGCCGGATAACGTTTTCATGAGTAAGGGCGGGCAAGTGAAGCTGATGGACTTTGGGATCGCCAAGACCAAGGATCTTTCGATTACGCGCACGGGATACACGCTTGGAACGCCTTACTACATGGCGCCGGAGCAGGTGACCTCAAAGGACGTGAACGAAAAAGCCGACATTTACGCCTTCGGCATTGTGATGTTCGAGCTGTTCACAGGGGTGAAGCCCTTCCAGGCGCAAAACGTTCATGAGGTGTTTTTCAAAATCTTGAATGAGGCGCTCGATCCGGCTCCGCTGGTTGAGGCGCGGGTGCCCACCAATGTGATCGAGCTAATCAAGAAGTGCACCGAAAAGGATCAGGCCAAGCGGCCCGATGGGTTTGGCGAAATCATCACCGAGCTGGAAGCTGTATTGCACACGATGGAGTCTGGCGATGAAAAGACTATCACGCAACTCACCAAGCCGAAGCCAGAGATACCGCGCATTGCCTGGATCGCCGGCGGAATCGCGGCTGTGCTCATCATTGTGCTTTTGATCGTAAATCTCGTGCTGCCGCGTGCAGGCACGAAGCAGGAAGCCAAAAAAGAAGACGCTCAAGCGAGCGTGCAGGAATTGCCAGCCAATTTGAAGACGATGACCGGTGACATGGTGCTCGTGAAAGAAGGAGATTTTCTGTTTGGTGAAGAAAACCAAAAGCGAGCCCAGAAATCGTTCTACATCGATGCGAATGAAGTAACCAACGAGATGTACAAGCGGTTCGCGATGGAGCGCGGCTGGCCGTTGCCGGATGGTTTTCCGGAAGCCGATACAGCGAAGAATCTGCCGGTTGTGAACGTCAGCTTTGTGGATGCGCGAGAGTTTGCATCCTGGGCAGGGAAGCGGTTGCCTTACGCGGTGGAATGGGAAAAGGCAGCACGGGGCACGATGGGTCGCACTTATCCATGGGGCTATGAACATCTGCCGGAGATGGCTGTTGTGGCTGACAACGAGAAATTCAAGGGCAGCAAAGGGCCTCAGCCTGTGGGTAGCTGGGCGAACTCGGATAGCACTTACAAGGCTAAGGATTTGGCTGGGAATGTTTTTGAATGGGTGGACGAGCGAACTGCGCCAAGCGCCGCGGCTGTGAAGAATTTTGGTTCCCTGATGAAGCCGCCGCCGACGGATCAGGATCTTTGGGTTCAGATCCGGGGTGGAAGCTTTCTGCGTCCGCTCGATAAGAACGTGAGCGTTCAGTTCGCGAGTGTGCCCTCGGCGTTTAAAGGGCCGGACATTGGGTTCCGGTGCGTTGTCGATGCCACTGCGAAGCCACGGTAAGGGCGACGGTAGAACGTTTTCCATTCTCATTGATCCAGGACTGGATCGAGGAATTCCAAGGGTTGATGAAGTGGGGTTGTTTCGCCACAGAGACTTTGCTCGGAAGAGCTGAATTGCTTATTTGGCGCATTCGGTGCCGGTCTACAGAACTGTTTCCCAGTGTTGAAGCAAGCGTTCGCGTTGCCGCCTAGACTCCGCGCGCGTATCTGAAAGCTTGCCGCGCCCGGTGTTGCGCACCGGACGCGAACCATTGTGCATTTCGGCGCACTCGGCACCGGAGATTGGATTTCGCAGTGTTGTCGATACTACGGTGAACCCGCGATATCAGCTACTGCATGATCTTCTTTACTTCGTCGATCCAACCCTGGACGAATGGGCGGCCACCGTTGAGAAGGTTTTCTCGGGTCATGATTTCAAGTTGGACGTCGGGTGTGACGCCGACGTTTTCGACGAAGCGGGTGAGACCGTAAGGGGAGGGAACTGGCTTTTCCCGTACGAACAGTGATCTCGTAATCCGCAAGTTCGCTTCGGTGATTCCCGTGTTGGAATAGTCGTTGACGTTGCCGCCTAGACCGCCTGTGCGGATTCCCACGATCTTGCCGCGCCCCGCGTCCTGGAACAAGGCCGGGAAGGCATCACCCGTTGAGACACTAAACTCGTTGGTCAGGACGATGATTGGTTTTGTGTAGACAACATCCTGGGGAAGAACCGTGATTGAGGAAGAGCAGATTGGAAAGACGCCTGTTTTTTCGCCTTTATCAAATGCACTGCTAACAAGTTGATAGTAAGTTCCTAACAGATCGCGTTCCCATTGGGGCACCGCAGGATTTTGGCTTGCGGTGAGGCGGTTTTCAAAGTTTAACTTCCACTGTTGGGTGGGCTTGATCCAGTAACCGACACCCCAGAAGGGCTGCGGAATTAGATACTGCAGCAGGTTTTGGCCGTAGCAGAGATTGCCGCCGGGATTGTGCATCACGTCAACTACCAAGGCTGAAGTCGAGGCTTGCATGGCGATAATTTCAGCGCGGAACTGCTGCACCGCAAAAGCGGTATTGGCAGGGCTGAAGGAGGGGATGAGAATTAAGCCAACGGTTTTGCCGTCCACTTCGAAGGTTCCGGACAAGAAGACATCCGTGGCGTTGCTGCCGAGGCGGAGCCGAAAACCAGGTGGCGGCGCATAGAGGGGAGTGCGTTGGCCCAACCCGGTCAGCGCAATGTCAGCCGGGTGAGCTTCGCCCCGCTGGTCGTCGTTGGCGGCGATGCTGGACTGCTTGTCCTGCTCGTTCGAGATTCCCCAGGCTTCGGCCAATGCAGAATACTTTTCGAGCGGATCGCGTAAGGGGGCTGGGGACTGCGTCGCAAGGCGTGGTCCGACGACGGGGGGCAGATTTACAATTGCAGTTCCCGTCTTGCTCCAAGGGATGTTGTAGGTCACTTCAGACCCATCGGCTTTGCGCAGCACGACTCGAGCCGTTTCGCCGATCTGAGCGGCCCAGGGAATGGCGGATTGAGGTCGAAAAGTAATAAAGTCAACGGCTCGTCTTCTTGTCGCAGAAGTGTTCGCTCCAATACCGTAGCGGCTTAATCTGCGAATCCACTCTTCCCAGCCAACGCCGTCGAGCGAGACCAGTTCATCGCCGAGTTCAATTGGAAAATCGCGGCGGGGAAAGGCACTCGAGATGAACTCGACCAGGGGTTTTCCATCGTAGAGGTCCACGTCGAAGCGGAGGTAGGCTGAGAAGCCGGATGGCATCGTGTATCGAATGTGCGCATCGTCCAGGGAGGCCAGATAGTCGATGACGATGTCGTAGTACTCCAGGTCGTTCTTGGTTGCGCGGACTTTGGCGAGCCAAGGCTGGAGATCTCTTAGGTCGAAGCCAAACTGGACGATTTTCCAGTTGGCGGGCGTATAGTGCCGCACGTAGAACTGGCTTAGTGACGTTATATCAGCCACCTTTTGTTCGGTGGTCATCTGGCCGTAACACAGACACCCGAGTGCCAAACCGATCAAGAAACGCATGGAAATCCTCACTTTTCTATATACGAAAGGTAGCACGCGCCGTGACGGACCGATTTTGGGAACACTCGTCCGGTCCGAACCGGGCACATGGGTAACGGAATAAACCGGGCACATAGGTAACACTTTTGGCTGGAGGGGGAAGCACCCGATGGCCTGGAAAGAGACTTGTGTGATCGAGCAAAGAGAAGAGTTCATCGAGGATTGGCT
>VFZU01000104.1 GCA_016870995.1 Acidobacteriota bacterium
GCAACAGAATGGACGGCATGAGCGGTTCCATTTGTCGTTGCTGCACGACCGTTTGGATGGAGGCGTGGAGTGGGACTTGCGGACACAGCAGCGCGTGTTTGAGCGCTATCGGCTGGAGTTCAACGAAGAGAGACCTCATGAAGCCCTGGAAATGAAAACACCGGCGGAGCGCTATCGGACGAGCGCGAAACAATACAACGGCCAGAATCCGGAGTTCGAATATGGCGAGGGCTTTCACACTCGCAGGGTTTATGGGCAGGGGACGATCTTGTGGGCCGCCGAGCGGATTCCTATATCGCCAGTGCTGGCGGGGCAGAATGTTGGGCTGCGAGAGGAAGAAGAGGACTTGTTCGCGGTCTACTGCGGGCGCATTTTCCTGGGCTGGCTGGAGAACCGGACTCATACCTTTGTGCGCGAAGATCGCGCCGAGCGTTGGGCCAACAAGAAGACGGCGACATGAGCAGAGCGTGGAAATGCCGGACTATGGAAGCCGTGGAAATGCAAACACCGCTTTCCCACCGCTCCCACAGTCCTTGGAAATCGCAGGGCGATTCCCACATTCCCACGCGACGACGGCTGCGGATCTCCCCTCATCTCCAACCCAAGCACAAAGCCAAAACCGGGTGCGCTATCTTGCTTTGAGGCGGCTGCGAGGATCGGAAAAGTGTCAACGATCCTCCCGGTCTAAAGTGTCAACCATCACGCCGGTCGCGCACTGCCAGCAGGAAATACGATATCCATTCCATCGCCCCCGTCAGGATCCGCCCGCTCATATTCATAAATGAGTACTCCTAGAAGAACCTCTCCTGTTTCCGCAAGGTCCCAAACGACCCCAGGTTCGCGATCGAGAACGCCATCCGGAACTGATTCTCATTCCGCGTCCCAAAGCTGAATCTCCGGTACTGCAGGCTAAATCCGCAGCAATCCGTGTTGTAAGTCACCTCGGTATTGGCGAACTGCAATACGCCAATCCGGTAATCATAGATCGCAAGAAATGCCGAACTCCACCCTCGCCGACTCTGCGCTCCCCATCCGATCAGCCCCCGAAACTGATTGTTCTGTGGCGAGAGTGCATTCGACGAGTCCACCTGTGTGTGCCCCGCTGAGATAAACCAATCGTCCAACCGCCCATCCACCGAGAATGTACTGTTCGTTACATTCCCGCGCTTTGGGTCATAATCAAGCCGCCATTCAACACCCGCGGTTGGCAGCGGCTGCATCCTCACCGAACTCGCCACCGGGGAATAGCGCCGCGCCCCGTCAATAAATCCATACGCCGCAAAGTCCACGCTCGACTGGTTGATGTTCCTTTGCCCCGCAACCACCGTTCCCCCAAACGTCGGGTCAAAGTACCGCCGTTGAAACACCTGCCACGACAAAAACTCCTGCGTCGTCGGCCCGCGCTTCACATACAACCGGTTCGTCAAACTTACTTCCACTTCCTTCGTATTCGTCAACAACTCGTTCTCGTCGAACCGGATGATCCGCGCAAAGTCATTCACGCCACTCACGTACCGAAACGAAGCTCGCGGTTCGATCACGTGCTTCATCTTCCCGCCGCCCATCCACTTGGGTGACTTGTCAAAAACGCGCGCAAACGAAGGCATCATCAGTTCTGCCGCAAAGTCCCGCGCACTGCGCCTTACATTCGATCCCACCACGCGCCCATTCTCTTGCGAGCTTCCCCAGTAAGTCTCCCGCAACCCAAAACTCGGCATCAGGCTGAAACCGGCATACCGGAATGCAGTAGAAATCCGCGGCGCCACATCAGCCCTCTCTACATACTGTCGCGTCTGAAACAGAGGCTGATTGCGTCGAACCAACCCAGCCGTTCCCTCCATCGACACCCACACCGGAATCCGCTGCCAGATCTGCGTGTCCCGTCTCACATATTCCACTTGAGGCAACCGCCGGATCGTGATCGAGTCCCCCGGATTGGTCGTCTGGAAGTTCTGGCTGCGCGCAAATACCACCTGAACGCTCTTCCCCTTCCAATGCTTCTCCACAAACCCCACAGAATTCACTTCAGAAAAAATCGCCTCGTTGAAGCTCTGCGTAAACGCCTGCCGGAAGATAAATGCCGACAGATAATTGAACGTTCCTTGCGACCTCCATCCCCGTCCTAACTCCGACTTGCCATCGAAGTTGATGCTGTAGCCACCCTGCTTGATCCGCCGCCCATCCTGCAACAGCAACCCTTTGTCGGCAACACCGAAAAGATTCATACCAAAATCCGAACCCTGCCTGGGCTTGCCTCGAAACTCCACATTATGAGCAAACCCTCGCTCCGTGAAATACTGCGGGCGATAAGTCAAATCATAATTACGGTTCATCGCCCAGTAATATCCGATGCCAACCATTTGCCCAAATCGGGATGAGTTGCCAAAACTCGGCGCCAGGAACCCGCTCCGCCGCGGTTGCTTCTCAAGCGACTTGTAAAAATACGGGAAGTAAAACATCGGCACGCCCCTCAGCAGGAACATCGCCCGTTGTGTCACCGCCCGCTGGTTCGGCACGATGTCGAACTTCGGTGCCTTCAACGTCCACCAAGGCCGCGGATACGTACAACTCGTGATCGTGCCCTGATACAACACATAGCGGTTCCCCAGCCGCTCGGCCCACTTCCCACGGAACTGAAAAGGATTCGAAGAAGTCAGAATGCCAGGCCGCGCATCAATCCGCGATGCAAACGACCCGCGGATCTCATAAAACTTCCCTGTCAGATCCTTCGTGTTGTAGTCAGCCTTCTCGCAGAAAATCTCCTCCCCCTCTTCGTAATTCTTGTAATGCACATTGCCCCGTGCATGCGCCTCCCCCGTCTCAAGGTTGTAGTCGATTTCATCAGCCTCGAGCGTCGACTCATAAACATCCACCACCGCCGCCACCCTCAGCCGTACCCAATCTCCCTCAACCGTCTGCGACCCCAGTGCCTTCACCACCACCTTGTCCTTAGGCGGCGCTCCCGGCCTCACAAACGGAAGTTTGATGTTCGGGTTGCTTGCCACAGGGTTTTGGGCATATCCAGCGAAGGCAAAAGAGATACAAAGAAACAGCGACGCCCAATGAAATGAAGAAATTACGTGACAAACCGACAGAATCGTGTTAACTAAACAAGAGTAGTACTGAGGGAATATCTGCTTTGGGTTCAAGGCTCAGGTTAACAAGCCTGCCTTCTCTCCACAAGCCGCCTCACCCGAAACTAGCTTCGATCGGCCACAGAACAAAACCAGGAAAGACGTGAGACTCGCAATGAAGTGCGGATACTGCGGCACCGACAACGCCCAGGATGACACCCGCTGTCATCTCTGCGGACGCCGCATGTCCGGCCCGATCCTTCTTCCCGACGCTTACGGCAACGCAGTGCCCCGCCTCGACGCCCTCGAAAAACGCCTCTCTGCAGAAGACGTACGCAGCCGCACTCCGGTCCAGACACGCCTCTTCCCGGTTCAGGAACCCAAGCGCGTCATCCCCTTCGAATCCATTTCACCCGATGCTGCCAAGGTCGCTCGCTCTACCCAGCAGCGCAACCTCAAGACGCGCATCCATCAGCGTCCCAACGGCCTCAACCCCGCCGGTCCGCCAGAGATTCAGAAGGCCCTCGATTTCCCTGAGGCACACCTTGAAACCCGCACGGTCGAGAAAGCCCTCTACACAAACTCGCCCGTAGCCGACCCTGCCCACCGCGCAATGGCCGTCACCTATGACTTCGCCATGATCGCCATCGGCGTCGGCATCCTTGTCACGATCTACTATTTCGGCGGTGTTCAGTTCGGCCTGGCCAAGCTCGACATCAGCACCTATGTCGTCGTCGCTGCCAGCGTCGCTTTGCTCTACAAATTTCTCTGGGCTCTTGCTGGGGGAGATACTCCCGGCATGGCCGCCGTCAAGATCCAGCTGATCAACTTCGACGGCAACCGCCCCACTCGCGAAGAACGTCTCCTCCGCGTCCTGGTTTCCATCGTCAGCTTCGCCAGCCTCGGCCTCGGCCTGCTCTGGTGCATCTTCGACGAAGAAAAACTCACCTGGCACGATCACACCACCAAGACCTTCACCAGCCCCAAGTTCGAAGACTAACTCACTTCACCACAGCCATCGCCACAATCGATAACTTCTCCCACTTCGGCAATCGGTGCCGCGCCCGCAACACCTCAAACCCCGAAGCCTCGATCCTCCGATAGAGCCGCGAGTAAATCTCGATCAAAGCCCACAAGCTCGATCGCGAATCCCGGTCCACCATCTCGATCATCGGCCGCGAAAACTGATAATACTCCCGCGCCCTTCTCCCAAGATCTTCAAGCAGCGCGTGCAACCGCGGCGACACTTCGCCCTTCTTCAAATCCTCTTCCCGCACATCATACTGCCGCATCAACTCAACCGGCAGATAACTCCGACCCAGCCCAGCATCCTCTCCGATATCTCGCAAGATATTCGTCAGTTGAAATGCAATGCCACACTTCTCAGCCATTTCGAGCACGCGGACATTCTGAAATCCGAAGATATGCGTGATCGTCAGCCCCACCACGCCCGCCACCCGATAGCAGTACTGATACAAATCCTGAAACGACTGCGGCTGCCGAAAACTCAAGTCGCTCGTCACGCCTTCAATCATGTCGTACAGGTACGATCGAGGAATCCGAAACTGCTCCACCGTATCCCGAAACGCTGGCCAAATCGAATGCTCCGCCTCGCCCCCATCAAGCACGCGGTCTAACTGATCCCGCCAGTCATCCAGCGCCACACGCGTCGCCCCTGCCTCGTCGCTCAGGTCATCGCATTCCCGCATGAACGCATACACCGCGCACATCGCCAGCCTCTTCCGCTTCGGTAATACCAGGAACGAATAATAGAAATTCTTCGCCCGCGCCTTCGCCACAGCCACGCAATACTCGTACGATGCCTCTACACTAATCAACTCGCGGGATTCTCCTCTGTCAGTATCCCCCGAAATTCAATTCGATTGCGTCGCGCATCCCTCCCGCTCAAGCAACTGCTGCTTCCGCCCCATCCCCCACCGGTACCCACCCAGCGTCCCATCCCCACGAATCACACGGTGGCACGGGATCGCCAACCCCACCGGATTTCGCGCACACGCGCTCGCCACTGCCCGCGTCGCGGTCGGCTGTCCAATCCCTTCGGCCACCTCCGCATAACTCCGCGCCTCTCCCACCGGGATCCTCAACAAGTAACTCCACACCCGCGCCTGAAAAGCAGTCGCCCTCACCTCTAGCGGTAATCCAATGTCAATCTGTTTCCCCTCCAGATATCCCCGAATCGCCGCCACCCAAACTCCCAAAGCCTCTCCATAGGGTTCAGAGACAGCAACCAACTCACCCGCCGGAAACTCCTCCCTCAACTCAGCCACCAAACCCGCAACCTCATCGCCCATCCTCAACGAACACAGCCCCCGGTCCGTCGCCGCAATCAGCACAAACCCAATCACAGTCTCGATCACAACATAGCTGATCGACACGCCCTGCCCTCTTGCTTGATACTGCGCCGGCGTCATCCCCAACTCTCCATTCACCCGCTCATACAACCGGCTCGACGACCCAAACCCCGCCTCATACAGAGCACTCGTCACCGTGCCCCCCTCAATCAACCCAGCCTTCACACGCTCCATCCGACACTGCGCATGAAACTGCTTCGGGCTCACTCCCACCGCAGCCTTAAACTTCTTCTGCAAATGAAATGCGCTATACCCAGTAATTCTCGCCATATCCTCAAGACTCACCGTCTCATCGCAATGCTCTCGCAAGTATTGGCTCAAATAGGCAATCGGATCGATCGGT
Source organism: Acidobacteriota bacterium (assembly GCA_016870995.1). GTDB lineage: Bacteria > Acidobacteriota > Terriglobia > Bryobacterales > Bryobacteraceae > Bryobacter. Next base: position 5,790 of record VFZU01000104.1, read on the forward strand.
ATCATCACTCACTCCAGCTCCTTTGTCTTCCATCCACCCAGCGCAGTTCCGATGATCAGGCACTCCCCATCGGACCCCTCAAAATGAGGCTCGCCAGCTCTCACGATAAACATCGTTCCAGCTTTCATCTCGATTGCCTTCGCTCGATCCATCTTGGCTCCGTACCCCAACCTGATGCTACCCTTCACCACCACCACATGCGCCTGTTGCGTGTGCGTGTGTGGCTTCACCCAAACCCCGCCAGGCATCCAGAACGCATAGGTCAACGGCGCACCAGCCTTCTCGCGATCCCCATCGAGCACCGCATACTTTGTCCCATCCGGGTCCACCCGTTGCCACACGATAGTTTCCGGGCTCCAGATCCTCAGCTCCAGCGAATCGCTCGCAGCAACCACGCCGAAAGTCACCAAAAGCAGCAATGTGTATCTCATGCTCCGAGCATAGATCCCACAACCCCTAGCCGAATATCCGTTTCTTGCTCCACCCGAGTAATGTCGAAATCAACAGCCACACCCGCTCATTCTTCCCAATCTTCGGCCTCTCGTCGAGCACGTGATACCGCATCGCTTCGATCTTGTCGAGAATCGCCATCCCGCCCCGGGAGAACAACTCGATATCCAGCGACAGCCGCGCATCCAGTGACGGAATCAGCGGCAGTCCCTTGACGAACAGCTCCCGCGCATACCGCACCGCCTCTTCCATTGCCCTCTCAAACTGTTCGCTATGCTTCAGCCCGAGAATCGAATCCTCGCTCACCTCATGCCGCCACAGCAAATCCATCGGCAGATAGATCCGCCCCTTACCTACATCCACCCGCACATCCTGCCAGAAATTCGCCAGCTGCAACCCAGAGCAAGTGTAGTCACTCAACACCGCTCGTTCCTCATCGTGATACCCGCACAACGCCAGCACCAACCGTCCCACCGGGTTCGCGGAATTCACACAATACGCCATCAGCTCATCCCAGTTCTGATACCGCTTCACAGTCTGATCCTGCTCAAATGCCTGGATCAAGTTCTCGAAGCACTCCATCGGCAGCCGCCGCCGCTCGATCGTCCCCCGCAAAGCAACGAACACGGGATGACGGTCCCCTTCTTGCGAATTGAGCAGAGCCCGCCACCATCCCAGTAACAGCAAGGCTTCAGTAGGGTCCGGAATCTCATCGCCCAAGTCATCTGCCCACCGGCAAAACGCATAGACGTTATAGAAATCCTGATGCAGCTCACGCGGCAGCAGAAAGCTCACAACATGAAAATTTTCGTAGTGACTGGTTGAGATCCAGCGTGTATAGGCCTCAGCTTCTTCGAGCCCCCAAGCCCTCTCCATCGCTTCGGCATCGGCGACAAACGCCGCCGGGTCAAGGAATAATCGCTGTTTTAACGGCACCATTTTTGTGCAACTGGTGAGACAACACTTCGTTCAAATTGCTCAGCGGCTCTTCACCCGTCACAAAATCATAAGCAGTGATGTAGCCAGCCACCACGGCTTCCAGCGCCTTACGCACATGCGCTGGCGTATGGTGAAAACTCGCCGTGCATGTAATTTCCGAATAGTGCATCAACTGCGTATCCAGCTTCACCTGAGTGTCGGCCGGACAGCCACCAAAGAAATTCACCACGCCACCACGCCGCAACATCGAAACTGCCTGCTGCCACGTCTCGGTCGTCCCCACGGCTTCCATCACCACATCCGCTCCGTAGCCGTTCGTCTCGCGCCGCGCTGCCGCTACGATGTCTTTCTCTTCCAGAATCGACAACGCCACTTGCGCACCCAACTTCGCCGCCCGATCCAACTGCGGCCGCCGCCGTCCAATTGCAATCACCTTGCAACCACGCAAACTCAGTAACCGCACAAACATCAATCCGATCGGCCCCACTCCAATCACAACAACCGTACTGCCAGCCTTCACCCGCGTCTCATCGATCCCGCGAATCACGCAGGCCAGGGGCTCCACAAGTGCCGCATCCAGATAAGCGACATGCCCGGGGATCTCATACATGTTCCGTTCGACAATCCGCGACGGAATCCGGATGAACTCCGCATAAGCCCCGTTGTTGAACAGCAAATTTTCGCAAAGGTTCTCGTTGTTCTTCTTGCAATAAAAGCATTCCCCACAGGGCGCCGAATTCGCCGCCACCACACGCTGACCCGCTTTGAAACCCTTAACACCCGTACCAACTGCAACAATGTCCCCCGCCAACTCATGCCCAAACAACGCGGGAGGCACAATCATCCTGGCGTGATAACCACGCCGGAACACCTTCACGTCTGTCCCGCACGTTAAAGCAGCGCGCACGCGAACCAAAACGTCGCCTTCGCCCAACGCGGGCACTTCTACCTTTTCGATCTCGACGTGTTCTTTGCCGTACAAGACGGCCGCGAGCATTTCTTGCTTCACAGTTTGTGTGTCTCGATTCCCGTTCTCTAAAGATGCTGAGGCAGTATTACTATTTTCAACGATTTTTCGTCTGGGTGGGTTGCCTTTTCCACCCCAGCCATAATTTCGCCTAATCCGTAACGATGGGTCACCAGTTCAGCCACAGGGATTTCACCCGAAAAAACCAGCCTCGCCGACTCCGCCTGCAAATCAACATCCGCCGAATACGCGCCCATCAGCACACGTTCGTCCCTACAGATGTCTGCGCCAGACACATCGATTCGCTCTTTGTCGGAAGTCTGCGCAAATAAGACAATCTTCGCCCCGGGCCGCGTCGCCCGTACCGCTTGCTCAACAATTCCTGGCGCGCTGGCCGCCACAAAGACAATATCAGCCCCTCGCCCATCGGTTCTCCGCCGAGCCTCCACGCCCAGATCCTCTTCAATCGGGTGCAAGGCCGCCGCAGCACCAAACCGCAGCGACTGCTCACGCCTGGCCGCCATCGTATCCGTCGTCACCGTCTCAATGCCGCGGTGCTTCAGCAGCATCGTAAAGATCAGCCCGATCGGCCCCTGCCCCAGCACCAGCGCCAGATCCCCTCGCTGCACTCCGCTCTGGGCCACCCCCTTCAGGCATGTATTCACGGGCTCCACAAAGCTCGCCTGCTCGAAACTCACACCATCAGGAATCTTCTCGACGCCCCGCTCCACAATCCACGGCATCACCCGCGCATACTGCGCATATCCACCACCCGCCGCCTCAAATCCTGCCGTGATCCCCACAACCTTATAGACGGCGCATTGCGCATACAATTTCCGCTGGCAGTAAAAACATTTCCCGCACGGAATGTGGTGGAATCCGATCACCCGGTCCCCCACCGCATACTTCGTCACACCCTCACCCACCGCCGCCACCACGCCCGCCGTCTCGTGCCCAAAGATCCTCGGCGGCTCAAGCAACCCGTATTCGATCTTCTTCAGATCCGTGTGGCAAACTCCGCAAGCCTCCACTCGAATCAACAATTCGCCCGCGCCAATTTTCGGAACCGGCACTTCTTCAATTACGACATCCTGTTTGCCGCGGTACACAGCGGCCCTCATAGTTTCAGGCAATGTGGGCGAGTGAGTCATCAATCGCAGCTCCCAATAGTTTCGCGGCTCGCTTGGATTGCTCCTGCAGTCGCATCAGATCCGCTATCTTCATCATGCCAGCAAATGCGATGCGAGCGGTTCGAAACCGTCCCTCCGCATCCCGGTACTCATTAAAATCAAGCGGCAGATCCTCGCTCGCCAAATCACTTACAGCCTTGATGCAGCCAAACGGTACGCCCATCTCGACACAAACCTGGGCCACCGCCGCTGCCTCCATATCAACAATCTGCGCCCCAGTTTCAAACAACTTGCGCTTATCCGCTGCCGTCACCGCCACCCGGTCCTGCGACCGCAGCACAGCCTCGACACCTTTCAACTTCAAGGGCTCAAATTCACCGAGTTCCGACATTACCCGGCTCACCACTCTCACCTCCCCCATCTTTAACAACGGATCGAGCGCTCCACAGGTTCCCGCCGAAACCACCAACTTGGGCCGTTCCTCCGCAATCGCCGCCATCGCAGCGGCTCGTGCCGCACGAAACCCTGGCCCACTCTTCACCACACGATAGTGAGCCGGCAAGGCTTCCGCCTCAAGCCCCATTGCGCAGACGACCAAAACATCCTTCATGCCCGCCCCCGAAACCACTCCACCGCTCGCCGCAGAGCTCCATCCACCGCCGTCGCCTGATAACCCAACTCCCGCTCTGCCTTCGCCTGGCTCACCCACATCTTGATATGCGCGTACCTCACACCGTCAAGCGGAATCCCAGGATGCTTTCCGGTCACCTTTGCCCACAACGTCGACGCCCAAGCCGCTCCGTAGGCCACCGCATAGGGAATCTCCACCGTCGGTGCTTTCAGTCCCGACACAGCAGCCAATCGATCCAGCATCCCCTTCAACGTCAGATTTTCGCCGCCCAAAATATACCGCTCCCCCACTCTTCCCCTCTCGGCAGCCAACAAATGCCCCATCGCTACATCCGCCACATCCACATAATTCAGCCCCGTATCGATATAGGCCGGAATCTTACCCTCAAGAAAATCTACGATCACCTTACCTGTCGGCGTCGGCTTGAAGTCATGGTCGCCCACCGGAGTCGTCGGGTTCACCACCACCACCGGCACTCCCTCCTTGGCCGCCTCCAGCGCCACAACTTCCGCCAGGAACTTCGACCGCTTGTAGTGCCCCTTCATATCCGCCACGCTCACCGGCGAAGCCTCATCGGCAATCATCCCAGCCCTCATTCCCACAGCCCCCACCGTGGAACAATACACCACTCGCTCCACCCCCGCCTTTCGCACCGCCGTCATGACGTTCCGCGTCCCTTCCACATTCGACGCATACATTTCCTCTGGCTCGGCCGTCCACAACCGGTAATCCGCTGCCACGTGGAACACATGAGAACACCCCACCATCGCTCGCCCCACAGCCGACGCATCTCGCAAGTCTCCCTGCACCACATCCACGTCTAGCTCCACAACGCTGCCAGAACGCGACAAGGCTCGAACCTCCACTCCCCGCTCCCGCAACAGCCTCGCAACATGCCACCCCACAAAACCGGTGGCGCCTGTCACCAGCGCCCGCTTCACTTCTCTTCTTTACCGCGGTTCAGGTACATGGCCAGCGCCATCATCGGGAATGCGTTCCGGTACATGTGATAGGTCAGGTAGAACACCTTCGGGAATCCCGTCCCCGTCGCCAGCTCTTCATCCCAATTCCCATCTGCCATCTGCGTCCGGATCAGATACTCGACGCCCTTGTGTACGCTCTCGCTCGTGGTGTCTCCGCCAGCCAGCAACCCCATCACGGCCCATGCCGTTTGGCTCGCCGTCGACGGGCCATTCACATAGTTATGCTTGTCGTAGCTCCGGCACGATTCGCCCCAGCCACCATCAGGATTCTGGATCGATCGCAGCCACTCACCGGCCCGCAGCACATACACTTCGCGGTCGCTCACGCCCGCCTGCCGCAAACCCTTCAACGCCAAAAACGTCCCGTAGATGTAATCGACGCCCCAGCGACCATACCAACTGCCGTCCGATTCCTGCGAATGGATCAGGTACTGAATTCCGCGTCGCACAGAATCGTGATTGCTTCCAATTCCGTACCGCGACAGCGCGTCGATCACGCGTCCAGTGATATCCGGGCATGAAGGATCGAGCATCGCATTGTGATCCGCAAACGGCACATCGCTCAGAAAATCCCAATTGTTGTCGACATCAAACGCCGCCCAACCACCATCCTTGCCCTGCATCCCGATTAGCCAGTTCACAGCCCGCCGGGCCGCCGCTTCCTGCGCCGTCTTGTTCGATGCATTCGCCTTGTCCAGCCCGATCAGCACCATCGCCGTATCGTCGATATCCGGGTAAAACTCATTGGCGAATTCGAAGTACCAACCCGACGGTTCAAGGTTCGGACGCTTCACCGCCCAATCGCCCTTCCTTCGGCACTCTTTCGTCAGTAACCAATCCGCACAACGGCTCAATGCCTGCTGCACATCCAAATTCGCTGGCGTCGCTTCCACTTCAGCCAATGCATAGGCCGCGATCGCCGTATCCCACACAACAGAAAAACAGGGTTGGAAATAGAACCCCTTGGCCTCGTCGTCCACCATGAGATTCTCGAAGTGCTTCACCGCATCCACGCGCCGCGGATCATCCTTGGCATAACCCAGCACATCCATCGCCATCACCGAGTACATCATCGGCGGATAGATGGCTGCCAGCCCATCGCTATACTCGAGTCGCTCCAGCATCCACTTCTCACACCGCTCGATCGACACCGGCCGCAACAAAGACTTCAGCGGCGACTTCTCATACAACTTCAAGAAGCTATCCGCCGTGTAGAAGAAGTTCTTAAAGCTCCAAAATTGATCCGCAGGCCTGAAGTCGAAATTCACTCCCGGCTTCACAATCTCATCCAGCGTAAAGCCCGTCGGCACCGGACACTTCACATCCGAGGAAGCAATGATCGACAACGGGATCACGATCGCCCGCGACCAGCTCGACATCTCGTAGATAAACCGGCTCACCAGCATCATCTCTGGCGGCACACTCGGCACGCAGTCCTTCGGATACAAACCAAACAGGCTCAGATTCAGCTTCGTGTAGCTGTTGGCCGCTTGCAACCCACCCAGATTCAGGATCTGATTCCGCAGCCGTTCCATCCGCTCATCCTCCACCGGCACCCCAGCCACCTTCAGTGAAAAATAAGCCTTCACGCAAGCCGACACTTCCGGCGGACCTTGCGGATAAATGTTGAAGCCCCCCTCCGGCAACTGACGCGGCAGAATCGAAGCCACAGCCCGATCAATCAACCCGCGCGTCGGAGGATTCCAAATTCCATTTTCGACACGGTTCAGCCAAAGCTGAAACAGGATGTAATCCGACTCAAGCGTCGTATCCGCCGTCAGGTCTTCCCACCAGTACCCATCCGCATGCTGCCGCTTCAGCATGAAGGACGAAGCCTTCTTCACCGCCTTTACTGCGTTCGCTGTCACCGGATCCGCGAATTGCAGTTGTGGACTCATCCGTTCGCGCCTACCGGTGTGAGATTTGCGATGGTATGCAACTCAGTCGGCAGCGTAAACCGCACATCCTCTTCTTTGATCTCCATCTCAACCATCGCGCCAAACCCATGCTCAACCTGCAGGAACGCGATCAGCTCTTCCACCAGGTTCTCCGGTGCGCTCGCTCCAGCGGTGATCGACACCTTGTTAACACCCACCAGCCACGAAGCCTTCACTTCCGCTTTATCGTCCACCAGATACGCCGGCACGCCAGCCTTCTCGCAAACCTCAACCAGCCGCCGCGAATTCGAAGAGTTCTGGCTTCCCACCACCAGCAACAGCTCGCACAATGGCGCAACAGCTTTCACCGCAATCTGACGGTTCTCCGTCGCATAACAGATATCCTGCGCCGGCGGACCTTGAATCGACGGATACTTCTCCTTCAGCGCCGCAATAATGTCGCGCGTCTCATCGAGCGACAGCGTTGTCTGCGTCAGATACACAATCTTTTCAGGATCCGGGAAGTTCAGCCCCGCAACATCTTCCGGCTTTTCCACGATCGAGGTGCACTCAGGCGCCTCGCCCATCGTGCCTTCGATTTCCTCGTGATTCGAGTGCCCCACCAGCGCGATCGAGAATCCCTTCTTCGCGTAACGCATTGCTTCGAGGTGCACCTTTGTCACCAGAGGACACGTCGCGTCGATCACGTTGAGATTTCGCTCGGCCGCAGCGGTCCTCACAGCCGGAGAAACTCCGTGTGCCGAGAAAATGACGCGAGCCCCGCTTGGCACCTCATTCAATTCGTTGACGAAAATCGCCCCTGCTGCCTTCAATTCCTCCACAACGTGCCGGTTATGGACAATCTCTTTGCGCACATAAATCGGCGCTCCGTATACGTCCAGCGCAATCTTGACTACATCAATCGCGCGAACCACGCCTGCGCAGAATCCCCTTGGCGACAACAGAATGATTTTCTTGTTCTCTGCGGGACTCGTGGAAGTGCTCGAGTTAGGCATCAGAATTTTCAGTATAACCGACGTTTAATAGAAACATTCGTCTCCACAACCTTCTCGTACCACCACTCTTCGATCCGAAGCCGCTGTTCCACCACGTACACTCCATCCACCTTCACCGCATCCTTCGCCGTTGTAATCAACACCTCCCCCTTCCCTCGCAACCGCGCCAAATCATCGGCCGAATACTCATGGTGATCCCCAAACACCACCAATTCCACATCTTTCATCCCCATCCGGTCCAAACTCTGCCGGAACGATCCCGGATTTCCCAACCCGCAAAACGCCACCCGCTTCCCTTCAGGCAATGGTGGCAGCCACTCTTCCACCTCGGCAGCCACCACCGGCTTGTCTCCCAACATCCGCTTCAATCCCGTCATCGGAACGCCCTGCCGCATCCGCGTCACAACAAACCCGGTGGCGCGAGACAATCCCGTTAATGGCTCACGCAACCACCCCATCGGCGGCACACCCCATCCAGGAAACGGCCTCAGCGCATCCACGCAAACCACATCTACATCCCGCCACAACTTTCGGTGCTGAAACCCATCATCCAGCAACACCACATCCACCCCACACTTTTCAATAAGAGCCATCCCCGTTCGATACCGGTCCCCACCCACCCCCACTGCAAAGCCCTCTTGCAAAAACAACTGCGCCTCATCCCCGGTTTCAAATCGGTTCGCCTTTTCCCCCACACCCAACACCAGATCTGCAGAACTCCGCCGCCCATACCCCCGCGTCAGAATCCCCACCTTCATCCCCTTCCCCGCCATTTCCTTCCCCAAAGCAATCACCAGCGGCGTCTTCCCCGTCCCGCCCATCGACAAATTCCCCACCGACACCACTGGCACCGGCAGTCTCTTCGAGGATACACTCCGCTGCGACACCCACACCCAGGGCATGCTCAAAGGCCGCAGCAATGCGGCCATCGGTAACAACCCCTTTGGCACGCCCTCGCCAAGCAACTCCACCAGGGGCCCCACCAACCTCTCCGCCACCCCGCGCATCCCTCGCGCCACGTCCCGCCCCTTCAATCCCAAATCAACATCCCCCAGCGCAGCCAGCACGCCATCACGCAGCCCTGACGGGCCCTCCACCACCTTCACCGCCCCCGCCTTCACAAACACCCCAAAAATCTCCGCAAAGTTTCGCATATTGGGCCCCGTCACCACGGGCTTACCGAAGTACGCCGGCTCCAGAATGTTATGCCCCTGCGTTTCGTTAAACGACCCTCCTACAAACACCACCGCCGCCCGCTCGACCAACCCCGCCAACTCCCCAATCGAATCGAGCAACAACACCTCGCTGTGGCGAACCCCAACACTCCGCCGGCAAAAATCAACACCCCGTGCCTCAAGTTTCGCCGCCACCACATCAAACCGCTCCGGCTTTCGCGGCGCGATCACCAATCGTACTCGCCCCTCCATCCCAGCAAACGCATCGAGCACCGCGTCATCGTCATCCACACTCCCACCCGTCGTCGATGCGGCAATCCAAACCGACCTCCGGTCACCGTCAAACCACCCCGACAATTCCGTTGCGACACCCTTCCCCGTCGGATCAAAATCAAACTTCAGGTTTCCAACCTGCAAAACCTCCCGCTTATACCCCAACTCCCGAAACCGCACCGCGTCTACCTCGGTCTGCACTGCCACCAGATCCATCTGCGGCATCACACTCTCAAACAACCATCGCAGCCGTTCATACGAAGGCCAGGCCTTATCGGAAATCCTCCCGTTCACCTGCGCCCACTGCGCCCCACTCCGCTTCACTTCTCGAATCCGCTGCGGCCAGATCTCGGTCTCAAAATTTACAACCAGTGCCGGCGCAATCCGCCGCAACACCCTGCGCACGGCAAACACAAAATCCACCGGAGCAAAGAACACCCCATCGCACAATCCCCCCAGCCGCGCCTTGGCCAATTCCTTGCCAGCCAGCGTTCCCACACTCACAAACACGGGCGTCTCCGGCACCGCTAACTTCAACTTGCGCACCAGCGCAATCGCGCTCATCACCTCGCCCACACTCACCGCATGCAACCAAATCCCGCCGGGCCTCGTCCCTGCAATGGAGCGGTCCAGCCACCCCAGCCTCTCGCGCATCCCTGCGAAATAGGCCGGTTGGCGCACACACCTCCAGGCCGCATACAGTAAAAGTAGAGGCAATAAGGCCGCTCCGGCCAACCGGAGCAGAAGGTAGGTCAATTTGACACGCAGAGAGTTCGTCGTATTTTCGAGTATAGCCACCAACCTGTCTGCCATCGGCGAATCCGCATTCAAGGCCCCCAACGCCGAAGACATGGCCTCAAAGGTCTCCCTCGATCAGGTCATCATCGGCATCGAAGCCTTCGACACAGCCGACAAAGCCTCCAAGGCCTTCGGCAAGCTCGACCCCAATAAGTTCGAAGTTCTCCCTGTCCTCATCGTCATCAAGAACAACCGCAAGGCACCCATCAAAGTCTCGCCTCTCGAAGTCCAATACATCGTTCCCGGCCAGGGCAAGATCTTCGCCCTTCAGTCCGATGAAGTCACCACTGCCGCGCAAGGCCCCACCCGGCCCAACCTCGGCCCCAAGCCCCTTCCTTTCCCCACCCGGCGCAAAAAGAATCCTCTCTCCGCTCCCGAAATCGAAGGCCGCGCCTTCGCTGCAAAAATGATAGCCGCCGGCGATTCCGCCAGCGGCTTCTTCTACTTCAATATCCGTCATCGCACCACAGCCAGGATCTACATCAACGGCCTCGTGGATTCTTCAACCAACCAGGAGATCTTTTACTTCGAGATCCCCTTCAGCAGTTAGCCTCCACCGGAATCCGGCACGATCTCTCCACCGCTGGCGCCATCCACAGCCGCAAGCATATTGAGATCCTTATCGAGTAACTCGCACTTGTAAAATGTCACTCTTCCACCCGCAGAGGGCAACGAAGTCACTTTTACTTCCAGGCCTTATTGTCCCGTGAAATTCAACCCATGCGACACCACCCCATTGTTAAAGAACTGCGAATTGTGAAGCGTGATTCTTAGCTTTGCGCCTTTGATCTGTCCGCGGGTCGCTGCATGAAGCTTGAAAACAACCGTATCGTTCAACTTCACGGCGGTCTTCTTGTTCACAGGCCCGAAATCTTCGCCCGCTCCGGTTTACTTCAAAATCACGTCTGGCATACTTTATTCCCTTTCGAAAAGACTTGGCCGCTCTAGATGTCACAGCCTACCTGCCAATTGCAAAAACTTCGGATCTCCCCGCAAATCTTTCAGGTCGGGCTGCCTCCCCACCTCATCGATCAAACCCTTCGGCGCCCCCTTCAAGATCTCCAGCGCCTTCTCTCTCTGCCCCATTACTTCCATCGCCCGCACAGCATCCGTCCGCGCCGTCGCCGATACGCTTTCCATCGACAACACTTGCGCAACCTCGCACCGGGCCCGCGCAAAATCACCAAGCCGCGCCGCAAGCAATGCCAGCCGAGCCCGCGAACCCGCCGCCCTCGGATTCGTCGTCAATTCTGCTTCAGACTTTTCAAGTGCCTTTTGATCGGCAACCTTCGCCTCTTTTCCCTTCCCCAACTGCCGCAGAGCATCTCCCAAATTCCTCTCCAGGGCCGCTGGCACCGGCCCCATCTTCGCGCTTTCCTCGAAATACTCGAGCGCCTCAGCAAACTTACCCTGCTCGTAAAACAAAGCCCCCAGGTTCAACATCAGCCGCGCCGAAGGCCTCAACTTTTTCACCAGCAACAACGCCGCTTCAGCCTCGCCATACTTACCCTGCTGCTTCAACGCCAACCCCAGGTTCATCTGCGCGCTCGCCAATCCAGGTGCGATCGACGACGTCTTCTGGTACATCTCCTCGGCTGCCTTCCATCTCCCGCTCCGCGATTTTGATGGACAGCTCCCTGGGACATTTCATAGAGAAAATGTTCGAAAGGAGATGTTCGATGTCGAGAGAAAACAAACACGATTCCGGGGCTGCGGAAGGAGCCCGGAGGG
>VFZU01000105.1 GCA_016870995.1 Acidobacteriota bacterium
AGCAGAGCTCGCTTCCGTCTCTCCCACTACAGCGATTCTGCTAAAACAAAGGCTGGCTGTCCAGTGCTTTTTCCGCCTGGCAGCCGACAGTGTCTAGACTCGTGTCTCACGGAAGGGGACAAGCCCAAAGAGTCCACTCTTCGGCGCGCTTCGAGCATAGGTTCGGCGGCTTGAGTGGCAATGGATGGGTCGGCCGAAGTGGCTGTCCAGTTCTGCGCGCGAAGCTTGTCCATCAACGAAGGCATGGACTCCTCAATGTTGCGTTGAATCTCTGTATTCGGAGAGAAGAACTGCAAACTCAAATCGTTGTTCTTTTGAGAAAAAATCAGGTCGAGGTGCCGCGGCTGGCCGCCAGCGCTACGGCTGGAATCTGTCAGTGGGATTCGGATCGAGATAGTACGTGCTTCGCGTTGTGATGCCGGAAGAGATCTCGGCGGGGGCGAAGGCACTGGCACCGCTTCTTCAAAAGCAGTTGGTTTTGCAGGTGCGGGAGCAGCCTTGGCCGTGGTTGGCTGCCGAAGCGACATGGCCGATGAATTTACTTCTGGTGCAGGTGTTGGAGACGTAGCGACGGTTGGAGCCTGGGGCGCTTCAACCGGAAGCTCGGGCCTGAGCTCCACACCTGTTTCCCGGGAAAGCGGATTCGATGCGCCAAGGTCCTCCGGGATCAGGGAGCTGCTGTCCGTCGACCAAGATTCCTTCGGGGTTGCCTGGCTTGGCTCTGGGGAGAAGGAGGCTTCTGACTGAGGCATCCCAACCTCTGCCACCACACTGGGCTCGGCCACAATGCTCGCAATCGAGTTGGTATTGTCTGAAGCAGCCGATGGCTGGCCGAGGTCAAACCGCACCGGGTCTACAAGCTTTTTGCGCAATGAGATTTCTGTGGCTAACTTCGGATCAACGGCTTGTGCGTCTAGTTCAGAATCGAGATCTGTGGAGACCAATGGATTCGTAGTCGCGCCCTTGCGCAGAGAAGCTTGCCGGGTGGGAGCTGCAGAAACAGGTTCGCGATTTAGGGGCAGCGCAACCAGCGGCTGCGAAATCGCCGGCTGCAAATCGGCAGTTTGGTTGAGCTTACTGGCGGCAGGTTCTTCGATGATCTCAAGTTGGGTCGGCGCCTTCGTATCCGGAATGAGAATTGGCTCTGTGGCGTTGAGTTCGTCCCCAGTTCTACGAAGAGAGCTCAAATTGTTTTGAGGCAGTAACTCCGGAAGAGGCGATTCGTGAGCCGCAGTTCGAGAGTGATTTTCTACATCGACATGCTTTGCCGCTGGGGCAGCAAAGGGAGTGGTCAAAGTTGGAGCTGTCGCCGGAGCAGTGGTTGTGACGGGCGTAGCTGTGATTGCTGGGGGCGGTGCGCTTTCGGTCTTCGCCGCTTGTGCCACCACAGATTGGAATGTTGGACCAAGACTTGCAAGAAGCCCAGCCAGGGCCTGCGTCGGACTCTTGCCGGGATCTTTGATCGCGACGAGATCCGGTTGTGGCTTCCATTCGGCTCGTACGGAATCTGGGGCTTCGGCATCCACTTCTCCGTTTTGCTCTAGCGTCTTGCCTGCGGGCTGATCCGCAGGCGGGAGATTCTGTTGTTGAAAGATCGCAGCCCATACCCCCGTTAAGGCGGCCAGCTCCGGATTGAGCCCATCGAGCAGATCTTCGGAGCCGACCTCAGCGCCGACAAATTTACCCTCGGTCTTACTCTCTGTCGCCACCCCGGCAACAACAACGGGTACGGCAAACTCGACTGAGGTCATGGATTGCATCACGGCAGATTCATAAGCACGAATCGTGCCAAATGAGCCGAACGGTTTGGCAAGCCGATTGCCAACACATTTGCGGTAGCAATATGGACCAAACAACCAGCATCATTGCCAGCGGCTTGCGATCCCGGGCTGAAACGCTTGACATCGTTGCCAATAATTTGGCCAATAGCGGCACGCCTGCGTTCAAAACAGAGCTTGAACGCTACGCTCAATATGGCTCCGAGGAAGCGATTGCAGCAAACAAAGGCCTTGATTACACAGGGGTTTCTCCAGACCTGCGAAAGTCGTGGATCAATTTCAGCCAAGGCGTGCTTGAGTCGACCAGCAGGCCTCTTGATATTGCCCTCGAGGGGAATGCCTACTTCGTCACAGAATCGCCAGATGGCAATTTGTTGACACGCAATGGCAGTTTCCAAATGGGAGAGGATGGTCAACTTCGAACCAGGGAAGGGTTCAAAGTGAAACTGACGCTCCCGGATGGCCAACCCTTGCCACCGAACTTCCGCTTCGACCCAACGCGCCAGATCACAGTCGACAAGCAAGGTGTCTTGCGTCAGGACAATGTTGCGCGAGCCAAGCTGGATTTAGTGGAGCCCGCGGATCGAGACCAACTCGCCAAATCGGGAAACTCGTACTTTTCTTTGAGCGATACGGCAGCGTTGAAGCGCGCCGCCGGAGTTGAAGTTCATCAGGGCGCCCTGGAAAAATCCAACGCCGACCCTGTCGCAGGCAGTATTCAGTTGGTAAAGATCTCCAGGCAATTCGAGATGCTGCAAAAGGCCCTCCAATTGCACGGTGAAATGAGCAAGCGCTCCACTGAAGAAGTGGGCCGCGTTTAGGGAGCAACCATGATTCGAGCACTATATAGCGCCGGTTCCGGCATGTCGGCACAGCAATTGAATGTCGATAACATCGCGCACAACCTGGCGAACGCCAACACAACGGGTTTCAAAATGCGCCGAGCCCAGTTTCAGGACCTGATGTACCAGACGCTGGTGCAACCAGGGGCTTCGGCAGGAGCTCAAACCAATATCCCCAGCGGGCTTCAATTGGGGCTTGGTACGCGAACCGTCTCGAACGAGATCCTCTTTTCACAAGGCGACTTTTCGATGACGAACAACCCGCTCGATCTCGTTATTCAAGGCAAGGGTTTCTTCCAGATCCGCCGTCCCACTGGAGAAACCGCCTTCACTCGTTCCGGTGGCTTTCATCTGGATCGTGACGGCAATATTGTGACGCAAGACGGCGATGCTCTAGAGCCGCAGATTACGATTCCAGCCGAAGCGCAGGGAGTCACGATCGGATCGGATGGAACGGTGAGCTACACACTGCCGGGCCAAACCGCGACTCAGGTCGCCGGGCAGATTCAGATTGCGAACTTTGCCAATCCTGCCGGACTGAACAGTATCGGCAAGAACCTCTATATGCCGACGGACTCCTCCGGTGAACCGCAGATTGGGACTCCGGGAGGACAGGAGGGCATGGGTGCACTTTTGCAGGGCTACGTGGAGCAATCGAACGTCAGCGTGGTGAGCGAGTTCATTAATCTGATCGTGGCTCAACGCGCCTATGAGGCGAATTCGAAAATTGTGCGCGCCGCCGATGAAATGTATCAGCAGGCGAACAACGTGACGCGCTAATGGTGCACCTCTACTTCGCTCTGGTGATGCTGTCTTCGGCTTCCGATGCAGCCTGCGTCATCGTCGAGCAACCCCACGTATTCGCTCGGGATCTGGCTTTGCGTGTACCCGGATTCGCATCGCTGCCTCCCGACACTACACTCGCTGCGTCTCCCGTCTTTGGAGCGCGTCGCGATCTGACAGAGAACACATTGAGGCAGTGGGCTGCCACGCATGATCTGAAGCTCGATGCAGTCGATCCTTTTTGTATCTACCGGCGGCCAGCCCGCAATGAGGACATCTCATGGGAAGCAGAGCTGCGAGAGGCATTCGACAGCCTGTTTCGCTTTCAGCCTGGCCCAGGCGAGATTTCGATTCTTGCGACACAACTAACGCCGGGAGCACCCGGCAAGCTCAGCCTTGAACGGAGTGGGTTGAGCTTTGATCCAGTTCGCAAATTCTATCTTTGGCGGGGAAAGTTGATTGGCGAGGGACTGCACGCCACGGCAAAGATCAAATTCCGGCTGACATCGACAGAGCGACGAATCGTCGCGGCCCGACCACTCGCCGCAGGCCGCGCCTTGAGCGAGAACGACTTTGAGGAAGTTCTGTATCCGGTGCGTCCCGAATTGCCCCGTGTCGAAGTACTGACAGCACGCCCATCTGGCATGGTGTTGCGCAGATCTCTGCCCAAAGGCACTTTGGTTCTCAATCAGCATCTGATCGCCGCACCACTCATCTTCCCTGGCGACTCGGTCGAATTGGTGAGCCGATCCGGACAGGCCGTAATCCGCACGCAAGGACAAGCGCGCAACAAAGCTCGATTGGGGGAGCCAGTCGTGCTCACAGCACTCGAGACCAAACGGCTGATCCGAGCGATTGCTGTAGGTCCGGGACGAGCTGAAATCGGCACAGCGAAAGAAAGGAACCCACAATGAAACTTCGAAGCCTATTTTTGTTTTGTGTCGTGTGTGGCGGCAGGCTGCTGGCCCAATCGGCACCAGGTTCCACCTTCAGTGAAAGCGGCCGCTACAGTGATCTGGCAACCGACTTTCGGGCGCGCCGAGTCGGCGATGTCATCACGATTCAAGTGTCGGATCGGCTGAGCGCCACCAGTCAGGGAACCTCGGCTTCATCACGAAAGTCTTCGGCAAATTCCAACATCACTCGACTCCTCGGCCAACCCAGCGCACTTGGAGCTCTGAGCAACCTCGCTGCACTTACCGGCGAGTCCAAACTCGATGGCTCTGGGGCGACGAATCGCTCCAATGTTCTAACAACGACTTTGAGCGGACGTGTGGTTGAAGTTCTCCCGAATGGGGATCTCGTAATCCAGGCCACCAAGCAGGTTGGAGTGAACGCTGAAAAGCATCAGATCTCGATCCAGGGGGTTGTGCGCTGGAATGACATTTCAGCGAACAATCAGATCCGAAGCGATCGCATCGGCATGATGCAGATTCAACTGGATGGCAAGTGGTTGGTCTCAGACGCCATTCGCCGTCCCAATCTTCTCTATCGAATTCTATTGGGGATTCTGCCTTTCTAATGAAACTCGTCGCTTTGCTCCCACTTCTGGCGCTTGCGCTCGCCGCCACCGATTCGAAACCGATTCGTTTGCGTGAGCTGGTCTCACTTGAGGGCGCCAGAGAAAACCAACTGCTTGGCTATGGCCTGGTTGTCGGCCTCAACGGAACAGGCGATAAGCGTCAAACGTTCTTCTCCTCACAAAGCCTGGCAAGCATGCTCGACCGAATGGGCGTTCAGGTAAACCCGACGGCGCTTCTGGTCCGCAACATCGCCGCGGTCATGGTCACTGCATCGTTGCCGGCCTATGCGCAGAATGGCATGAAGATCGACATCACCGTTGCGGCAATCGGCGATGCTCAAAATCTGCAAGGTGGCATTCTGATCCAAACCCCGTTGCGGGGCGCCAACGGCAAGGTCTTTGCGGTGGCTCAAGGGCCGCTCGTGACCGGTGGCTTCGTGGCCGGCGGCCGAGGCAACCAGCAAACGACAAATCACCCCACGGTAGGCAGAGTGTTGAACGGGGCGATCGTGGAGGCAGAAGCACCATCGATTGCGCCTGGCACTTCTCTCAAGCTGCAGTTATTGAAGGCGGATTTCAGCACCGCCTCGCGGATCACCTCGGCGATCAACCGCAAGTTCCCACGCGTCGCCGGCAAGCAAGCTGTGGCTGCGGCAGTGAACCCAGGCCTCGTAGCCGTTCAAACCCCGGAGGAATTTCTGGGCAAAGAAGTGGAGTTCTACTCGCAGATCGAAGAGCTGGCTGTTCCGGTTGAGCGAGTGGCCAAGGTCGTGATCAACGAACGGACCGGCACCATCCTGATGGGTAAGGAAGTCAACCTCCGCCCGATCTCGATCCTGCACGGCCCGTTGTCGATTGATATCTCAACTTCGTTTGTCACCAGTCAACCCGAGCCACTCAGCGGTGGCAAGACAGTGGTTACTCCACAGATCGGCGTCGGCGTGAAAGAAGACAAAGCGAAATCGATCTCACTCGGAGCAGGGGCGACGGTCGATGAACTTGTCCAGGCGCTCAAGCAAATCGGCTCCACGGCGCGAGACGTGATTGCGATTCTGCAGGCACTGAAGAGCTCAGGAGCCCTCGAGGCAGAAGTAGAGGTTCTGTAGCATGAGGATTCCGATCCAGGCATTGGCAAAGCCGGTTCAGGCCGCAACTCCGAACCCGGTATCGAAGGCGAATGATCTGAATGGAGCACTCGAAGAATTCGAATCGCTATTCGCGAGCACATTGTTGAGGACAGCCCGTGAGGCTAGCGGCGGGGGTTGGTTGGGGAGTGAATCGAGCGCAGGCAGCGATGGAATTATGGATTTCGCAGAACAACACATCGCGAAAGCAATGGCGCAGCAAGGCGCATTTGGGATCGCCAAGACGCTAAAGCACGCACTGGCCCAGAAGGATGCGGTAGCGCGGCAGGGCAGCCTGAAGTAGAGGATCGATGCGACTAAACGGCCACATCAACGCGAGTTTCAGTCGAACCCGTCATCGGCTCTTCGCTCGCGGGAGCAATCTGCTTCCAAGCTAAATAGAGGTCGGTAAGCAGCTGCTTTACTTCGAGCAAAGGCTCTCCCACCTGCTGAGCGTGTGCTTCGGTCAGCTTTGCCAACATGTAGTCGTACAACAACCCAAGCCTCGCCGCGAAATCTCCACCCTTTTTCCGATCCAGGCTCTCGCTCAGTTCGACCAGGATCCCCTGAGCCCTTGCTACTGCTCGGCCGCGCGCCAGAATATCCCCACGCTTCAGAAAGAGGTGCGCTTGTTCCACAGCCTGGATTGCGCCCTCATACAAGATGCAAGTGAGTTCCAGCGGTGAAGCCTGTTCGACACGCTGCTGTTGATAGTGCTGCTCGGTTTCAAGGTAGCCCTGGGGCGAAACGTAAGTCGTCATTGCTGCTGAGATCCTTATCGTCTTGAAAGGGTTGAGCTTGAACCAAGTTTGCCGCCGTCAAAGGCCTGAGATCTCGCGATAGTACTTGGCGCGTTCTACGGCATCTTTGCCTGGAAACTGTTGTACAACCTCACCACTTTCGAGGTCCACAATTTGGACGATACTCTGACGGGTCTCCCGGTCATAAGAGATGTTCAGCCCTCGGTTCGGACGATTCAACTCGGGCAAATCGAGTTCCTTAACTGCGGCCAGTACGGCACGCCTGTCGGAAGTCTCCTGACGCACCTCGGGGCTCGATACAGCCGCCTCCACGCTTGTAGCAGTCGCGGAAACCGCGGCGATTTCTCCTACTTTCATAGTTCACCTACCGATTCTGCAACGATAGAAACCCATGGGGCTGAAAGGCCTGCAATGAGGCTTTCCACCGAACTGGAGCGATCAGTCTCTTCGTGTACCCAACGTATCGGTAAGTTTTGGAGTGATTTGAACGAAAGTTAGAAAAAAATATGTTTAAGCCAGGTTCAGGACCTTCGAAAGGGTACCCTGTTCCTTCTGGATCTTTTCCTGCAACAGCATCAAGCCGTAGATCAGCTGTTCAGGACGAGGCGGGCAGCCAGGCACATAGACGTCGACTGGGATGACCTGATTCACAGGAACCAGCGCATAGTTGCTGAAGACGCCGGTGGAGGTGGCGCAAGCCCCCATGGAGATAACCCACTTCGGCTCGGGCATTTGCTGGTAGAGCTGCCGTGCGACGGGAGCCATCTTGTTGGAGAGCCGGCCAGCAATGATCATCAGATCGGATTGCCGCGGGGAACCACGAAATACTTCAGCTCCAAACCGCGCCGTATCGTATCGCGAGGCGCTGGTGGCCATCATTTCGATCGCGCAGCAGGCCAGACCAAACGTCATCGGCCAGATCGAATTCTTTCGGGCCCAATTGATGGCACTACCAAGAGTTGTCGTAATGATGCCATCGCCTTGTTCGCCGGAAAACTCCTGGTCAATGCGGGCAAACAAGTCGTCCGGTGCCGGACCGAGATCGAGACGATTCTCCATGCTTAAAGTATCCCATGCTTCCTAGAATGGTATGGGAGACCGCATTCTGAACGACAACGAACCCCAGCCTTCACCACGCGAGCGGCTTGCCGCAGCGCTCGGCCTCGACTTGAGCTACGAAACCATCTGGGGCCACACGCACACGGCCTCGGCATCAACAGCGCGCGACTTGATTGAAGCTCTCGCTGCAGAACCCATCGACATCTCGAATGACGCCGCCATTGAAGCCTATCTTCGAAACCTAGAGCACCAAGCGCAATCCGGGCTGACAAACCAGAAGACGCTCGTTGAGCCCATAGATGCACCTCTTGCCGAACTTCAAATCAACCCAGGCTGCGGCGCCGTCGAGTTCTTTGTCGCATGGGAAGACGGCTCCTCGACAACAAGCAACAGCGCGGAGGATCTAAAGGCTCACGCCGTTGCTGGCTATCACTGGCTCACCGTAAGTTCGGGCGGGCAAACCAGCCGTCTGCGTTGGATTTTGACGCCGCGTGCATGCCTTCAGCCGCAAGGAGACAAGCCGCTCAACGGCATCAACTGTTTTCTTCCCAGCCTGCGTAGTGAGCGCAATTGGGGAGCAGGCGACCTCACCGATCTGATCGAGTTCGCATCAAAACTTCGCAACAAAGCCCAATTCGACTTCATCGCCCTCAACCCTCTACACGCGATTTACAATCGCGCTCCCTACAACAACAGCCCCTACCTGCCACTCAGTATCTTCACCAGAAATTACTTGTATCTCGACATCGAGAAGTTACCTGAATTCAACCACTGTCCTCAGCTGACGAAACTTCTTGCCGCCAACGAACTCCATCTCCACCTGACGCATCTCCGCAATGCTGAGTTTGTTGACTACGAAGCAGTGGCGCGACTCAAGCGCTTCGCATTGCTAATACTGTTCCGGCAATTTCTTCGCAATGGCGACGAAGAGTTGAAGGCCTACCGCTACGCGCGCGGGCCCTGGCTGGAAAACTACTGCGCCTATCTGGCAATCGACCGCTATTTGCACAAACGCAACCCGGATGTCTGGCACTGGGGCCAGTGGCCTGAACCACTCAAGGATCCTCACAATCCCGAAACCCAGCGCCTGCTCGAGCAGTTGAGCCGCTCGGTGGCCTTCCATGCCTATGTCGAAATGCGCCTCGAACAACAGTTAGCCGAAGCCCACCAAGCGCTCAAGCAACTGGGTTACTCGATTGGCCTCTACCAGGATCTGGCACTCACCACGGATCGTGTGGGAGCCGATTACTGGGCTTATCAGCAGTGGTTCGCTCCGCGTGTGCGTGTTGGCTCACCGCCCGATGACTTCAACGAGAATGGCCAGGATTGGGGCTTTCCTGCGCTTCACCCCAAGAGACATGCCGACTCGGGGTTTGAATACTTCATCCAGTCCATCCGTTGCGCTGCCCGCCATGCCGGCGCGATTCGCTTGGATCACGTGATGCGCCTCGCGCGGCTGTACTGGATCCCGGACAATCGCCGTGCGAGCGAAGGCGCGTATGTGCGCGATTGCTTTGAAGCACTGCTGGGCATCCTGGCTCTCGAAAGCTCACGCGGCGATTTCATTGTGATCGGGGAAGATTTGGGCACAGTACCGGGATACTTTCGCAAGGCTCTCGACGAGAGTGGAATCCTCAGCTATCGACTCATCCTGTTTGAGAGGCATGGTGAGGCCTTCCGGCCGCCGTGGGAATACCCCGAGCAAGCGATTGCCTCCTTCACGACGCATGATCTACCGACCTTCGACGGCTGGCTGCGTGGTGTCGATCTTAAAGCCCGCTCTCGCGTCGGCCAACTCGGGCCATCCGCACTCGAGCAAGCCGAGGCAGATCGCGCCCGCGCCGTGGACCAACTACGACAAGCCTTCTCCCTTGACGCCAATGAATACAACTCCCTTGAGTTCTTCAAGGGACTCTGCCGCTTTCTGGCAGCAACACCTTCCCGGTTGCGTCTCGTAAATCTGGAAGAGTTCACCGCCGAGCAGGAACAGCAGAACTTACCTGGTACCACCAGCGAGGCACCGAACTGGCAGCGTCGTGTCCACCTGCCACTCGAGCAGTTATTCGAGGACGAGTCCTTTCTCAATCGGCTCGAAATCTGGAGCAAGGCATGAGAGCCGTAGTACAACGTGTGCTCTCAGCTTCAGTGAAAGTTGATGGCGAATTGGTCTCCAGTATTCAGACGGGGTTACTGGTTCTCGCTGCAGTGGGAAAGGGCGATACGGAGGCCGACGCTAGTTGGCTCGCCAACAAACTGGCGGGCCTGCGCATTTTCGAGGATGCGGCAGGCAAAATGAATCTCGATGTAAAACAAGCTGGCGGTGAAGTCTTGCTGGTGAGCCAATTTACTTTGTTCGGAGACGCAAGAAAGGGAAATCGACCCTCATTTGAGGGCGCTGAATTACCAGAGCAAGCTTACAAACTCTTTGAGCTGCTAATTAATAAAACGCAATCACTCGGACTCATCGTCAAACAGGGCAGGTTCCGGGCCGATATGCAGGTGGAGTTGGCTAACGATGGCCCTGTTACGATTCTGCTCGATTCAGAAAAGCTATTTTGATATACTTAAGCAAGGTTACAACCTAAAACAATTATTAAGGAAACAAGATGGCTCGTCCCTCGTCCAGTATGCAAGATCCCGCCCTGCTCGCGGCCGCTCTAGAAGGTTTGGAACTCCAACGCAAGCGCATTGAAGATCAGATCGCAATGGTTCGCGGTCTGCTTTCCAGCCGCAAGTCTGTTGCCAGCGTACCTGCTGCAGAAAAAGCAGCTTCCTCCCCTTCTCGCCGCAAGCGTGTTCTTAGTGAAGAAGCCCGTTTGCGAATTGCCGCCGCGCAAAAGAAGCGTTGGGCCGCATTCCGCAAGGGGAAGAAAAGCGAATAGCTTGGCTTTCTCAGGAAACGCTGAAGTATAAACACTTCAGATAACTCGTTTCCGGTATCTGGACAAGTGCTCGATGATCCACGGATTGTCCGCGTTTCTCCAGAATTGTGAGGCTTTTTCGACTCTCTACAGCGGCATCCCGGATCACTGAAAGAAGATCAGATTCTGAGATGGCTTGGGAGCAGGAACAGCTCACAAACAAACCCCCAGGGGCCACCGCACTCAGCGCTCTGACATTCAGATCGCGGTAGGCGCGAGTGGCCTCTTCTCTTTGGCGCACTTGCTTGGCGAAGGCGGGTGGGTCGGCAATTACACACTCATACCTGCGCCTGGCCTGCCCTAACCCGCGTAGAAATTGCTTTACGTCTGATGCAATGGCTCTTACGCCTGCCAGCTGATTCCGCTCTGCATGGGAGGTAATCCTCGCCACTGCCGGTGCGGAGGAATCCACAGCATCCACAGCGGCTCCGGCCCTTGCCAAGTGCAGCGCAAATCCACCCGACGAAGAATACAAATCGAGTGCTTTGCCAGACAACCCCAGCCGACGCCACCAAGCCTCTGCGGCAAGATAGTTTTCTCTTTGGTCCAGGAACGCCCCGGTTTTTGGCCCGTGCAATAAATCCGCCTCAAACTCGATTCCGTTAAGGCAATAATTGGCGACAGATTTCTCTGAATCGCCCGCAATCAATTGACGCTCACCATTCACTTCGCAAACGGCGCAATCCAGTATCTGATTTGCAGTGAATTCTTCATTAAGAGTACTTAGTATCACTGGCAGGAATGAGGTGTAATTTATCATCCCAACCTGGAGGGCAATGCTAGTCCCAAAGCGATCGATCACTAACCCCGGCAACTGATCGGACTCGCTCGATACTGCGCGATAACCATTTGAATTCGGGCTGACCAACTGCTTGCGCCAGGCAATTGCCGCCTGTATCCGGCTTCGAACCAAGTCCTCATCAAAGGCTTGTTCTTTTCTTGCAAAGAGCCGGACCGGAATCGCAGACGAGCCATCGACAAGCGCGCTGCCAAGCAAACGGCCCCGCTCGTCAGCAAGCAGGGCCGTCTCTAGAGAAGTTGCGTCGATTTCGCCCTCAACCTCACCGCGGTAAACCCAGACGTGTCCAGCATCAAGCCGCTGCGCAGCCTTACGACCGAGCCGGATTCGCCTCACTAGCGCTGTCCCAACAAGGCGGCGATGCGCTGTTCCGTGGCGGGGTGAGTCGAGAACAGGCGCGCCAGCCCGCCAGCCATGGGCGGAAAGATGTACATGTGCGACATCGCTGGAGAAGCCTCCATCGGAATCCGCTGCGACCAGGCATCAAGCTTGCGTAATCCATTCACCATGCCAACCGGCGAGCCGGTGTACTTGGCGGCTGCGGCGTCTGCGGCATATTCGCGCGTCCGGGAAACAGCCATCTGGATCAACAGCGCCGCAATCGGCGCGAGAATCAGCATCAAGATCCCGCCTGCAGGGCTATCGTCCTCATCATCCCGGCGTCCGCCAAAGAAGAAGCCGAACCGCGCCAAACCCGTGATCGCAGCGCCCAGCGTTGCCGCAACCGAGGAGATCAAAATGTCCCGATGCAGAATGTGGGCCAGCTCGTGCGCAATCACAGCCTCGACTTCCTGATCATTCATGATTTCAAGCAAGCCAGCGCTGACCGCAACGGAGGAATGCGACGGATTGCGGCCCGTAGCAAAGGCGTTGGGCGATTCTTCTGGCAGCACCCAAAGCCGGGGCATCGGAATGCCCATCTTCTGCGTCAACCGCTGCGTCATCGGCGCGATGCGCCGCCAGATATGAGGATGATCATTTTCAGTGACAGCTTGAGCACCCGACATCGACAGCGCCATCTTCTCTGAAAAGAAATAGCTGAAGAAGTTCATCAGCACCGCGCCACCCAGGGCCATCATCAGACCTCCCCGGCCGCCAAAGTACTGACCAAAGAACAACAGCACGCCCGACATCCCACCCAGCAACAAGACGGTCTTGATCGAATTCATATTTCAATTCACTCCAAGGATTAAAAAACAGGCAGGGGCAATTTAGCCCCTGCCCACTAATTTATTGGATTCACGCCGCCCTGTCTTAGTTGCTAACTTCCACTTTGATTTGGCGCGGCTTGGCCAATTCTTTCTTCGGCAGGGTGACGGTGAGCACGCCGTCCTTAAACGTGGCGGTGACACCCTCGGGGTTCACAGTATCCGGCAGAGCAAAGCTGCGGCTGAAACTGCCATAGCTGCGCTCGATCCGGTGATACCCCTTCTCGTCCTTCACGGACTCAAACTTCCGCTCGCCCTTCAGGCTCAGCGTACCGTCTTCGACACGGATGTCGATGTTTTCCTGCTTCACCTCAGGCAGATCTGCCTTCAGCACCAGCTCATTCTCGGTTTCGAGAATGTCGACCGCCGGAGCCCAGGGCCGGGCGGAATTCGGATCCGCCAAGCGCGGCAACGTCTCCTCCAGCATACGAAACGCCTGGAAAGGCGAAAACTCAAAGGGGTTGTAACGATTGATCTTCATTTTCTTGATTCCTCGCGTGATGGTGATCACACTTTCAATATAAAACCTGAGTTTATTTATGTCAAGTAATTTTCTTCGTAGATCTATAGATTTTTCCTCTTGCTTACCGAGTAGAGACAAACTACACTGATCTCGATTCCCGAGATAAGCAAATGAGCAAACCCGCAGATCTCGTCCAGGGAACACTGGACCTTCTTCTCCTCAAGATTCTTGCGCTCGACCCGTTGCACGCCTGGGCTGTGGCTCAGCGCCTCAAGCAAGTCTCTGGCGACATCCTTCAGGTCAGCGATGGCTCGCTTTACCCTGCCCTGCACAAGCTGGAGCAATCGGGGTGGGTCACCGCCGAATGGAAAACCACCGAAGCCGGCCGGCGTGCGAAATTTTATTCGCTCACGCCCCACGGGCGAGAAGCTCTCGAGCGTGAAACTCAAAACTGGCAGCGGCTGTCTGGGGCCATCGCCCGCGTGATTGAAATCCAAGAGGTCTGAGATGCGCTTTTTCTATACACTGCCCCTCAAGCTCAGGTCGCTGTTGCGCCGCAATCAGGTCGAGCGCGACCTTGAAGACGAGCTCGCTTTCTACCTCGAACAACGAACAGCCCACGAGATCTCCCTGGGCCACACGCCGGAGGAAGCCGCCCGCATCGCCCGTCGCGCTCTCGACGGTATGGATCGTCAAAAGGAAGCCTGCCGCGACGCCCGCGGCACCCAACACCTGGAGAACTTCTTCGCCGATCTCCGCTTCGGCATGCGCGCCTGGCGCAAGACGCCGGGAATCTGGTTGCTCGCCACACTGACGCTCGGCTTGGGCATCGGTGCCAACTCAAGCATCTTCTCGATTGTCGAGGCCATCTTCCGCAGCCCGCTCTCGAGCCTCGACCTAACACGCGACGTCACCATCAATGCCGTGCAATCCCATCAGGGTCGCGAGCGGGCCGCAAACACGCTTGATGAGTACCGGATCTGGCGTTCGATGCCGGCATTCGATTCTGTCATCGCCTATCGACCTCACGAAGCGGTGGCAACCGGTATCGGCGAGCCGGAGCGCGTGGCAGGCCAATTGGTTTCGCCAGGCTTCTTTAGCTTCCTTTCAGCTCAGGCGGCGCTGGGAGCTTTCCCTGCAGAGGCGGCTCATCTTGAGGGCGCGTTGCCTCAAATCGTGCTCAGTCACGATTACCGGCGCAACCGCCTCAACGCGAACCCGGCCATCATCGGCCAAACACTGCGCCTGGACGGCAAGCCTTACGCGATCGTCGCCGTAGCGGAACGGGATTTCTGGTTTCCTGACACGCGTGCCGCCTTCTGGATGCCCCTGGCCATTGACCCCCAGGCCCACCCGCTTTGAGAAGCGCAACCTGCACATCGCGTCGCCCGTCGCCGCCCGTCGATCGCACTGCCAGAACTACAGACCGTGCTCAATAGCCAATTTCAGCAACTCGCTGCCCGCCATCCAGATCACTACAGCGGCTGGCGCGTCCTTGTCGACACGGCTGACCGTGGCTTTTACTCCAAGAACGACTACATCGTGGTGACGCTGCTTTATCTCATCTCCGGGGGTGTGCTGTTGATCTCCTGCGCGAATGTGGCGAATCTGCTGATTGCCCGCGGTGCGGCACGGAGCCGCGAGATGGCCATCCGCTCCGCTCTGGGAGCATCGCGCTCCCGCATCCTGGTTCAGTCGCTGACTGAAAGTCTCTGCGTTGCCTTGCCTGCAGGTGCTTTTGCGATATTTGTCGGGGGCGCTTCGGCATTGGCACTGCTGTCGGGAATCCACGTTCCCTTCCCGATTCCAAAGGAGTTTCTGAATCGCGGCTATCTCGCATTCAACCTTGCTGCGGCGATTGGCTCGGTTCTGCTGTTTGGTCTGTTCCCGGCCTGGGCAGCAGCTCGCAAGCAGACACCGGGCGTTCCCCAGGATGGTGGCCCTCGGGCGACGCTGAGTGCCTCGGCCAACCGACTGTCGCGTGGACTGGTTATCCTTCAGGTCTCGATCGGCCTCGCGCTCGTGATGACCGCCATGATCGGACTTCGTGGTGTCAGCATCCTCACCGATCTCGGCCCTGGCTATGACCATTCCCAGGTGGTGCGTGCCTCGGCGGGCACAGTCCGCCTCAAGCCGGCCAGCGACGATACGGTTCGATCGCAGATTCTGGCGCGCGTTTCGGCCGCGCCCAGTATTGCCAGCGCGGGTTGGTTATCGGCTATACCCGGAGTCATCGGTGCGGACGGTCTGCCTCTTGGAGTCGAATCGACGCATCTCTCTCTCGATCGGGATCGCCGTCCTGTGGCGCATACCATCACCGCCACCCGAGGCGCTCTTGAAACTCTCCGCATCCCTTTACAACAGGGCCGCTATTTTGAGGCTCGTGATTCGGCAACGAGCGACCGCGTCGCCATCGTAAACCGTAACCTCTGCGATCAACTGCTTCCCGGTCGCAACCCGATTGGCGAATCAATCCGCCTCGATTCGCTGGGCCCCCAGCCGTTCCGCATCATCGGTGTGTACGGAAATCTGCTGCGGGCTGACGTCAAGCTGCCCGCTGCGCCTCAGGCGTTTCTGCTGGCCGATCAGATTCCGGGTCGCGAGTTGAGTCTGGTGGCACGCTACAACCGCGAGACGGAGGCATTTGCGGCGATCCGTGCCGCGATTCACTCACTGGATGCCGAAGCACCAGTCGAATTGCACAAGCTCACCGAGGATGTCAGCGACGGCCTGCGCAATGGCAGAACGCTCAACTGGCTGATGGCTGTGTTGGCCGGGCTGGCCCTGTTTTTCGGCGCTTGCGGCCTCTTCGCCGTGATCTCGCAGACAGTCACACAACGTCTGCCAGAGATCGGCGTTCGACTGGCGCTCGGCGCCTCGGCCGGCAGCATCCGTGGAATGATCCTGCTCTCTGGCGTTCGTTGCATTGCACTGGGTGCGATCTTCGGCCTCGCCTGCGGCGCACTTCTCGGCAACCTTTTGGCCAGTCAGCTGATTGATGTGCACCCATGGGACTGGCAGGTCTGGCTGCCTTCGGTCGCGCTCTTTCTCGCAGTGTCGTTGGCAGCTCTTGCGGCCCCCACGCAGCGCGCCGCCGACACGGATATCCTTTCGGTGATGCGCCGCGACTAGCGTGGCTCAAAAGCGAAAGGCACCTTTAGTAGCTACAGTTGAGCTGATTGAAAAAACTCCCGGCAAACATCAATAGAGCAGTTCAGCCAACCAATCTTCCCACCACCATTCCCCTTATTGACGTATCCAAGTACGCACGCTCCTGTTGACTTCAAGGCTTGATATTCGACTGGATTGGTGAAAAGGAACCATGGCTCAAATTCTGATCTGTTGTTCACATAGCAAAAGCCAGAGGAATCTGGAGACCAAATGGCTGAACCTAATCCTAACCTGGTTATGATTCGCTTCTCTTTCCCCGGTCGGAACCGGGCACATGGGTAACGGAATAAACCGGGCACAGAGGTAACACTTTTGGCTAGAGGGGGAAGCACCCGATGGCCTGGAAAGAGACCAGTGTGAAAGAGCAAAGAGAAGAGTTCATAGCGGACTGGCTGAAGAAGGAATGGAATGTTCGGGAGCTATACCGGCGATACGGGATCGCACCGAAGACGGGCTACAAGTGGATGAAGCGGTTTGTCGAGGAAGGCAAGCCGGGACTGGGGGATCAGCGGCGTGCGCGCAGCGAGCAAGCCCACCGGACTTCGCTTGAAGTGGAAGAGCGAGTGGTGGAATTGCGCCTGTCGAAGCCGCATTGGGGGCCGAAGAAGTTGAAGCGATTGCTGGAGGATCGGGACAGGGCAACGAACTGGCCAGCAGAGTCGACGATCGGAGAGATCCTGAAGCGGCACAACCTGGTGAAGGCACGAAAGCGCCGGGAGCGAGGGCATCCATCGTCGGCCCCGCTGGGGCATGTCCAGGAAGTGAACCAGGTATGGTGCACGGACTTCAAGGGTTGGTACCGGTGCGGGGATGGCGAGTCATGTTATCCCTTGACGATCAGTGATGCACAGAGCCGCTATCTGCTGTGTCTCGAAGCACTGCCGCAGACGGGACATCGTTGGCTGAGGCCGCATTACGAAGAAGTGTTTCGGCAGTACGGAATGCCGGAGGCAATGCGACACGACAATGGTCCGTCGTTTGTGACGCGGGTACTGGGAGGGTTGGGAGCGCAGGCGGTTTGGTTGCTTGAGTTGGGGATCCGGATTGAGCGCATACGGCCAGGCAAGCCCTGTCAAGACGTCCAAACTTCGTCCAGCGGATTCATAGTATCTCGACCTTCAGTTAAGCCCTTCGCCTCGATATAAGGTTGCTTTGCCCAAGGCGCGCAGCGGTCAAGGCCAAGCGCAGCTTGCCCGTAGGGTCGCCTTGACGGC
>VFZU01000106.1 GCA_016870995.1 Acidobacteriota bacterium
ACTGGGTCGAGGCAATCCGGTATCTCAATATGACGCAACTCTCAGACCACAGAAAGGAGCAGTTGAGAAAACTCGAACAAGCCGCCTGACGGCGGTGGGACTCTACATTACTGGATGCAAAGGAGGGGCACATCCCCTCCTCTGCACTCCTCCCCTAAAAGCCCAGAAAGGCAGCATTGGCCAAATTCGTAATTGCAGAACTTGACATACACAACTCCGTGACCAAGCACTCCGAATCAACTCCTCATCATTCCAAAGAAGCTGTAGTCTCTTGCTGATTCCGATCGACTCTTTAGGTTTGCTCCCAGAATACGCGCTACTCGGAAGTTGCATTGGGGCACCCAACTTCCGGGTAGCCGACAAATCGGAAGTTGGTGGAGTTAGCTAAGTATTATGCCGTTACTGCGGGTTTGCCGTCAGCTTCGGTTCCACGACAGTCTGTTTCGTATCAACATTAAACCGCTTTGGACGCCTCCAACGATACAGCACTTCGAAGCGGTCCCTCGGAAACAGGTGGGGTGCAGAATTCGTATTGAGCCGATTGCTGGCCAGAAGCCGTACATTGTCAGGTCCGGTCTGGGTTGCTTGCTCGAAAAACAGAGCGCCAGGCGACGGTCCGTCTTTGATCCTGGCGCGCCACGAAGCAATCAATCGCGTTTTAGAATCGACGAGCAGTGAACCCTCGATCCGAGGGAAATGAGCTTCGCTGGGCCACGGACTGTCACAGCCGTCGAATCTGATTTCCAGTTTATCTCCCGCCTCTGTGGGAGCCCCGAGCTTACAGTAGCGCAGGATGTCGATTGAGCTCATACGCACACCACGGGTTTCTAGACCAGGTGCCGGGCCGTTGGGGGACAGTGTTCCCAGTCCAGCGTGGTTCCCGGCTTTCGCATCTTCCTCGAATTTCGCCAGCGCTGCTTTTCGTGCCTTGCTGACCGTATTCGGGCTCTGCTGCTTTCCGTTCTTGACGAGCGCGATGTCAATGCTTCGGCGTCGGCTCATGAACGATTCGCCCGACTCCGTGTACCGTTTGTGCACTGCCCCGTTGCGCGAATGGAACATCCATTCAAGCTCGTAATCGAAGGTGTACTCTTCCAAATCGCCCAGTTGTCTGAGTTCGTTCTTTATAACTTGCTGCGCCAGATCTTGCGCGGGAAGGCACTGGGCCATCGCTAGGCTCGACAACAACAAGCTGCAGGTCCTCTTCCAGTTCACGATGTAGCTCATTTTGCCATACAGGCTAAGGGCCTGCGCGGCACTTGTCCCGGAAAGTCGCAATGTGCAGAGCTATTGTGCCTGGATGTCGCGTGATTCGGAAAGTGGACTCCAAAAACGCATAGAACCCGATAAACGCCATCGTGTTTAGCTATGTCCCGCAAACAACTCCTGAACGGATGGTCGGCGATTCCATCGTTGCCGAATCGCGCGTCATCCAGTCGGGATTGCTTTACACAACGCGACTTTGCGGGTCCTATCCAATAGCCTCACCTGCATGCCAGCGCACCTTAGGACTTCCCATCCGTGTAGCGATTCCCTATAGCGAGGTTCGCACGGCAACGTGGCGGGTTCGGTCCTTCAGAAATTCCGCGCGCTCTCTATTCAGATCCCGCGCTGCGAAAACCACACCGACGCAGAAGGAGATCAGAATGAAACTCAGCAAGACTCTTACGGTTGCCTTGACGAACGCGGCCTTCGTGACCGCTCCACAAGTGCCGGTGCTGGCACAAGATGCAGAAACGAGCGCAGAGCGGCAAAAGGTCTCGTTCGCACTCAAGACCGACGCCCTTTCCCATGGCTCGAAAGGGTACTCGGGCATCGCAAATGTAACGCTGCGCAATGGCCCTCAATTCACTTCACAGATGAGACATCCCGAGCTCTAGCGGGGCGCTAGACTCGTAACGTGCACCGTCTCTTCCTCGCCTCTCTATCGCTCCTCACTGCATTTGCCGCCGACGGCGACGAACGAATGAAAGCTTGGCGGGATCACGTCGACCTTCTCGCCCGATCTTCGTTCCGTGGCATGCACTGGCAACCTCTCGGACCCTCGATGCAGGGCGCGCGCATCGAAGCCCTCGCGGTCCCGGCGCCAGGTTCAAGCACCATCTACGCGGGACCCGGCGCCGGCAACATCTGGAAGTCCGTGAACAACGGCATGACCTGGGAACCCATCTTCGAGCACGAATCCTCGTTCTCAATCGGCGACATCGCCATCGCCCCTTCGAACCCGGAGATCGTCTGGGTTGGCACGGGTGAAGTCCAGCCGCGCCATAGCGGACCTGCCTATGCGGGCTCGGGCGTCTTCAAGTCGATCAACGGTGGCCGCACGTGGCAACACATGGGCCTTCCCGATACCTTCCACATTGGCAAGGTCGTGATCCATCCCAAAAATCCCGATATCGTTTATGTCGCGGCCATGGGCCATTTCCGCTCGCTCAATCCGGAACGCGGTGTCTTTCGCACGCTGAATGGCGGACGTACCTGGGAAAAGGTCCTCTACATCAGCGAGCGCACCGGTGTGATCGATCTCGTGCTGGACCCGGCGGATCCGAAGACCCTATTCGCCTCCGCCTGGCAGATGCCGAACGGTCCGGAAAGCGGCATTTATCGCACCACCGATGGCGGCAACACCTGGAAGCAGCTTCGCGCGGGACTGCCTGCGGGTCCGATGGGGCGCAGCGGCTTGGACATCGCCCCCACAAACTCGAAAGTCGTCTACGCGTTCGTCGACAACTGGGCTCTGTGGAAATCCGAAAAGGACCCCAAGGATCCCCGACAAATCGTCGGAGGCGAAGTCTACCGCTCCGCCGACCGCGGGGAGACTTGGACGCGCGCGAACACCGAAGATCTCTACGAGGTCTTCAGCATTTACGGTTGGAAATTTTGCGACGTCCGCGTCTCGCCCGCGAACGAAAACGAAATCTACATTCTCGGCAATCGCGCTTTTCATTCGACCGACGGCGGAAAAACCTACCAACGCATCGGCGAGACCATACGGCGCTTCCACAACACCGAAGGATCGTCGATGCACCTCGACCACCACGAGCTCTGGATCGACCCCGCGAACCCAGACCGCTTGCTGCTGGGCAACGACGGCGGCGTCCACCAGTCTTGGGACCGAGGCCGGACATGGCTCCACCTCAACAATCTCCCGATCGGGCAGTTCTATTTCGTCTCGGTGGACATGCAGGATCCGTACACCATCTTCGGTGGCACGCAGGACGATGGCGCGGTGTACGGCCCCTCGGACTTCCGCCCCGGTGACGAACCTGCTCCAAACGACGCCTGGAAACATGTCTGGCTCGATCGTTGGACCGGCGGCGACGCCTTTGTCACGCTGCCCGATCCCACCGACCCCCGCTACATCTACTACGAGCACCAGAATGGTGCGATGATGCGCATCAACCTCGCTGCGGGCAACGCGTTCTCAGGCGGTCCCGCGAGTGAGAGCATCCGTCCGCGAGAACCCGAAGGAGCTGCGGCACCCTGGCGCTTCGGCTGGTACACGCCCTTCTTCGTGTCGCGACATGAACCGCGGACGCTGTATGCGGGCGGCAATGTTGTGGTGAAGTCCACCAACCGCGGCATGCGTTGGCGGGCGATCAGTCCGGACTTAAGCGAGCCCGCGAGTCACGAACGCTCGGCCGTTCCCACGGGAACCATCACCATGCTCGCGGAATCCCGTTTCGCGCCCGGTATCCTCTACGCGGGAACCGAAAGCGGCAGCCTCCACCTCACGCGCGACGATGGCAAGAGTTGGAAGAAGATCGACGCCGGCCTGCCCAAAAAATGGATCTCGCGGATCGTAGCCTCGGACTTCGATCCCGCCACAGTGTACGTCTCCATGACTGGATATCGCGAGGATGACTTCAAGGCCTATTTGTACCGCTCCACCGACTACGGCGCGAGCTGGGCCGCGATCGCAAGCAACCTCCCTGCGGAACCAATCAACGTCGTGCGTGAGGATCCGGTCAACGCCAACCTGCTGTACGTTGGCACGGACGCTGGCGTCTACGTCTCGCTGGATCGCGGGGCGACTTGGCAGTCGTTATGTGCGGACCTACCGACGACACCGGTACACGATCTGGTCATCCATCCGAGGGAACACGAACTGATTGTCGCGACACATGGCCGAAGCATGTACTTGATCGATGTCAGACCGTTGCAGTCTGTGAATGCAAAAGTGCAAGCGACGACGCTGCATGTCTTCGACGTGCGCCCAGTGAAGCTGAAGTGGGCTGCGCCGAGGGAGGTCCCACCGTTTCCGCCGCGCGGCAGGGCGCGTGTCCATTTTTGGTTGAAGGCGGCCGGTGAAGCAGTCGTCACCGTGAGCAATGCGAAGGGCGAGGCGGTACGCACGATGAAGATAGCGGGTGTCGGAGGTCTCAACGACGCCGTTTGGGAGATTCGCGACGAGGCTCCGGGTGTCTATGAAGTGCTTGTGGAAGCCGCGGGACAGCGCAGTACAGCGAGCATATCGGTGACCCGACAATAGTCCCCGACAACAATAAAAGTCAGGTTGTCTCAAACATAAACCAGCGATCGATAACCTCATCCGCGTCCACCAGCGGTACTCGAATGCAACAGCGACGAGTAGCAACAGAGAGGTCACACTCGCATTGCTGTGCACGGCACTCACAATCGGGGATAAATGGCTCTCTTGCTTCGCCGGGCATATCACCCGACTTCATTCCTGCCCTGCGCGCGGGCCGATTCTAATTCGTTGGATAAGCCGACTTCCGATAAACGCCACTGTGTTGGGCCATGGCCCGCAAGCACTGGCTCATCTCCTGCGCAAACCGTTCGCCCCAAATTCCAGATCGTGGCAGGAACCACTTCCACGACCCACTCGGTGAGCAGTTACTGCACATCGCGCTAAGACAGGTTGTCACACAATTAACAGCAGACCGAGTAGAGAATCATATAGGCCTGGATTTGCCGCAGCTTGATACTTACTTCACCAAAAGACTGAATTCCCGAATCACTTCCCCACTCGCCTTGAGCCGTACCCAATAACGCCCCCGTTCAAGCCCAGGCATTTGAATCTTTCCACCGTTCGGGCTCAAATCTCCGCTACCTCGCACGCTGCCATCGGCTGCGGCGACCTCCCAGGATATCGCCGCAGCCGTCAAGTCAGTTAAGTCTGGCTTGAGTTCCAGCTTGCGGTCAAAGGGTGCAGTTGCCTTCGCCTGATTGCGAACCGCAACTAGCTCCACGTCCACAGGAAGCGCCATTTCCCTCAATGCTCCCGGCAAAAAGAAAGCTGCGGCCACTCCCGCCGCGATTGTAATCGACACCGCCTTACTTACTTTCTGTTCCGGCTCCGCTGCTAAAGTCCGCGCTCCATCTTTAGCCGCAGTCACGAACAGGTCCATCTTGTCCAATCGGTTTTGACAATAAGCGCACAACATCAGGTGCTCCTCCACCACCTCAAGTTGCGATTCCGATAGCGTCCGACCCAACGAATACGCCTCCAGCGCCTCGTCGGTCAGATGCAATCTGTCAAGAATCTGTAGCTCAGACTCCGGGTTTTCGGGCAAACGCCGCTCCATTCTAACCTCCATGAGAACGATGCCGGGGCGGGGGAGGATTAACCGGCAGTTCCTTCGTGCACCCCTATAGTGTCAGGAGACCGCTCTTTTTCTCACAAAAAATGATTTCAAATTGTTTTTTGCCATCCGCCGCCGCCCCTCGTCGCTAAATCGCTGCTTTGCCCGCGATTTCAAGAGCCGGAACTGCGTGTCGTTCAACCCCATCTCTTCGCAAATCTGCTGCTGCGACTGCTCCAGCAAATAAAACCTCGTCAAAATTTCCCGATCCCGCCTCGAACATTCCCTCAGGATCTCTTCCATGATCTGGGCATTCTGTACCCGGATCGCCTGTTCCTCGGGTCCGATCTGACGATCAGCAATTTTCACACTCCCATCGACATCCAGTTCATCTCGCCGCTTCATGTAGTTTTTCTCGATGAACGCCGAGATCTGCCGTCGCACAATCGTCCGCACAAACCCCATCAGCCGTTCTGGCTCCCGCAAGTCTCCCCTTTGTATCGCCTGGACCACAATCACAAACGTGTCATGCACCCGATCTTCAATATCCTGCCGGCCCAACTGCCTCACAATCAGGAACTTGATACCCCGAGAGAATAAGTTGTAAAGCTCTTCCTGCGCCGCCGGATCATTAGCTTGAATCCGCGCCACCAACCCCGCCCAATCCACCTGCTCGCCTGGATTTTGTGGCGGTTCCACTGCCATCAGACCCTGCGAGTTGTTTTGGGACTCAGATGCACTTCGAGAAAATTCACTCTCCTCACTTGACGATGGTCCATCGATGGCGTTCATTATCAGCATCTGTCACCCTTTCGAAATCGCTATGTAAGCCGCCCAATACGCGGGATTTGCCGTCCATCCGCCCTGCCGAATCATCGCCAACTGGGATTCCCTCAATGCCCTCGCCGCAGATCTGCTATTCCAGTCGTTTTTCATCAACTCGGCATAAAATACTGGAAACAATGGTCCGCTGCTATCTGTAACTGGCCAAAGTGTCGCAAGTACGTCGCGAGCCCCGGAGATCAAAAAGGCTCGAGACAGTCCATTGATTCCAATGCTAGGTACGAGTTCTCCCGTCGACGAACTGCAACCGGACAACACGACCAGCTTGGTTCTGGTTCTCAGTGCGTTTAGATCCAGCATGTTCAATAAACTGTTGGAATCATTACCCTTCTTGGGGCTAAGGGCAATGCTCAATCTGCCTTCGTTGTTCGTATTGAGGAAGTGGGCGGACACATGCAAAATGTCGGGAGAGCGCTTGAGAGCCAGTTCTAACTCTTCGCGATTCGCCTCAAGGCCAGTCCTTGCTTGAACGTTCCAGCCACGCTGGCGCATCACCGCTAGACTCTGCTCAATTTCTTTATTCGATTCAGGTAGGCGGCCCAATTGCAGCCAATTGGTGCTACTGGTTCGCAACTCTCCGCCTCTCCCGTCGGCGGAATTGTAAACCGGATCTCCGAGACCTTCCGCACGTCCTGCCCACTTTTCCGCACCCAATCGTCCAGCAAACAATACTGACGGCAGAACTCGCAAATCATGGCGCTCCACAAGATACTTCTCTCCATCATTACCGGTCGGCAATGCAG
This sequence comes from Acidobacteriota bacterium, assembly GCA_016870995.1. GTDB lineage: Bacteria > Acidobacteriota > Terriglobia > Bryobacterales > Bryobacteraceae > Bryobacter. The sequence continues at coordinate 7,133 of VFZU01000106.1, forward strand.
AGAATGGAATTGTTGACAGCTCTTGGTCTATCACCATCGTCCAATATGGAGTAGTGCGTTCAGTACGGAGTTTTTCTCCGAACAACTGACGAGAAAGTTCCATTCCGGCACGATTTGTACCTAAATGGGAATTTCCGACAATCTCTTCGCGGAAGCGATCCACCAGCCGGGTCAACTCTTTTCTTCCTGCAATCTTCCTGACTTGAATTCCTTTGCGGGTGATCACCCAGGCCAGCGACTCTGGATCAGCCAGATAGTAGGAAAATACGACCTCATCCTCTGGTAGGGTTTTCATCCATTTGCCGATCTCGGGTACCACTTGCTGGCTTGACGCTGGCAATACCAGACCAGCCTGTAACTCGAACATCTGAAGCTGATGCTCCAACTGCTTCAGTTCTTTGTCTTCAGAGTTGCCTTCCGCCTGATTTTTTACCTGCAACTTCTGAAACTTCTTAAGCGTGATCCAGTAGTCTTGCGGTAACCGCGTAGCAAACTCCGCCGCCGGGAACTGGGCAGCCCTCATACTGGCAAATCGAGCTTCTTCTGCAATCCACAACGATTCTTCGGCGAGGCTCTTGTCCCTCAGATCGGCGTTGCTCCTCAGGATGGTTTTTAGGAATTCTCGCTGCACATCCTGAGACAAATTCGCCTCAAAGCTCAAAAACGTCGACGTTGAAGGCAATACCGCCATTCTTAATCCCCGGGCGGTAGCCAAGGCCCGTCGCAACCAGGGCATTGCCTCACTGAAGTTTCCCCGTGCAATTTCGATCTGCGCCCACTCGCGTTCCAACAAAAACTGTGACATGGGGACCTTTCGCTCTCGCTCAAGTTGTCTGGCAACCTCCATCAACTGCGTGGCATGATCCAGGTCACCCCGCTGCCGGCTCAACATTTCCAGCTGCAGGCAATCTCTCAACCTCGCTTTGTCCTGATAAATCGCTCTCAATCGAAAAGACTCAAGCGCATACACTTCCGCCTCAGCGAACTTGTATTGCCGGGTCAGTACCTTCGAATACTCCGCAAATGCCCAAGCCCTTCTCAACTCCCGAATGCTCTCCGGCCATTGCTCATACTTCTTCTGGTTAGCGGCAATCACTTCCGGCGAAGGAGCCTCGTCCGCCGCCATCAAAGCCCTTTCAAACGCAGAGCGCTTCTGCGCCTCATCCTCCAGCTGCGCAAAAATACTCGACTGCTGCATGAACGCCGCCAGCTTCACTTCTGGCAAAATTTTCGACCCGTCCAACGGAAACGTCTGCACCACTTGCCCAGCACTCTTCACTTCACCCATTTCCTGTAACAAAATCGCCAGATTGTTCACCGCTACAGCTTCAATCGACACCAACCCATGCCGGCGCGCCTCTTCAATCGCACGTCTGTTCTTCTCCATTGCATCCCGATATGCAGAAGTTGCCTGATAACACCCCGCGATATTCACTAAAAACTGCGTCGCAAGCTGTTGATTTTCTTCTTTCTGCGCTAGCTTGCGCGCTTGCTCGTAGAGTCGGATCCCCGCATCAAAATCCTGCGCCAGCGTTGCTTCGTAGGCGGCCTTACGTGCAGCTTGCAGCTCTTTCGACGCTACCTTTTGCCTCCCCGCGACATCACTTAAGGCTTTCTCCGGGTTTTGACATCCAGCTAGCAGCCAAGCAACTACCATCCCGAATTGTGCATAACCGACGATTCGAGTCATTTACCTTAGTCCTAGAAGTACCGTATCTGGTACTTCTAGGAATATATCAGAGATTCGTCCTAGGCTCCATCCTTCATTGAGATTTTTCCACATTGTGGATTTCTGCGCTAGGATCTTTTCAAATCCAGCACTTGACTAGAACAGGCTGGGGATGATGATGATGATCGGTTCCATGGTACTTAACCTCTTGATTTATTGGGTAGTTGCCTGACTTCCTGCCAGCGAGACCAGCTTGAGCGAGCCGGGTCACCAAAAGGTCGCAAAATTGCCTAATTCGTTGATAAATAAAGAATTAATTTGTTGATAATTCTTGTGAACGACTTTTCTCCCCTCCTACATCCCCCAAAAACTGCTACCCTGAAGCCTGGGCCCGATGCGCCGCGTCGCTCCGTATCTCCTCTTCGCCGTCATCCTCGCCATCGCCGGCTGGACCTGGTTCAGCTACCAGCTGCGCCTCGACGTTCAAAAACGGAACACTTCCACTCCTCCTACCCTCCTACCAAGCACTCTCAATTCCAAAGCTGAGGGTTTCGTTTACGCCACCTCCGAAGGCAACCGCACCGTCGCCGAACTCCGCGCCAAGGACTACCGCGAAGTCAAAGATCCCCCCTACATGCAGCTCGACCAGATGGAGCTCCGCCTCTTCCACGAAGACGGCAAGTCCTTCGACCTCGTCAAAGCGCAAAAAGGCAACTTCTACCCCGCCGACGGCCGCCTCTCGAGCGAAGACGATGTCGAAGTCCAAATGGCCGTCCCCGTCGAGGGCACCCCCGCCAACGGCCGCATCCTCAACATCAACGCCAAAGGCGCCAACCTCGAAATCAAAACCGGCAAGATGACCACCCGGGGACACGTCGAATTCCTCTTCCACCAGGAAGGCGGCGAAGGCTCCGGCCACGCCGACGGCGCCGAATACGATCCCCAACTCAAAGAGCTCCACCTCCTCCACAACTCTTTCCTCAAGTGGCAGCCCAAAGACCCCAAAGCTCCCCCCATGGAAGTCGAAGCCGACGACGTCCGCTACCGCGAAGTCGACTCAAAGGTTCTCCTCTCCCCCTGGTCCAAAATGCGCAAGCAGGACTTCTCCCTCAACGCCGCCACCAGCGAAGTCACCCTCGAAAAAGGCACGATCCGCCACGTCACCGCCCTCGACGCCCAGGGCCTCGACAAAACTCCCAATCGCCACCTCGACTACGCCGCCAAGCACCTCAACATCGACTTCAACGAGGCCGGCCTCGTCGAAAAGATCATCGCCGAAGAAGACGCCCGCCTCAACACCATCGGCGACTCAGGCAAGACCAACACCACCGCCCGCCGCATGGATCTCTTCTTTCTAATCAACGAAAAGGAATCCATCCTCGAGAAAGCCCTCGCCAACGGCAAAGCCGTCCTTGAATCCACGCCCGCCGCCAACAAGGGCGAAACCAAGATCCTCCGCAGCGAATCCGTCGAGCTCAAAATGCGCAAAGGCGGTCAGGAAATCGAAATCGTCCAGGTCCACGCCCCCGGCACCATCGACTTCATCCCGACACGCCCCACCCAGCGCCGCCGCCATCTCGAAGGCGAACGCATGACTATCACCTACGCCGCCAACAACCAAATCGAATCCTTCCGCAGCACCAACGTCACCACCCGCACCGAGCCCGACCCCACCACTCCCAAGAAATCCACTGCCCCCACCCTCACCTCTTCGAAAGACCTCGCCGCCCGCTTCGACCCCAAGACCGGCGATCTCCTCCGCATGGAGCAATGGAACGACTTCAAATACCAGGAAGGCGACCGCCGCGCCCAAGCCCAGCAAGCCGTCCAGGAGAACGCAGCCAACCGCATCACCCTCACCCAGAACGCTCGCGTCTGGGACCCCACCGGCTCCACCGACGCGAACGAAATCGTCCTCAACCAAAAGACCGGCGAGTTCATCGCCACCGGCAACGTCCGCAGCACCCGCGAAGCCGACAAATCAAACCCGGTCACCCAAGCCACCGCCGCCCGCATGGAAGCCCGCGAATCCAACACCCTCATCCGCTACGAAGGCAGCGCCGTCCTTTGGCAAGGTGAGAACCGCCTCCGCGCCCCACGGATCGATATCGATCGCAAGCAAGGCCAACTCCGCGCCACCGGCGGCATCATCCATCAAATGGTCGACGAGAAATCCGCCGCCGCCCGCAAGTCCGGCCCCATCCTCACCAACGTCAAAGCCGCCGACATGTTCTATTCCGACAAAGACCGCGTCGTCGAATACCGCACCGGCGTCCTCATGACCCGCCCTGGCCTCGAAGTCAAATCAAACCAACTCCGCGCCTACCTCGAACCCGAAGACACCGAGCGTTTCAACGAACAACCCTCCGGCGGCATCGAGAAAGCCTTCGCCTACGGCGCCGTCAACATCGTCGAAACCGGCTCCGAACGTACCCGCAAGGGCAACGGCGAAACCGGCGAATACTACACCGCCGACAGCCGCCTCGTGCTCGAAGGCGGCAAGTCCGAGATGGTCGACATCGTCAAAGGCGTCGAACAACGCCGCACCTCCGGCAAGCAACTCTCCTGGTTCGCCAACAACAACAAGATCATCGTCGACGGCCAGGAAAAGAAACCCGCCCTCAGCACACTCCAGCGAAAGCGTTAAGCTGAAGATGGTTGCGTACACTCAAGACAACAGAGCTCATCAAAGCCTACAGCGGACGTCGCGTCGTTGACGGCGTCTCTGTCTCTGTCGAGCAGGGCGAAGTCGTCGGCCTCCTCGGCCCCAACGGCGCCGGCAAAACCACCAGCTTTTACATGATCGTCGGCCTCGTCACACCCGACAGTGGCCGCATCCTCCTCGACGACACCGACGTCACCGACCTCGCCATGTACCAACGCGCGAGACGAGGCATCTCTTATCTACCGCAAGAACCCAGCGTCTTCCGCAAGCTCAGCGTCGAAGAGAACCTCATGGCCATCCTCGAAACTCTCCCCCTCGACGGCCGCCAGCGCCGCGAGCGCATGAGCCGCCTCATCGAACAACTCGGCCTCGAAAAGGTCGCCAAGAACAAGGGCTACATGCTCTCCGGTGGCGAGCGCCGCCGCGTCGAAATCGCCCGCTCCCTCGTCATCGAACCCTCCTTCCTCCTCCTCGACGAACCCTTCTCCGGCATCGACCCCATCCAGGTCCTCGAACTCCAGCGCATCATCTCCGACCTCAAGCGCCAGGGCATCGGCATCCTCATGACCGACCACAACGTCCGCGAAACTCTCGCCGTCACCGACCGCGCCTACATCATCAACAACGGCAAAATCTTCCGCACCGGCAGCCCCGATTTCCTCGGCCGCGACCCCGAAGTCAAGCGCATCTACCTCGGCGAAAACTTCTTCTTCAACGATTCCCCCATCCGCCCCAATTGACTTTGTGCCACCATGGCAGTTGATCCAATGTTGCTCGTCGCTAAATCCCCCTGCCGTGTCGACTTCGCCGGTGGCACCCTCGATATCTGGCCGCTCTACCTCAATCACGACCACGCCGTCACAGTAAACTTCGCGGTCAACCTCTACACCCACGCCCGCATCGAATCGCGCAGCGACAAGAAGATCATCCTCGAAACCCGCGACCTCGGCGGCCGCGAAGAATTCGACTCGATCGACCACCTCGCCGCCACCAAAAAATTCAAGCTCCCCCTGCTCGCCTACGCCCTCCGCTGGTACCGCCCCGAAACCGGCGTCCACATCGTCACAAATTCCGAAGCCCCCGCTGGCGCCGGCATCTCCGGCTCCTCCAGCCTCCTCATCACCCTCGGCGCAGCCCTCAACAAACTCTCCAGGCGCGGCTACTCCCTCGAGAAAATCCGCGAAGTCGCCCAGAACATCGAAGCGCAAATCATCCAGGTCCCCACCGGCTGCCAGGATTACTACCCCGCCATGTACGGCTCCGTCAGCGCCATCGAACTCAGCTGCGAAGGCATCGCCCGCAAAGAAATCAAACTTCCCCACCAGGAACTCGCCGATCGTGGCGTCCTCGTCTACACCGGCAAGCCCCGCAACTCCGGCATCAACAACTGGGAAGTCAACAAGGCCTACATCGACGGCGACAAAACCGTCCGCCGCAACTTCGACAAAATCACCTCGATCGCCGTCGCCATGCGCAGCGCCCTCGAGCAATCCAACTGGGACGAAGCCGGCCGCCTGCTTCGCGAAGAATGGAGCTTCCGCCGCAAGAACGCCCCCACCATCTCGACAGACCTCCTCGACGCCATCGCCGAAAAATCCCGCAAGGCCGGTGCCAAAGGCTTCAAGGTCTGCGGCGCCGGCGGTGGCGGCTGCTGCTTCCTCCTCGTCGAAAAAGGCGCCAAAGAAAAGGTCTCCCAACTCGTTCGCGACCTCGGCGCGCAGGTCCTCGATTTCGCCATCGCCCCCAAGGGCGTTCAGGTCAAGGTGAGTGCCTGAGCTAGGTAAATTCGGCCTGCTCCTCCGTGTCGGGATCTTCATGATCACCGGCATCGTCACCTTGCAAATCGTCTCTGTGCTTCTGGCATGGGCCGGCATCCTCGTCCAGGCCGCCATGGCCGTCTTCGCCTCCGCCGCCGTCGCCAACGCCCTCACCATGCGCATCTTCGAGCGCGGCGGCTTATCCAACCTCGGCCTCGGCTGGCTGCCTGGCTCTTTCCGCAATCTCAGCTACGGCCTTCTCGGCGGCCTCGGCAGCGCCCTCGCCGTCACCGGCCTCCCCGTCCTCCTCGGTCTCGCCACCGTTTCCAAAGACCCCCAAACCTCCTTCAACATCCCCAGCCTCATCTTCCTCCTCACCGTCATGATCTTCGGCGCCATCGGTGAAGAACTCCTCTTCCACGGCTACGCCTTCCAGCTCCTCCTCCGCAAGCTCGGCGCCTTCCAAACCCTGCTCCCCAGCGGCGTCCTGTTCGCCGCCGCCCACACCAACAACCTCTCGGCCAACTACCTCTCCGCCTTCAACACCTTCCTCTGGGGCACCTTCCTCGGCCTCTGCTTCCTTCGCTCCGGCGACCTCTGGCTCCCCATCGGAGTACACTCGGGATGGAATTGGGCGTTACCGCTTCTCGGCGCAAACGTCAGTGGTTTTAAGATGGCCACCACCGGACTCAACCTCACCTGGCACATCCCCCCGCTCTTCAGCGGTGGCGAGTACGGCCCAGAAGCCGGCCTGCTCACCACTCTTGTGCTTCCCGTTCTCGGTTGGTGCCTCTACAAAGCACCCATTGCCTCCACCCGTCCTGATCTATTCGATAACGACACGGAGTAAGTCATGCGCATTATCTCTCTGCTCCTCACTGCAACCCTGGCCTTCGCCGCCAACGAAAAACTCACCCCCGAACAACGCATCGAGCTCATCCGCGGCCTCTCCAGCGAATACGCCACCGTCAAGCTCATGCTCCCCCGCTCCAAGTCCGCCCTCGAATACGAACTCGGCGGCAAGTTCAACAAAGACAAGTGGGACGAAGCCGCCAAAGAGCGCGGCCCCGCCGCCCGCCCCGGCGACCTCGTCCAGTTCACCAAAGTTGAAATCGACAACGACAAGATCACCATCGAGATCAACGGCGGCCTCAAGTCGGGCCGCAAGTGGTACGACAATGTCCAGGTCGGCACCGGCAATCGCACCGCGCCCGTCTCTAACCCCTCCGGCACTCCCACCCTCGGCACCGCCATCGTCGTGAAGTTTCCCAACGGCGTCCCTCCCGTCGACACCCCCGAAATGAAAAAGCTGCTCAAGCCTTTGTTCGATTTCGAAGTCCGCACCGCGACCGAATCGTATGTCGACTCCCTCCCTCCCGAGATCAAGTCCGCCGTCAAAGAGCAGCGCGTCATCGAGGGCATGGATAAGGATCAGGTCATCATGGCCATCGGCAAGCCCCGTCTGAAGAGCCGCGAATCAAAAGACGGCATCGACTCCGAAGATTGGGTCTACGGCAACGCTCCCGGTAAGATTACGTTCCTCACTTTCCAATCCGGCAAGGTCACCAAGATCCGAGAGAGCTTCGCCGGCCTCGGCGGTTCGACGGTCCAAGGCCCCCGTCCCACCACACCTTAGCTAAACTGGAGGAAGATTCCCCCCGACATCTGAAGGAGAAATTTTCCCTGTGGCAATTAATGTAGCGATCAACGGCTTTGGCCGTATTGGACGCAATGTGTTTCGCGCGGCGCTTGGCAACCCCAACATCGAAATCGTCGCGACCAACGACCTCACCAACAACAAGACCCTCGCCCACCTGCTCAAGTACGACTCGACCATGGGCGGCATTGGCAAAGACGTAACCTTCGATGCCGAGAGCATCACGGTTGGCGGCAAGCGCATCCGTGTTTTCGAAACCAAAGACCCCGCCCAGATCGACTGGTCCAGCACCGGCGCCGAAGTGGTGATTGAATCCACCGGCCGCTTCACCGACAAGGCTGATGCCTCCAAGCACCTCCAGGGCACAGTCAAGAAGGTCATCATCTCGGCCCCTGGCAAGAACGAAGACCTCACCATCGTCCTCGGCGTCAACAACGAAATGTACGATGCTTCGAAGCATCACGTGGTCTCGAACGCCAGCTGCACCACCAACTGTCTCGGCCCTGTGGCCAAGGTCCTCATGGACAACTTCGGCATCTCGAAGGGCAGCATGACCACGATCCACAGCTACACCAACGATCAGGTCATCCTCGACTTCCCCCACGCCGACCTCCGCCGCTCCCGCGCCGCCGCGATCAACATGATCCCGACCTCCACCGGTGCCGCCAAGGCCATCGGCCTGGTCCTCCCGAGCCTCAAGGGCAAGCTGGACGGCTACGCCATGCGCGTCCCCACCCCGAACGTCTCGGTAGTGGACTTCGTCGCCGTCACCGAAAAGAACACGACCACCGAAGAAGTAAACAAGGCCCTCAAGGCCGCTGCTGAAGGTCCGATGAAAGGCATCCTCGCCTACACGGAAGACGAAGTGGTATCGACGGACATGCAAGGAAACCCGAACTCCAGCATCATCGACGCCGGCATGACCAAGGTATTGGACGGAAACCTGGTCAAAGTAGTCAGCTGGTACGACAACGAATGGGGCTACTCCAACCGCGTCGTCGACCTCATCCCGTTCCTGCTGAAGTAACCTTCTTCAACAACTAGAATCAACAATGGGCACCCCTCAGGTGCCCATTTTCCATGCCAGAATGAATTCAACTTCGCACGGACAGCACCATGATTCGCAACGCCAACGAACTAACTCCTGCCGAGAAAGCGACCTTCGAGAAAATCCTTGGCCGCAGCATCCGCGAAAGCGAATCGATCAGCATCCATGCCTTCGAAGAGCCGAAGATGACTCTCGAGCAAAAGCAGCAGATCGCGAGAGAACTCGAACGCTATTTCGAAGAAGTCGACAAGGCCGCCTTGCCCGTCCGCGAACAAGAGTACGAAGACGCCTACACGGAAGCAATGCGGTGCGTCCGTCCTAGCTATCGCCGCCATTCGTGACAGTCGTCTTCGACACTTCGATCTCGAATTGGTGATACTTACTAGCTCCTGACTTTGACTAATTTCTTTCGGCGCAAAACTGCTTTGGCAGATTGTTAGAATCAAAGACTCAGAGAGGGCTTACCTAGAACGACAGCGCAGAACCTGCTTATTGATTGAAGTACCAAACAGCACAGAAAACGCTTCCCCCAAGCGCCCATGAGAGGTGGTTCCTCTTTGAAACCTCTTCGCTCTCCGAAACAATTTTGAGGAAGTATGCAATTGTGGCAAGCGCAACTACAAACAGGGCTACAAGTTCAGCCATCATGCCGAAGGTTGCAGTAGAAATCTTTACTTCACTCCACTTTCCGAACTCACTCGTCAGCAACTCTACGGCTATCCCGAATGCGCTGCCGCGAAAGAGAATTCCAATTCCCCAAGCTGCAAAAGTCAGCCAAAATGCGGGTCCAGGACAACGTCCAGAATCCCCTTCGTCAAAGAACCAATCCTGCGCTTTCTGCCACTGCGAACGGGTATTTGAAAATTGCTGTTCAGAGACCGGCATGCTGACGTCTTCTTTCGAAATCAAACTAATACCCTCAGAGAAGAATCGTCAATCAACCTCGAATTCTTTAACCAAACCCCAAAGTTGCAATTATGCCGTTGGAGTCCTGTTTTGTGCGATCATTCAGGTGCTGGAAATAACGCAGCCCCAAAACCATACAATTAAACTCATTTAATTAGTAGTAATTTATTTACTTTTTATTAAATCATCTAAACCATATTAGCTGTCAAAACCTCGCCTCGCTCCTTTTCAGATTTGTCTTCGGCATCTAAAGCTTTAGTGAACTGCCCAACTTTGACAGGGTCTCCGCTCATTGCCTCGGTTGAAGCGAAGTTCGCTTCATGGTGGCAATCAACAAGTAGTATTTTCAAATATTCTAATTTATTTTCTTCTTTCATGATTTTATGTTATCATGTTATTTGATAACAAATCCTGACACAGGGCCGGCAAAGTGGCCGAAATGGGCAGCCTGGTGAAGGGCGAAGGGGACGGTGAAGGTCAGCGAAGAGGAGACTGCCGTGAAGGGGACTGCCTGATCTGCACCTTGCAAAATCTTCAATAAAATCAGGCCCTCAAGACCTACGCCCTCACGACGACTAAGCTGGTCGCCACGCCACAAGCTGAAGAGTTGAAGAGGTTGAAGAGTTGAAGAGGACAGCCTGATCTGTAAGTTGTGTATGTCAAGTTCTGCAATTACGAATTTGGCCAATGCTGCCTTTCTGGGCTTTTAGGGGAGGAGTGCAGAGGAGGGGATGTGCCCCTCCT